>JARLGS010000957.1 GCA_031292695.1 Mycobacterium sp. | reverse complement strand
GCCGCACAGGCACCGGCGCCGATCCGGGCAGCCGCAGCTGAGGCCCTGGCCAATGACAACCTGGGATACACCGTCGCACTGGGCATTCCGGAGCTTCGGGAAGCGATTGCCGCGTCGTACCTCGACCGGTACGGCATCGAGGTGGAACCCGACGCCGTCGTCATCACCACCGGATCGACCGGCGGCTTCCTGCTGACGTTTCTGTCCTGCTTCGATGCCGGCGACCGCGTTGCGGTGACCAGCCCCGGGTATCCGTGTTACCGGAACATCCTGTCGGCCCTCGGCTGCGAGGTCGTCGAGGTGCCGTGCGGACCCGAAACCCGTTTCCAGCCAACGGTCGACATGCTTGCCGCGTTGGATCCGCCGGTCAAGGGATTGATCATCGCCAGCCCGGCCAACCCGACCGGCACCGTACTGCCGGCCGAGGATCTGGCCGCCATCGCCACCTGGTGCGACGGCAACGGCGTGCAGTTGGTCAGCGACGAGCTCTACCACGGCCTGGTCTACGACGATGCCCCGGCGACCAGCTGCGCCTGGGAGACCTCGCGCAATGCGATTGTGGTGAACAGCTTTTCGAAGTATTTCGCGATGACCGGCTGGCGGCTGGGCTGGCTGCTGGTGCCCGAGCCGTTCCGGCGCGCCGTCGACTGCCTGACCGGCAACTTCTCCATTTGCCCGCCGACACTGCCGCAGTACGCGGCCGTCGCGGCATTCACCCCGGAGTCGGTGGCCGAGGCCGACGCCCTGGTGCACCACTATGCCGAGAACCGGGCGCTGCTGCTGCACGGCCTGGCCGAAGTGGGCTTGGACAAGCTGGCTCCCGCCGACGGCGCGTTCTACGTGTACGCCGACATCTCGCAGTATTCGACCGACTCCTTGGCGTTCTGCGAGAAGCTGCTCGCCGAAACCGGCCTGGCGATCGCTCCCGGGGTGGACTTCGACACCCAGCACGGTGGATCGTTCGTGCGGCTGTCCTTCGCCGGGCCGAAGTCCGATATCGAGGAAGCGCTGCGGCGCCTGGGGCCCTGGCTCGCCGCGTTCTGACCCGCCGGCATCACCACATCAGCCAAATGTGAAGGAGTACGCCTGCAAATTGCCCGAAGGTGATCGGCTCGGTCAACAGACGGGGATGTCCCTCAACGGGTCATAAGCGAACTGGCGCAGCCCAATCGAGGGTTCGATGGCGGCCCGAAATCCCAGCACGGCGGCGGCTCGTGTCGGATCTGCCACGATATGGCGGACGTCACCAGAGCGGTATTGCCCGGTGACTGTCGGACGAGCCCGCCCCAGTGTCGCGCACAGCGACGCAGCCACGTCGAAGATCGACACCGGCCGACCCGAACAAACATTGAACGGTGAAAAGCCGTCGCCGAGATCGGCCTCGATGGCCGCGACATTCGCGGCCGCGATGTCGTCGACGTGAACGAAGTCACGCATTTGCCCGCCATCTTCGAACACCGCTGGGGTACTGCCAGACTCAAGTTGTGACCGAAATATGGCCGCGACTCCCGAGTACGGGGTGTCCCGCGGCATGTACGGGCCGTACGCGTTGTGGTAGCGCAGCGCGATCACCGACGCACTCGTGGCTTCCGCCCAGGCGAGCGCATAATGCTCCTGCGCCACTTTGCTTGCGGCGTAGAGGCTGCGCGGCCGCAACGGAGCGTCTTCGGGTACCGGTCGCCACGCCAGCTCCTCTGCGCCGACAGGGCATCGGTGCTCGAAGATCCCGGCATCGAGGTCCTGCCGCTCCCGGGGCGATGGATCAACGGGTCCGTGGCGCGCGCATTCGTACTGCCCCTGGCCGTACACCACCATCGACGAGGCCAGGACCAGACGCGTGCACTGGGCCGAATACATCTCGGCGAGTAGCACACTCGTCGCGTAGTCGTTGTGCTGTGCATAGGCGGGCGCATCGCGCGGGTTCACTCCGGCGCCGACCACAGCCGCCTGGTGGCACACGACGTCGACGCCCTTGAGCAGTCGAGCCAGACCCGACGAATCACGAACGTCAAGTTTGTGGCCGCCGTCCGGGACGGTGGCCTCGTCGCCGTGAGCGGAGGCAAGCATCGCGTCGACTGCCACCACATCGTGACCGACAGCTGCCAATGCAGCGCTGACCCGCGAGCCTATGAAGCCCGCTGCGCCAGTTACCAGGACCCTCATGACGCAGCACAACCGCTCGCGTCGGGGTGCTGCAGGACAAACGGCAGTAGCTTCACGGATCAGTCCTCAGTCGCCAAGGGCAGTCGCACCTCGAAGCGCGCGCCGGTCTCGAGGTTGTGCGCCGACAGCGTGCCGCGGTGCGCCTGCACGAGCCCGGCAGCAATCGCCAGCCCCAGTCCGGACCCGCTGGGCAGCGACGAATCCTGGCGCGGGACACGACCGTTCGAGCCTCGGTAGGCCACATCGAAAACCCTTGGTAGATCGGCCTCGTCGATTCCGACTCCGGTGTCGTCCACCCGTGCCCAAGCTTCGTTCTCGTCGGAACCGAGAGCCAGCTCAACGTGACCGCCGTTGGGGGTGTGCGCGATCGCATTGGCCACCAGGTTCGACAGCACCCGCACCAGGGCGCGGTCACTGCCGATCACCCGGATGGGTTGCTCGGGCAGTGTGGCCTTGAGCAGCACGCCGGCACGCTCGGCAGCGATGCGATGAGCCGCCAGCACGTCGTCGACCACTTCGTCCAGCGCCACCCGGTCGTACGCGGGCTGCACCGCCCCCGCGTTGATCTTCGACATCTCGAAGAGGTCGTCAACCATTTCAGACAGCCGGATCGACTCGAGTTCAATGTATTTGGCCCGCGCGCTGATGTCGGCAGGCCCCACCACACCGTCGGCGATAGCTTCCGAGACGGCTCTGATACCGGCCAGCGGCGTGCGCAGATCATGACTGACGAACGCCACCAGCCGACGGCGGGAGTGTTCAGCAGCCCGTTCTGATTCACGAATCTCCTTCTCCCACACCGTCCGTCGGGCTTGATATCTGGCCAGGGCAACCGCCGCGGGCACCGTAACCAGAGAGACGATGACCAACACGATCGCGATTCGCTCGAATGTGTCGGTGATCATGAATCCGCTGGCACCGAGAACACCGGTGAATGTCGCCAGCGTCGGGATCAGCACCAACGCGACCATGCTGAGCGCCAACGACCACGACCGGGCAAGGCGAATGACGATGGCTCCGGCGAGAACCATCGGAGCGGAGCAGGCCAACGCCCAGCCGACAATCTGCCAGAAGTCGGCGGGCATCAGCCTTGAATCCATTGCGAGGCAGAGTCACCCGGCCCCAGCACCGGTGTTGTCGACCACAGATAGCCGCGGCCCCATACCGTCTGCAACCGGTGGTGGTCGCCAAGTTTTCGGCGCAACCGCTTCACGTGGACAGTCACCGTCGACAGATCACCGAAATCCCATTCCCACACCTGCTTCAGTAGTTCCTCGCGGGAGAAGACGGCATCAGCATGGGTCAGAAAGAAGGTGAGCAGATCGAACTCCCGGTTTGTCAGTGAGACGACTTCACCTCCAGCGGTGACCATCCGGGTGGTCGTCGACAACTCGATCGCACCGGCCGACAGCAGCGCCGGCTGGGCAGTCGCGGTCATGCTGTGCCGGCGCATGACCGAGCGGACGCGAAGCATGAGTTCACGTGGGCTGAAGGGTTTGGTGACGTAGTCGTCGGCGCCGGCTTCCAGTCCGGCGATGCGATCGTCCTCCTCCCCCATGGCCGTCAGCAAGATCACCGGGATGGAGTAGTCGTCGCCGTGCCGCATAGTCGCGCACAGACTCAGTCCGTCACGGCCGGGCATCATCACGTCGAGCACAGCCGCGTCAATGCGTTCGGCAGACAGGATCTGCAGTGCCTGGAGTCCGTCGCTGGCGACCGAGACGTCATGGCCGTCGCGTTCGAGATAACGCCGGACGACATCACAAACGACCGTGTCGTCATCGGCAACCAGGACTCGTGTCATTGGTCCGATTCTAGCCTGACAACGCCACTACCTGCAGTGATGTCACGGTTTCGTCATGATTTGGCACTTCCACGCGGGGCGATGCGCCCCTAGCGTGAAGGCATGGCCGAATCATTGGTGACTGTCCTGCTGCCGTGTCTCGACGAAGCTGCATCACTGCCGGATGTACTGGGTGCGGTGCCACCGGAGTACGCCGTCCTGGTCATCGACAACAACAGCACTGACGGCACTGCGGAGGTCGCCCGCGGGCTGGGCGCGCACGTCGTCACCGAGCTACAGGCGGGATATGGGGCTGCCGTTCACGCCGGGGTCTCGGCGGCTCGGACACCGATTGTTGCGGTCCTTGACGCGGACGGGTCATTGGACCCGGCCGATCTACCGCGCCTCGTCGCCGAGCTGCGTGACGACGTCGATCTCGTGGTGGGACGTCGCCGTCCCGTCCCCGGGCTCCGGTGGCCGTGGCACGCACGGTTGGGCAACATGCTCGTCTGTTGGTGGCTGCGGTTCCGCTACCGGCTGCCCGTCCACGACATTGCGCCGCTGCGGGTGGGTCGGCGCCAGGCACTGCTGGCCCTCGGCGTGACCGATCGGCGCTCCGGGTACCCAGTGGAGTTGCTGGTCCGTGCGGCTCGCGCCCGCTGGCGGATCGTCGAGCGCGACGTCGCCTACGGCCCGCGTACCGGCGGTAAGTCAAAGGTGACCGGCTCACTGACCGGAAGCGCCATTGCGGCCCTTGATTTTTTGCGCGCAGCATCATGATGACCGGCGCTTCGTCCAACAACCCGGTCGGCATTCTCGTGGTGGCCAAGGCACCGGTTCCCGGTGAGGTGAAAACCCGACTTGCCGCCACCATCGGGGCGCAAGCGTCCGCCGCTGTGGCGGCCGCGGCGGTACTGGACACCCTCGACACTGTGGCGGCGGCCCCGGTGGCCGCCCGGGTACTGGCGCTGTCCGGGGATCTCGACGCGGCGGTGTGTGGAGCCGAAATACGCTCCCGAGCAGCTAATTTCATGGTTATCGGCCAACGCGGCGTCGGGCTCGCCGAGAGGCTGGCGAACGCGCATGCCGACGCCGCGACATCACAGCCGGGACTCGCCTTTCTGCAGATCGGGATGGACACCCCGCAGATCACCGCGGACCTGATCGTTGACTGCGCTCGCCGCCTGCGCCGCCACGACGCCCTCATCGGGCCGGCCCGGGACGGCGGCTGGTGGCTGCTCGGCCTGACCAACCCGCATCTGGCCGGATGTCTCCGGACGGTTCCGATGTCACAACCGGATACGGGGTCCTGCACGCTGGCGGCGTTGCAGAAACTGGGCATACGCGTGGGCGTCGCCCCAGTACTCGACGATGTGGACACCGCCGCCGATGTGATTGCCGTGCGCGGCGAATGCGCCCCCGACAGCAGGTTCGTTCAAGCTACGCGGGCGATTGGGGATTGAGGTGTTCGGCAACCTGTACGAACAGGCGCTCCGCGGCGAACGCTGCTGGGTACGGCACGACGATGGACGGTTGCGCCCGCTGCCGGTGGACAGTTGGCTGGGCGGCCGTCGCGCCGACCGGCGATTCGATCGCACGGTGGTCACTATGTGCGTCGGCGCGACCATCGACCTGGGGTGCGGGCCGGGACGTTTTGTGGCGAGACTGGTGAAGCGGGGCATTCCGGCTCTGGGCGTCGATTTATCCGCCACTGCAGTCGAATTCGCCCGCCGCAGCGGCGCACCCGCGCTGCGGCGAGACATCTTTGACCGATTGCCGGGTACCGGACGTTGGCAGACCGTGCTATTGGCCGACGGCAATGTCGGGCTGGGCGGAGATCCTCATCGGACATTGCGCCGGGCCCGCGAACTGCTGCGGCCGGGTGGACGCTGTGTGGCGGAATTCGACTCCGATATCAGTGGGATACAGCTGCAACGGGTCCGGTTGGAGTCATCTCAAGTCATCGGTCCGTGGTTTCCCTGGGCATCCGTGGGCGCGGACCACGCTTCAGCCCTGGCCCTCAACGCCGGCCTCGAACTGGTCGCCCTCAATCGGGTCGGCTCCCGGGTAGTGGCCGAATTGGCCGCGCCATGACCGCCGACACCTCGCGGACGACCTTACGGGGCACGGCGATCACCGCGCGCGTGGGCATCGCTCTCGGCGTCACCATCACGGTCTGCTTCATCACCGGGTTGATCAGTCACTTCATCCAGCACCCGCAGCCCTGGTTCTTCTGGCCCACCCGCCCGGTCTGGCTGTACCAGTTGACCCAGGGACTGCACGTGGCATCCGGCATCGCAGCCGTGCCCCTGGTAGTCGTCAAACTCTGGTCGGTTTGGCCGAAACTGTTCGAGCGTCCGATCATCGGCGGGCTGACACGTCAGCTGGAACGCGCATCGATCCTGGTTCTGGTCGGCTCGATACTCTTTCAGCTCAGCACGGGGCTGCTCAACACAGCGCACTGGTATGCCTTCGAATTCTTCTTCACCACCAGCCACTACGCCATGTCCTACGTGGCCGCCGGCGCCGTGCTCGTTCATCTCGCCGTAAAACTCCCCGTGGTCACTCGGGCTTTGGCCGAACCTCTGCACGAATCGACCTTCCTGCCTTCGGAGGGGCCTGATCGCCGCACCGTGCTGCGCGCCACCTGGGTCGCCGCCGCGGTCGCCACGGCGGTGACGGCCGGTCAGACCGTACCTCTGCTGCGGCGCGTGTCCGTGCTGGCGCCGCGCTCCGGCCAAGGCCCGCAAGGAGTTCCGATCAATCGGACGGCCTGGGCTGCCGGTGTGCTGGGCGCCGCACAATCTGCCGACTACCGCCTCACCGTCGCCAACGGCACGAGGTCGCGGGCATTCAGCCTCACCGAATTGGTGGCCATGCCACAGGCCACCCATCGGTTGCCCATCGCATGTGTCGAGGGCTGGAGCGCTGACGCCGAATGGACCGGAGTGGTGCTGGCGGACCTGCTCGCCGCGGTAGACGCAGACGCGCACAACGATGTCCGGATGATCTCCCTGGAACCGCCGGGCCCATATTCGAGAACAGTGCTTCCCGCCGGCCACGCCCGCGACCGGCAGACCCTCATCGCATTGCGGCTCAACGGCGCACCGCTTGATCTCGATCACGGATACCCGTGCCGCTTGATCGCGCCCACCAGACCTGGTGTGCTCCAGACCAAATGGCTAGCGCGTATTGAGGTGATCCCATGATGACGACGCTTCGCGCCAGCTTGTTGGCCGCCGGGTTGGCACTAGGCGCCTATGGCGCAGTGCTGTTGGCGGATAACCCACTGATCATCATAAAGCGAATCCTGTTGTGGGCATTGATCGGCGTACTCGTCCATGACTTCGTGTTCGCGCCGGTGTGCGTGGCACTCGGCGCCGTGGGCCGGCGAATCCTTCCGGGCCGCTGGGCCACCCCGGTCGCGGTCGCATCGCTCTGCACCGTCGTGTTGGCGCTACTGGCCATCCCGGTCTACACCAAGCCGGGAATTGCGCCGGACAATGCCACCGTCCTCGACCGGGATTACCACGCCGGTCTGCTCATCGCCATCGCGATCGTATGGGTGTGCGTGCCGGGTTACCACCTGCTCGTCGGGCGGCTACCAATTCGTCAAAATCAGATGGTTGAGAGCAAGGGCGCCAAGGATATTGACAGCCAGCCACCATCGCCGTGACGGACCCGGCGTCAAAGCGCCGGCGCTGGTGAGCCACACGGTGAACGGCAACCAGATTCGTTCGGTCTCCGCCTTGCTCAGCATGCTCAGATCCGCACACACAATTGCCGCCACCGCAGCCAAGATCACCAGATGCAGTCCTGAACGCCGCTTGATGGCCGTCAGGTCGAACGCCCGGCTCACGCCGGCCACGCTGCCGAGCCCGATCGCGCACACCACCGACGCCAGGTTCGCCCACGACCAATACTGGAATGGCCGATCGTGCGCAATGCCCTGCCAATACCGTTGTTGTACAAGGGTATATCCGTCAAGCCACCAGAACCCGGCCACGGCGAACGCTGCCGCTACCAAGGCTATAGCCACCAGAGCCGGGAGCGCGGCCCGCACCGCGGACCGTCGGTCGACCGCTGCGATCAGCACCGCAACGGCCAATAATGCAATCAACGCCAACCCGTAGTTGAGGAACAGCGCCCACCCGAACAGTAGACCGGCGACGAATGCGGTCAGCCATGGCCACCTGGCCTTGTTCCGGGCAACCAGCGCCAACAGCGCGACACCCCATGCGGCGACACCGGCAAAGTATGCGTCCGCCGACACCGCAATCCAGATCGCGGTAGGTGCCGTAGCGACGAAGGGAGCAACAGTCCGCGCGGTCGGCTCGTCGTTCAGCGCTCGGGTGGCGACGGTGATCGCGGCTGCGGCGCTGGAACCGATCAGCACACACCACACCGCCGCCCAGGCACCGCCACCGAGTCCGATGCGGTCCAGCCAGACGAAGGTCAACAATGCGCCCGGCGGATGGCCCGATACATGGGCAATCCACGAATTCGGCTGGAAATCAAGAATTCTGCTCGAGAACGTCTGCAGCGCGGTCGGAATGTCGGTAATCGTCGGCACCTGGCGCAGATACTCGGGGGGCGCGGCGAGCCGTCCGGCGAATCCGAGTTGCCACCCGTCGATCATGGCCAGTGCGAACGCCCAGGCAAACGAGGTCGCCCAGGTGACGAACAGCAACGGCCGCCAGGCCAGCCGCGCCGTGACCTGCTGCCCCCAGCACACCACCCCCACTCCGATGGCGATCGCGGGTACCGTGCCCCAACCGATGTGGGCGTCCCACCAGCCGAAAATCGGCGCCGCGTTGGCGAAATCATGAACTCGACGCGCGGTGCTGTTGATGAGTGGGGTGACGATACCCAAGTGCATCTGGGGCACAACGAAAGCCACCGCGACAAGAACCGCGCCGGCGGCAGCCGTAAAAAGGTCTCTGCGATTGCTCCGCACCCCGCCAGCCTATTTGTCGACACCGGTTCGGACTACTGACGATTCGATGACATCGACGTCCGGCGACATTACCGATTCCTGACGGATGGACGCGGAGCATTGCGCTCCGATCGACCGCATGAGCTGATTATCAGTACCGGATCGCCACTCACCCAATAACTTCCACGTGCCAACATTGAAGGGAACCCTTCCGATGAACAAATCACTCGCCACCGTCGCCACTCTCGCCGGTCTACTGGCCGGGGCGGCCACGGCACTCGCAAGCACTGCTGACGCCGCGACGGCAAGCCTCGGCTCCACCGCCGAAGACGCCATCAACAGCCTCAAAAGCCAGGGCTACGACGTTCAATTGAGCGGTACCGCCAGCGCTCCGCTGTCCCAGTGCACAATCGCCAATATCAACACGCTCACCAGCGGCTCGGACTCAGTCGGCACGTCTCCGACCGCATACGTGGACGTAGCCTGCCCCACCGGCTGCTGAAATCTCTGTCCGGCAACAGTTTACAAACACCGGTGAACTGATGACAGACACGACGAGCGTCGACAGCCCAGCGCAAGTCGAGCCTACGACGACGAGGACCACGAATGAGATCGCTTTACCTCAAGGCAGCCGGCACCGGGCTCGTGCAGATTGGCGCCGTCGCAGCCCTGTCAGTGCTCGGCGTGCCGAGCGCCGCGGCGGACCCCGTCATCCCGCGTCCCGGAGACACCTCCGCGGAGGAAACCATCAACGCGCTCGAGGCCAGTGGTTACGACACCGAGGTTCAGTTCCTGACGGGGCCGCCAAACGTGCCGTTGTCGGAATGCCAGGTCATTGCCATTCACAACCCCGACGGTGCCACGGCTGCCACCGGCAGGCTGTCGACCGTCTACGTCGACGTGTCGTGTCCGAACGCGAAGTAGGCGATGATCCGAATCCGACCCTGCTCCGTTCGGGCGCCGGGATCGGCCGAAAATTTCGAGTTCCGGACCACATGAGCGAGTCCGGTCGATCACCCCGGACTGTCGCACTTGCCACACAACCAGCGTGAAGAGCGGTCAGGCCGGTACCATCGACGCGCTATGTCCCAGGAAATCGACAACACCGAGCCGGACGTCACAGACGACTCGCCGGTGAACCGCGAAGGCCACGAGCGGCACGGCATCAAGCTGTCCACACCGCTCGGGGAGATCGCCATCGCGATCTCGACGCCGCGCGGGGGTTTGGCGATCCCGAAGCGATTCGATCCGCTCGGCCTGGCCAATCGCGCGCTCGGGGTCGCGAAGTTCGGCTTCAAGCTGGCTGCCTGGGGCGGCGAGCAGCTGGCGGTCGCCACCAAGAGCAGCATCGAAGCAATTGAGATGGCCCCGGAACGCACCCCCGCGCCGGCGCCGCAGAAACAACCCGCCCCGCAGTCGCTGCACGGAAAACTCGGCGGGCTGCTGGACCGCGCTCTCGATCAGAGCACCGCCGACGGTCGCACCGAGCTCTACCACCGGTTGCTCGATCAGTTGGTTGCCGACGAGGCCCGGATCATCGGCGCGCTCTCGGACAACGAGTCGTCCCCGCTGGTGAATGTCTACCCACGGAACCGCAGCGTGGCCACATTGGAGAACGCCTGCCTCATCGGCCGCACCGCCAACGTCGCCCTCCCGCAGATGGTGCCCCAGTACGTCAGCCACCTCCTGGCGCTCGGGTTGGTCGAGACCAACCCCGAAGACCCGGCGCTGAAGGACGACTACGAGATCCTCACCGCGGAGTCCATGGTGCTCAAGGCCGTCAAGGACGCCTCCCGGGGACCGTTCCCGGCTCGGCTGGAGAAGCTCACACTGCGGCTGTCCGAACTCGGCCGTGGCCTGTGGGAAGCCTCGATGCAGGACGGTTCGTAGGCTCACCCGACGGCACAGACCGCACGCTCACTCTCAGCGCGGTCCACATCGGCCAGGTCGATGCCCGCCGTCTCCCGGGCGAAGGCCAACGCGACCAGCGTCACCACGCACGCCCCGGCCAGATACAGGGCGATCGGCACCGCCGAGTGGTAGACCTTGAGCAGCCGCACCGCGATGATCGGCGCCAACGACCCCGCGAAAATCGCCGTCACCTGATAACCAAGGGACACACCGGAATAGCGCATCCGGGTCGGGAACATCTCGGCCATCAATGCCGGCTGCGGCGCGTACATGAAGGCGTGCGCCACCAGGCCGGCAGTGATCGCCGTCATGATGATGCCGTAGTGCTTGCTGTCCATCATCGGGAACGCGACGAATCCCCAAGCCGCGGTGAGTAGCGTCCCGATCAGGTACACCGGCCGGCGGCCGATCCGGTCCGACAACGCGCCCGCCACCGGAATCACCACCAGGTGCACCGCGTGGGCCACCAGCAGGTACCACAAGATCGCCGAAGTACTCACGCCCGCATGCACTTTCAGGTACGTGATGGAGAACGTGACCACCAGGTAATACATGATGTTCTCGGCGAACCGCAGGCCCATCGCGGTCAGCACCTTGCCCGGATAGCTCCGCAGCACCTCGACCACACTGAGTGACGACGCCTTGGCCTGTTCGGCCTCTTGCTGCGCCGCCACGAAGATCGGCGCATCGGAGACCTTGGTGCGCACGTAGTATCCGACCAGCACCACCACCGCCGACAACCAGAAGGCCACCCGCCAGCCCCAGGCCAGGAACTGAGCCTCTGGCAGCGTCGCGGTGAGCGTCAGCAGCACCACCGTAGCCAGAATGTTGCCCACCGGAACCCCGGCTTGCGGCCAGCTCGACCAGAAACCCCGGCTCGACGCCGGGCTGTGTTCGGCGACCAGGAGTACCGCGCCACCCCACTCGCCCCCAACGGCGAAACCCTGGATGAAGCGCAGGACCACCAACAAGGCAGGTGCCCAGTAGCCGATCTGACCGTAGGTCGGTAGGCAGCCCATCAGGAACGTGGCCGCACCGACCAGCAGTAAAGACAACTGCAGCAACGTCTTTCGGCCGTACTTGTCGCCGAAATGGCCGAAGACGACCCCGCCGAGCGGACGCGCGACGAAGCCCACCGCGTAGGTGACGAACGCCGCGAGGATGGCGTCGAGGTCGTTGCCGCTCTGCCCGAAGAACACCTTGCTGAATACGATCGCGGCAGCGGTGCCGTACAGGAAGAACTCGTACCACTCGACGACTGTGCCGGCCATGGAGGCCACCACTACCCGTCGCAGCCCGGACCGGATCGGCGCGCTCATGGCGCGACTATAGCCAGGTGTCCTCGGTTGTCGTGGTCAAGAACGCCTCCAGGTCATCGCGCCAATGCGCCGGGGTGTTCTTGTCCGGCTCGATGCCGGTGTACTCACCGCGGTAGAACAATAAAGGACGAGGTTTGATCGCTTGCGGTTCGGACATCGACTGCACCGCACCGAAAACCACGAAGTGATCGCCGCCGTCATGGACCGAGTGCACGGTGCAATCGATGTGCGCCAGCCCGCCGTCGATCACCGGTGAGCCCAGTCCCGAAGTGCGCCAATCGATTCCGGCGAACTTATCGTCATCCTTCGAGCCGAACTGCGCCGAGACGTGCTGCTGGTTCTCGTGCAGCATGTTGACGCAGAACTTACCGCTGGCTTCGATGGCCTGCCACGCCCGGGAATGCTTGGTCGGGCAGAACAGCACCAGCGGCGGGTCCAGCGACAGCGCCGCGAACGACTGGCAGGCGAAACCGATCGGCACACCGTCATGCACGGTGGTGATGACGGTGATGCCGGTACAGAACTGCCCGAGCACATTTCGGAACGTGCGGGGGTCGATCTGCGGGATGTCGGTCATCACAATGGCTCCTCGCGCAAGCGCTCGTCGGTCCGCCGGAGCTTACTTGAACCCGACGCTGAAGTCGTGGCCCCAGAGGCTGATGCCTACGCTCTCCCGCGCGATCCAGCTCTCATCCTCGACTTCGAGTCCCTCGCAACCGAATTCCATGTCGAAGCCACCCGGCGTCTTCATGTAGAAGGACAGCATCTTGTCATTGATGTGCCGACCCAGCGTGGCCGACATCTTGACCTTCTTGCGTGTGGCGCGGTCCAGGCACAGGCCGACGTCGTCGGAGTTCTCCACCTCGACCATGAGGTGCACGATGCCGGTCGGGTTGGGCATCGGCATGAAGGCGAGCGCGTGGTGGCGCGGGTTGCAGCCGTAGAAGCGCAGCCACACCGGGTCGCCGTCGGCCGGCCGGCCCGCGATCTGCGGAGGCAGCCGCATCGAGTCACGCAGCCGGAAGCCCAGCACGTCCTGGTAGAAAGCCTGCGCGGCAGCGTCGTCGTCGCAGGTCAGTACGACGTGTCCGAGGCCCTGCTCGGCGGTGACGAACTTGTGGCCGTAGGGGCTGACAAACCGGCGGCCCAGGTACTGGATGCCGTAGAACACCTCAATGGTGTTGCCGGCCGGGTCCTGGAAGCTGATCATGCCCTCGACCTTGCGGTCGGCGAGCTCTTCCTTCGTGCCCGCGGCGAACGCGACACCCTTGGCGGTCAGGGTTTCCTTCAGCTGTTCCAGCGCGGGCGCGTCCGCGACCTCCCAGCCCGAGGCCAGCAACCGGTCCTTCTCGCCGGGCACGATCACCAAACGAGCGGCAACGTCGTCCATGCGCAGGTAGAGCGCGTCGGGGTTGGTGCCCTCGCCCTCCATCATGCCGAGCACCTTGAGCCCGAATTCGCGCCACGCCGCGATGTCGGTGGCCTCGATGCGCATGTAACCGAGCGCCTTGATCGTCGTCATGCCATGTCTCCTCTAGCCGCCCAGGAAATCGAGGGTCAGCTTGTTGAACTCGTCGAACTTCTCGAGCTGCGCCCAGTGCCCGCACTGACCGAACACGTGCAACTGCACTCGCGGAATCTGCTTGAGCGCCACCAGCGCACCGTCGAGCGGATTGACCCGGTCCTCACGACCCCAGATCAACAGCACCGGCTGGCGCAGCTTGTACACCTCGCGCCACATCATGCCGAGCTCAAAGTCCGCCCCGGCGAACGACTTACCCATCGCGCGGGTGGCGGCCAGAGATTCCGGGGTGCTGGCGATCGCGAAACGTTCCTCGATCAGTTCCGGGGTGACCAGGCTCTGGTCGAACACCATGATGCGCAGGAACGCCTCAAGGTTCTCCCGGGTTGGCTGATACGAAAACTTGCCGAGCAGCTTGACGCCCTCGGTGGGGTCCGGCGCGAACAGATTCACCGACAGGCCGCCCGGGCCCATCAGCACAAGCCGGCCGGCCCGCTTCGGGTGGTCCAGCGCGAACAGCACCGCGGTGCCGCCGCCGAGCGAATTGCCCACCAGCGCAGCACGTTCGATGCCCAGGTGGTCGAACAGGTTGAGCAACGCAGTGGCGCTGTACCGGTTGTACTGCTCGTGCTCGGTGTGCTTGTCCGACAGCCCGTAACCGGGCTGATCGACGGCCAGCACATGGAAGTGCCGGGCCAGCACCGCGATGTTCTTCGAGAAGTTCGACCAGCTCGACGCGCCCGGGCCGCCGCCGTGCAACAGCACGATCGTCTCGGCGGCCGGGTCGCCGGCCTCGTGGTAGTGCAGGCGCATGTCATCACGCACCTGCGCATACCGCGACGTCGCTTCGAAGGTGACCTCAGATACCGCAGTCATCAGACCATGGTGTCTGCCGGGGGCAGACCGAATTCGTTGTTCCCGAAGATCAGGTAGGCGCGCTCGGGCTCGTTGGCCGCGTGCACCCGCCCGGCATGTGCATCACGCCAGAACCGCTGCAGCGGAGTGCCATTCGCCAGTGCGGTGGCGCCGGCCGCCTCGAAGAGCCGGTCGACGGACGCGATCGCCCGGCCGGTGGCACGAACCTGGTCCCGGCGGGCCCGGGCCCGCAGCTCGAACGGAATCTCCTTGTCGGCCAACAGCAATGCATACTCGTCACCGACGTTGCCGATCAGCTGACGCCAGGCGGCGTCGATGTCGCTGGCCGCCTCGGCGATCCGCACCTTGGCGAACGGATCGTCTTTGGACTTCTCACCGGCGAACGCGGCACGGACGCGCTTGCCCTGGTGCTCGACGTGCGCCTCGTAGGCGCCGTAGGCCATACCGACGATCGGTGCCGAGATGGTGGTGGGATGCACAGTGCCCCAAGGCATCTTGTAGACCGGAGCGGTGTTGGTCTGGTAGCCGCCGGCGGTGCCGTCGTTCATCGACTTGTAGGACAGGAAGCGGTGCCGCGGCACGAATACGTCCTTGACCACGACGGTGTTGCTGCCGGTACCACGCAGGCCGACCACGTTCCAGACGTCGTCGATGGTGTACTCGGTACGCGGGATCAGGAAGCTGCCGAAGTCGACCGGGCGGCCGTCCTTGATGACCGGGCCACCGAGGAACGCCCAGGTGGCGTGTTCCGAACCGGACGACCAGTTCCAAGCGCCGTTGACGATGTAGCCGTCGCCGGTTTCGGTCACCACACCGGCGCCCATCGGGGCGTACGACGAGGAGATGCGGACCGAAGTGTCCTCACCCCAGACGTCTTGCTGGGCTTGCTGATCGAAGAGAGCCAGGTGCCAGTTGTGGACACCGATGATCGATGCGACCCAGCCGGTGGAACCACAGGCGCTGGCCAGCCGGCGGACCGCCTCGTAGAAGACGGTCGGATCGCACTGCAGGCCGCCCCACTGCTCGGGCTGGAGCAGCTTGAAGAAGCCGATCTCTTCGAGCTGGTCGATAGACTCCTGCGGGATCTGGCGCAGATCCTCGGTAGCCTGTGCGCGCTCGCGAAGCGCCGGCAGCAGCTCGTCGATACCGGCCAGCACGGCCTGCACGTCGCGTTGTTCAATGGACGTCACGGATTGCCTCCCAGTGAGTGGGTCGTCTAGACAGAAGATTAGAACACGTTACGATTTGTGTCGAGTACGGTACTCCTGCAGCAGGTAGAACGGCATAAGTTTGGTTTTGTAACCTGTTCTAGTTGTCGGCCTTGGGCCGGTTTGAAAGAAGGGTGATGGTTGTGGACGAGCCGCTGGGCAGCCACGTGCTGGAACTTGTGGTGGCTGACGTCGTCGCTGAGACCGCCGACGCGAAAATGTTGGTGTTCAAGACACCGGACGACGGCAGCGTCCCGCCCGAGCGGCTGAAGTACTCCCCCGGCCAGTTCTTGACCCTGCGCATCCCCAGCAATCGCACCGGGTCGGTGGCCCGCTGCTACTCGCTGTGCAGCTCGCCGTTCGGCGATGAGGCGCTCACCGTGGCGGTCAAGCGGACCGTGGACGGCTACGGGTCGAACTGGCTGTGCGACAACGCGCATGCCGGCATGCGGATTCACGTGCTGGCTCCGTCCGGAACCTTTGTGCCCAAGGACCTGGACGCCGACCTGCTGCTGCTGGCCGGCGGCAGCGGCATCACCCCGATGCTGTCGATCTGCAAGTCCGCGCTGTCCGAGGGCAAGGGCAAGGTCACCCTGTTCTATGCCAACCGGAACGAGAACTCGGTGATGTTCGGCACCGCGTTGCGCGAGCTGACCTCGCTGTATCCCGACCGGCTCTCGGTTGTGCACTGGCTGGAGTCGGTGCAGGGCCTGCCCAACGCGACCATGCTCGCCACTGCGCTGGCACCGTATGCCGCACGAGAAGCCTTCATCTGCGGCCCGGCGCCGTTCATGGCCGCCACCCAGGAAGCACTGATCACCTCCGGCGCAGCCAAAGACAAAATCCACCTCGAAGTGTTCCAGTCACTGGACTCCGACCCATTCGCGGCCGTCGTGCTCGCGGAAGATGGGGACGATGAGGGCCCGGCCACCGCAATCGTCACACTCGACGGCGAGACGCACGAACTGCGCTGGCCGCGCAACGCCGTACTGCTCGACGTACTGCTCGCCAAGGGGCTGGACGCGCCGTTCTCCTGCCGCGAAGGGCACTGCGGCGCGTGTGCGGTGCTGAAGAAGAGCGGTGAGGTCGACATGGCGATCAACGACGTGTTGGAGCCGGCCGACCTCGAAGAGGGCCTCATCCTCGGTTGCCAGGCGGTGCCGAAGACGGATTCCGTCGAAGTCACCTACGACGAATAGCGAACGGATACCTTCGTGACTGTGAATCGGCTTACTGCAGTGGGGGCGGCGGCGGTCCTGACCGCGGCCGCCTTGATGTCCCCGGCACTGGCTGCGGCCGCGGTCAATTCGGCCGACGCCTTCGTGCCGGTCGACGAAGGTACCAAGATCCAGATTCACGTCACCGCCAACTGCTCAGGTACGACGTGCACGTTCAACACCGCCGCGAACCTCGTCACTCCGGATGGCCCGGTCCCGCTGCCGCCGGGCACCTGGGCCCGCGAAAACATCACGCTGCGCAGCTCGGATCGCCTGGTGTACCAGGACGTCTCGTACAGCGCACCGTCCGGAAGCCCGGCCATCAACCGCGGCTCCTGGAACGGTCCGGTGAACTCCCGACAGCTCAAGTCGCAGAACAGCGCACTCGTGTCGGTGACCTTCAACGGCGGCGGTACGTTCGAGGAGTTCCTGGTCGACGGCACCTCGCAGCCGCTCGACGTGGGCACCGGCCAGCCGCGGACGCAGTCGAATTTCATTGCCTGTGCGGACATTCAGGTGACCTACCCCGGCGTGAACCTCACCACGCCGACGGCCTGCGCGACCACCAGATTCTGAGCCCTGGAAGTTCGCGCGCCGGTAGTCACGTCCGCCCGCGAGCGTCGGCCGATCAACCGTCGACCCGCCACCCGAAGATACCCTTGCATTTTTACTTCACTAGTGAAGTAATTGGGGGCATGACGCGAATCATCGACGCCTGGGCTCAACAGCCGAATGAGTTGTTCGTGCGCCAGCCGTGGCTGGCCCCGTTAATGCGTTGGACCCGTCAGGATCTGCCGGCGCTACCCATTGACGTGACATTGAAAGCGATGGACGACGCGGGCGTCGACATGGCCCTGCTGTGCTCCTGGGTCGGGCCGTACGGCGCGCTGATGGACAACGACGAAACAGCTGCCCACGTGCGCGCGCACCCGGACCGATTCGCCGGCGTCGCCGCCGTCGACCTCTCCCGGCCGGTAGCTGCCGTGCGCGAATTACGCCGTGCGGTAACCGATCTCGGAATGGTCGCGCTGCGGGTAGTGCCTTGGCTGTGGAACCTACCGCCCAACGACCGCCGCTACTACCCGCTGCTGCACGCCTGCGTCGAACTCAACATCCCGTTCTGCACCCAGATCGGGCACACCGGACCGCTGTGCCCCTCGGAACCCGGCAGGCCGATCCCGTACCTCGAGACCGTCCTCCTCGAATTCCCCGAGCTGGTGGTCATCGGCGGTCACGTCGGGGCGCCCTGGATCGACGAAGTCCTGTTCCTGGCCAAGAAGTTCCCGAACTTCTATATCGACACGTCGGCCTACGCCGTGCATCGGCTGCCCCCGGCACTGGTGGACTACCTCCGCGGATCCGGCCGCACGCGGGTACTTTTCGGGACCAACTGGCCGATGCTGTCCGCCGAGCGGTGCCTGGAACAGCTCGATGAATTGGACCTCTGCGCCGAAGCGCGCGAACTCTATCTCGGCGGCAATGCCGCCCGGATCTTCGGCGTCTGACGCTGACCTTCGCACTCAGCCCGGCACAGCCACCAGTTCAACATCCGCGGCTTCCGCCTTTCGGCCCCAACGCGCGGCCAAGGTCGCGCAGGTGATCAGCTGAATCTGGTGAAAGATCATCAACGGCAACACAATCAGACCCACTGGATGCCCGGCGAACAGCACCGTGGCCATCGGCAGCCCGGTCGCCAGACTCTTCTTCGACCCGCAGAAGATGATCACGATGCGATCGGCGCGGTCGAACCCCAAGAGTCGCGCCACCCCTGCCGTAACCCCGAGCACCACCGCCAGCAGCACCACGCTGACCGCGATCACCGCCACCACGTTGGAGACCGTCATCCCCGCCCAAATGTGTTCTGCCATACCGGCACTGAACGCCGCATATACGACCAGATAGACCGAGCCACGATCGACCACCTTGGTGAGAGTGGTGTGAGAAAGCACTCGGTGCAATTTGGACCGCAGCAGTTGACCGGCGATGAACGGCAGCAGCAGCTGCACGACGATCTCCAGAATCGACGTCGCCGACACCGTCGCGCCGCCGGAGGTCTGCATCAGCAGAGTCACCAGCAACGGGGTGACGAAGATGCCCAACAGGTTCGACGCTGATGCGCTCACCACTGCCGCCGCGACGTTGCCGCGGGCGATCGAAGTGAACGCGATCGACGACTGCACCGTGGACGGCAGCAGACACAGGTACAACATGCCGGTGTAGAGCTCGTCGGTCAGGACCGACGGCACCAGCACCCTCATGGCTAGTCCGAGCAGCGGGAACAGCACAAAGGTCGCGGCCAGCACCGTGGTGTGCAGCCGCCAGTGCTTCAGTCCTTCGAGTGCCTCGCGCGGCTCCAGCCGGGTGCCATACAGCAGGAACAGCACCGCGATAGCGATCTTGGTGGCCCACTCGAGTACCCCCGCGGCCTCGCCGCGAGCCGGGATCAGCACGCCAACGGCCATCGAGGCCACCAGACCGAGCAGGAATCCATCGATGCGGAGTTTGGCGAGCAGGTTCACCGGACAAACGTACTGCTGGCGCGACTCATAGCGAAAGGCGATGTATTCGATAACTCTAAACGGATATCATGATGAATATGCTGGACCCCGAACTGCTGCGCACCTTCCTCGCGGTCGACCGGGCCGGCGGATTCACCGCCGCCGGGCGCCTGCTGGGGCTGCGCCAGTCGACGGTGAGCGGGCACATAGCGCGTCTGGAACAGGCCGTCGGCCGGGAACTGTTCCGGCGCGACACCCGCAATCTCGCACTTACCGCGGACGGCGCGGCGATGGTCGGGTTCGCCCACGACATCCTGGACGCACAGGCCAAGGCCGACCGCTACTTCTCCGAGTCACAACCCACCGGCCTGATCCGGCTCGGTGCGTCCGATGACCTGGTCGGCCGGATGTTGTCCGACGTACTGGTCGAATTCCAGCAGTCTCATCCCGGCGTCGATCTGGAATTGGTCGTAGGGCTGAGTGAGAACCTCAAAACTCGAATGGCTGCAGGCGAATTGGACCTCATGGTGGCCAAACGACTGCCCGGCGAACAGCACGGCCAACTGCTGTGGCGCGACCGGCTCGTATGGGCCGGCCGCCCCGGGCTGACCGATATCACCGACCCGGTGCCCATCGTGACCTACCCGCCGCCGAGCCTGACCCGACACGTCGCGTTACGCGAATTGGAACGCGAACACCGCAGCTGGCGCATTGCCTGCGTCAGCGACAGCCTGCTGGGCCTGCAGGCCGCGGCCCTGGCCGGACTGGGCATCATCGCGCATTCTGAATCCGTTCTGCCGCAAGGTCTCCAACCGATCATCGACAGCCGCTTGCCGAATCTGGGTCACCTGGAATTCGTCCTGCTGCACCGGCGCAGCACCCCGTCCGAAGCCGAAGTCGCGTTGCACGACGCTATCGTCGCCGGCGCACACCGCATGCGGCGCTGACGGAATGGCGCGAGACCGACGAAATGGTTGCCGATAACGGGTTTTCGCAGCCATTTCGCCGGTCTCGTGATTGACCAAGATCAGCGCGGCAGCCCCAGCAGCCGCTCACCGGCGACGGTCAGCAGGATCTGCTCGGTACCGCCGGCGATCGACAGGCACCGGGTGTTCAGGAAGTACCGCACGTCCGGCGAATCCTCGATGCCCGCACCGTCGTAGGCGTCCATGATGGTCTCGGCCAGCGTCTGCCGGTACCGCACGCCGATCAGCTTGCGCACGCTCGACGGGGCGCCCGGGTCGTGGCCACCGACCGCCATCTGCGCGGTCAGCTGATCCAGCAGCGAACCCACCTGGGCCGCAATGATCAGCGCACCAAGGCGTTCCGACTCGGCCACATCCAGCTCGCGGTCACCGAGCACCTCCAGCAGATGCTCCATGCCCTTGTCGAGCGCCCCACCGGCGGCCATCGCGACCCGCTCGTTGGCCAGCGTGGTGCGGGCCAGCGGCCAGCCACCGTCGACCGGACCGATCACGCAGTCGTCGGGCACGAACAGGTCGTCGAGGAACACCTCGTTGAACAGCGCCTCACCGGTGATCTCGCGCAGCGGGCGGATGTCGATGCCGGACGAGCCCATGTCGACGACGAAGTACGTGATGCCCTTGTGCTTCGGCGCATCCGGGTTGGTACGGGCCAAGCAGATGCCCCAGTTGGCGCGGTGCGCGTTGGACGTCCAGACCTTCTGTCCGGTGAGCTTCCAGCCACCGTCGACCTTGACGGCCTTGGTACGCAACGCCGCCAGATCAGATCCGGCACCGGGCTCGCTGAACAGCTGGCACCAGTACACGTCGCCCGTGAGGGTGCCGGGGATGAAGCGATCAATCTGCTCGGGCGTGCCGTGTCCCAGGATGGTCGGCGCGGCCCACCAGCCGATCGAAATGTCCGGGCGCACAACGCTTGCCGCGCTGAGCTCGTCGTCGATGACCAACTGCTCACCCGGCGACGCGGCGCGGCCGTACGGCTTGGGCCAGTGCGGCGCCATCAGGCCGGCCTCGGCCAGCGCAGTCTGATGCTTCTCCACCGGCAGCGCGGCGATCTGGGCGACCGCGGCGGCGATCTCGGGCCGGACCGCCTCGGCGTCGCCGGCGTCGACGTCCAACTGGCGACGCAATCCGTCTCGGGTCAGCGCGGCCACGCGGCGCAACCAGGTGCCGTGTCCCCCGAGGATCTGTCCGATCGCGTAGGACCGGCGCAGGTACAGGTGCGCGTCGTGCTCCCAGGTGAAGCCGATGCCGCCCAGCACCTGAATGCAATCGCGCCCATTGTGTTTCGCGGCGTCGATCGCGGTCGCCGCAGCAACGGCTGCGGCGATGGACAGCTGCGCGGCGTCACCGTCTGCGGCGGCCTCGGCAACATCGGTGGCCGCCACCGCAATCCGCTGCGAGCGCAGCAGCATCTCGGCGCACATGTGCTTGACGGCCTGGAAGCTGCCGATCGGCTTACCGAACTGCTCGCGCACCTTGGCGTATTCGGCGGCCGTCGCCAACTGCCAGCGGGCCAACCCCGCCGCCTCGGCGGCCAGCACCGTCACGGCCAGGTCCACGACCTTCTGCCGCGGCAAGTCGATCACGGTGGCGGCGGCGCCGGTCAGCTCGACCCGGGCCAACGGCCGGGAGAAGTCCGTCGCCGCCAGCGGCGTGACGCTGACGCCGGCCGCGGCGGCGTCCACCAGCAACCACTTGTCGCCGGCCGGCAGCACCAGTAGCCCGGCTGGCAGCGCGCCCAGGACGAACTTGGCGGTGCCGGTCGCGGACTGGCCGTCGAAGGCGATGTCGGAGTTCAGCGCCAGGCCTGCGGTCCGCTGCCCGGAGGCGAGCGCCTCGAGCAGGCCGGCGTCGGTGATCAGCAGGGTTGCCAGCGCGGTGGTCGCCACCGGACCGGGTACCAGTGCCGCTGCTGCTTCGTCGACCATCACGCACAGGTCGGCGATGGATCCGCCCGCGCCACCGAGCTCCTCGGACACCGCAACGCCGAAGGTCCCTAGTTCGACCAGTCCGCCATACGGGGCCCGCCAGGCGTCACCGGAACCCTCCGCTCCGGCTTCCATGGCCCGCACCGCGGCGATCGAGCCCGACGCGACGGCCCAGCTACGGACCATTTCGCGGACCTCGGCCCGCTCGGAGTCGATGGTTGTGGAAGTGATGGACACCGTGCACTCCTAGCGTTTGGACGAGAAGAACGCGCTTCTCACTAGAACGTGTTCTAATGGTGACAGCGATCAGCCGTCAAGTCGATCGCTATTACAGCAGGACACTCGGGTGTCCCGGGGCGCCTGGAGGTGGGAAATTACCGATCACATTGCGTATCGTTTTCACCCACTGCGCTACCCGAAGGAACTGACCGCCGCATGTCGACGCCAGCAACACCCGAGTCCGATTCCGCCGTTCGCCCGCGGGAGGTGATGAACATGGCCGTACTCGCCGAGTCCGAACTCGGATCCGAAGCCCAGCGCGAGCGCCGCAAGCGCATTCTGGATGCCCCCCTGGCCATCGCTTCCAAGGGCGGTTACGAAGCCGTTCAGATGCGCGCGGTCGCGGAGCGCGCGGATGTCGCCGTCGGCACCCTGTACCGCTATTTCCCGTCCAAGGTGCACCTCCTGGTGTCCGCGCTGGGCCGGGAATTCGAGCGTATCGACGCCAAGACCGACCGCGCCGCGCTGACCGGTGGCACGCCGTACCAGCGGCTCAATGTGATGGTGAGCAAGCTCAACCGCTCGATGCAGCGCAACCCGCTGCTGACCGAGGCCATGACGCGGGCGTTCGTGTTCGCCGATGCGTCCGCGGCCGGTGAGGTTGATCACGTCGGCAAGCTGATGGATTCGATGTTCGCCCGGGCCATGAGCGACGGCGAACCGACCGAGGATCAGTACCACATCGCCCGCGTGATCTCCGATGTCTGGCTGTCGAATCTGTTGGCCTGGCTGACCCGCCGCGCATCGGCCACCGACGTGAGCAAGCGGCTCGATCTGGCGGTGCGCCTGCTGATCGGCGACGGGGAACACCCTAAAGTTTGACCGGTGCTCCCGGCTGACCTGATCGCGGCGCTCGACACTGTCGCCGCCACTCCCCAACTGCTCGTCACGTCGGACTTCGATGGCACGCTGGCGCCGATCGTCAACAATCCCGCAGACGCGCGGGCATTGCCGGCCGGGTCCGCCGCGCTGCTCGAACTGGCAGAGCTGCCGCACACCTCGGTCGCCTTGGTCTCCGGCCGCGCACTGCAGGTGCTGCGTGAGCTCTCCGGCATGCCGCCGTCGGTGCACCTGGTCGGCAGCCACGGCGCCGAATTCGACACCGGGTTCACCCAGCCGGTCGACGATGCATTGCTGCAGCGCATCATCGATACGCTCAGCGAGATCGCAAGCCGGTACCCAGGCGTGGCGGTCGAGGCCAAACCAGCCAGCGTCGCGCTGCACGTGCGGAATGCGTCAGCCGCTGACGGCGAGGCCGCGCTGACGGCGGCCCGACAGGCCGGGGTGGCCTGGGCTGCTGCCGAGACCACCGCCGGCAAGGCGGTGCTGGAGTTCGCGGTAGTCACCACCGACAAGGGCTCTGCGCTCGACACGCTCCGCGAACGCGACAGCGCGACCGCGGCGGTGTTCCTCGGTGACGACGTCACCGACGAGAAGGTCTTCGCTCGGCTGCGTGACGGTGACGTCGGGGTCAAGGTCGGTCCCGGTCCGTCAGCTGCGCAATACCGCGTCGACTCCCCCGATGACGTCGCGGAGGCGCTGGCCTATCTGGCCCGGCGCCGGGCGGTCTAGCGCTCGCGCCAGTTCAAGCCGGCGGTCCGGAGGTGCGCCCCCGCACCATCTCGGTGTCGAGCACCTCGATCGCCGGGATGCCGGACCGCGGGGGATTGTTCAACAGGTATCCCGCGCGCCGGCCCTTCTCCAGACTCGGCTGAGCCACCGTGGTCAGCCCACGGGCCAGCGCCTCGGGCACGCCGTCGAAGCCGGTCACCGTCATCTGGCCCGGCACGTAGATGCCGCGCGACCGTAGGTGGTCCATGGCCGACAGGGCCAGCACGTCGGCCGTACCCATCAACGCGGTGATCCGCGGATTGGCTTGCAGCGCAACGGCGGCCGCCGCGCCGCCGGAAGTCGGCAGATGCTCGTAGGTCTCGACCACGGTCAACGCTTCCGGGTTCAGCCCAGCGGCGGTCATCGCATCGCAGACGCCGAGGATGCGCTCGCGCTGCACGTGGAAATGCGGCGAGATGAGCCGCTGCGGATCGGCCACGGCCGACTGCGCGTCCCCGTGCGGCCAGTCCCGGCCGAGCCGCATGGTCAGCAGGCCGATCTCCCGATGCCCAAGGCCGACAACGTATTCCGCGATCCCGCGCATGGCTGAGCGGTCGTCGATGCAGACCCGCGAGGCGCCCGGTACGTCCTTGGGCTGGTCGACGATCACGGTCGGCAGGTTGCGCTGCTGCACCACCGCCAGGTACGGGTCGTCGTCGGACGCGGCGTACACCACGAACCCGTCAACGCCGGCGGACAGCACAGCCGCCGCGCCGTCGTCGACCGAACGGTTGGGGCCGGCCGCCACCAGCAGCAGGCCCTGGCCGGCCTCCTCGCACGATTCGGCAAGTCCGGCAACGAAATCCAGTGCCGCCGGATCGCGGAACGAGTAGTTGAGCGACTCGGTGATGATCAGCCCGAAGGCACCGGCCTTCCGGGTGCGCAGGGATCGCGCCACCGGGTCGGGTCCGGGATACCCCAGCTGTTTGGCCGCGGCCAAAACCCGCTCGCGCAGATCGGCGGACAGTTGATCCGGCCGGTTGTAGGCGTTGGAGATCGTGGTGCGCGAGACCTTCAGCTCGGCAGCCAGTGAGGCCAGCGTGGCCCGACGCCTCGGCGTAGGACTCCTCGGCATTCTGTGACGCTAGCGCATCCAATTCGCGGCGCAAGCCACGGTGCTCTAGAGTTATTGCAAACGGTTTTCATTAGCACTAGGCGGCAGGAGCCTCACATGACCCGGACCAAGCTGCTCGCGCTGGCAGCCATCACCGTGCTGGCCGCTGCCGGATGCGGGGCCCACGAAGGGTCCCAGGGCTCGGCCGGAGTCAAAAAGGTCGTCACCACCACCAACGTGTGGGGCAGTGTCGCCACCGCGGTGGCCGGGCAGCACGCCGACGTCAAGCCGATCATGACCAGCCCGCTCGACGATCCGCACTCCTACGAGGCCAGCCCGGCGGACGCGGCTGCCATCGCCGATGCCGCCCTGGTGGTCTACAACGGCGGCGGCTACGACCACTGGGCCGACGATGTGCTCAAGAACCACCCGAACGTCGCCACCGTGGACGCCTACTCCCTGCTGCCGCACAGCGCGCCGGGCGAGGCCAACGAGCACGTCTTCTACAACATGGCCGTGGCCAAGGCCGTCGCAAGCAAGATCGCCGACAATCTGGCCAGTTCCGATCCGGCGAATGCCGATGCCTACCGGGCCAACGCCGCCGAATTCGGCAAGCAGACCGACACCATCGCCGCCGGCGAACGCGCTATCGGGCAGAAGCATCCCGGCGCCGCAGTGGTCGCGACCGAACCGGTCGCGCACTACCTACTGGCTGCTGCGGGCGTCACCGACAGCACCCCGCACGGCTTCGCCGCCGCCGCTGAGGACGGCCACGACCCGTCGCCCGCCGACCTGGCCGCGGTGCTCGACCTGATCAACGGCCACCACATCGACGCACTGGTGGTGAACAAGCAGACCGAGACCGCCGTCACCAGGCAGTTGCAGACCACCGCGCAGAAGGCCTCAGTGCCCGTCGTGGAGGTCACCGAGACCCTGCCCGCCGGCCAGGACTATCTGACGTGGCAGCGCCAGACCGCCGACGCACTTGCCCACCAGTTGGATAGCGCGCCTACCCCGGCCCGATAATCAGTAACCGTGCCTTCTGACTCGACCGCCGACGCGGTCGTCGAACTCACCGGTGCCCGGTTGGCGTTCGGTGACCGCGTGCTGTGGGACCGACTGGATCTGACCGTCCGCCGCGGTGAGTTCATCGCAGTGCTCGGCCCCAACGGCACCGGCAAGACCTCGCTGCTCAAGGTGTTGTTGCGCCGGCAGCCGCTGACCGCCGGCCGGATGACCACTACCGGCACCATCGGCTATGTGCCACAACACCGTTCGCTGGACACCGGACTGAGCCTGCGCGGACGCGATCTCGTCGGCCTCGGCTTCGACGGGCACCGCTGGGGTTTCGCCGGGCTGCTGCAACGCCAGCGGCGCCGGGCCGCGGTGACGCGCGCGCTGCGGCAAGTCGACGGCGCCCGCCTGGCCGACGTTCCGGTTTCGGTGATGTCCGGCGGCGAACTGCAGCGCGTGCGCATCGCGCAGTCGCTGGCCTCCGACCCGGCGCTGCTCCTGTGCGATGAACCGCTGCTGAACCTCGACCCGGCCAACGCCCAGCTGGTGTCGGCACTGATCGACGAGCGCCGACAGGATGCCGGCACCGCGGTCCTGTTCGTCACCCACGAGGTGAATCCGGTGCTGCCGTACGTGGATCGGGTGCTGTATCTGGTCGATGGCCGATTCCGGATCGGCACCGTCGACGAGGTGATGACCTCCGAAACACTCTCCGCGCTGTACCGCGCCGACATCCAGGTCGCCCGGATCGGCGGCCAGTACGTCGTTGTCGGCGAGCACGGCGGCTGCGTCGACAATTCCGAGCACGCGAGTGGGCACGGCGATGACTGAATTCTTCGACCCCGCCCTGACCGCGGACCTGCTGGGCCGTGACTTCGTCCAGCAGGCGGTCCTGGCCGCGGCGCTGCTGGCCCTGCTGGGCGGGCTGATCGGGCCGTTCATCGTGATGCGGCAGATGTCGTTCGCGGTGCACGGCTCCAGCGAGCTGTCGCTGACCGGCGCCGCCTTCGCACTGTTGACCGGACTCAACGTCGGGCTCGGCGCTCTGGTCGGAAGTGCACTGGCAGCAATACTTTTCGGCATTCTCGGGCAACGCTCGCGGGAGCGGGACTCAGCCATCGGCGTGGTGCTGGCGTTCGGTCTGGGTCTGGCGGTGCTGTTCATCCACCTGTATCCCGGCCGCACCGGAACCAGTTTCGCGTTGCTCACCGGGCAGATCGTCGGTGTCGGCTACTCGGGGCTGACGCAGCTCGCTGTGGTCACCGTGCTGGTGGTGGCGATCCTGGCGGCCTGCTACCGCCCACTGCTGTTCGCCACCGCGGACTCGGAAGTGGCTGCCGCCCGAGGGGTTCCGGTGCGGGCCCTGGGCATCGTGTTCGCCGCCCTGGTCGGCGTCGCCGCCGCCCAGGGCGTCCAGATCGTCGGCGCGCTGCTGGTGATGTCACTGCTGATCACCCCAGCCGCTGCGGCCGGCCGGGTGTTCAGCGCGCCGGTGACCACGATGCTGGCCTCGGTGGTGTTCGCCGAGATCGCCGCGGTGGGCGGCATCATCCTGTCGCTGGCGCCGGGTGTTCCGGTGTCGGTGTTCGTGACGTCGATCTCGTTCGGCATCTACCTGCTGTGCTGGGCAGTGGGACACGCCCGCGGCCGCTGGAGTCTCAAAAGCCGGTAGCCACCGGCCGGCCGGGCTCGTTGCTCCACTGCGACCAGGAACCCGGAAACAGCGCCACCTGCTTGCCCACGGTCGCCCAGGCGGCCACCGCCACCGCGGCGGTGACACCGGACCCGCAATACGCGCCGGCAACGTCCGCTACCTCGAGGTCGGTCCGCACAGTGCCATCCGCCGCCAGCAGGCCGGTGCCAGGCAGGTTGATCGCACCCGGGATGTGCCCGGCCACCGGGTCGAGCGGCTCGGTCTCGCCGCGGAACCGCTCTGGCGCGCGGACATCCGCCAACTGCGGACCGAGGGCGACGGCCTCGTCGGCGGTCAGGGTCGGCATGCCACCCGCGTAGAGGTCGAGGTGGGCGACCGTGACGTCACCCGGCTCCGGTTGCACATCGTCGCGGTCCAGCGGGCCTCCGGAGCCCGTCCATGCGGCCAGCCCACCGTCCAGGATGCGGACGTCCTCAATGCCCGCGGCGCGCAGCACCCACCAGGCCCGGGCCGACCCGGCGCGGTTCCAGTCGTCGTAGACCACGGTGGGCACGCCGTCGCGCACGCCCCAGCACCGGGCCGCCGCCTGCAGTGCGGCACCTGACGGCAGGGGATGCCGGCCACGGCCCTTGACCCCGTGATCGGAAAGGTCGTCCTCCAGCGACACGTACACCGCGTCCGGAATATGTCCGGCGAGATAGTCACCGCGGCCGTCAGGTTTGGTCAGCTGCCAGCGCACATCGAGCAGCGTCACGTCCCCGGCCGCGATCAGTCGGGCCAGCCCGAAGGCGGTGATCAGGATGTCGTCACGAGTGGACATGGAGGCAGCCTAGGCTGGCGGGCGTGGCGACGGTGGAGCGAAGCGACGGGAAAGGCCCCACGGTGGACCTCAATGCCGATCTGGGCGAGAGCTTCGGGGTGTGGCGGCTCGGAAACGACGACGCGATGCTCGACTTGGTCACCAGCGCCAACGTCGCCTGTGGATTCCACGCCGGCGACCCGGCGGGACTGCTGCGGGTGTGCCGGGCCGCGGCCGACCGCGGGGTGCGGATCGGCGCCCAGGTGGGTTACCAGGATCTGGCCGGATTCGGCCGCCGCTACCTTGATGTCAGCCCAGAAGACCTCACGGCCGACGTCATCTATCAGATCGGCGCGTTGCAGGCCTTGGCGCACGCCGCCGGAGCGGCGGTCAGCTACGTCAAACCCCATGGCGCCCTGTACAACACCATCGTCACCGACCACACCCAGGCGCGTGCGGTGGCCGCCGCGGTGCATGCCGTGGACCCCGGCCTGCCAGTGCTCGGGCTGGCCCGGTCCGCGTTCTTCACCGCAGCCGAAGAGCTCGGATTGCGCACCGTCCCCGAAGCATTCGCCGACAGGTCATACCGCCCCGACGGCCAACTTGTGCCCCGCGACCAACGCAACGCAGTGCTGCACAACGTCACGACCATCGCTGATCGGGTGGCATCCATGGTGACTGCCGGCCGGGTCGGCGCCGTCGACGGCTCCACCATCAAGATCACGGTGAAATCGGTTTGTGTACACGGTGATTCACCCGGTGCCGTGGATATCGCACGTGCGGTCCGCGAGCGCCTGACCGCCGAGGAAGTGCGGATCGAGGCCTTCTGCTGATGCGCCTCAAACCCGCCCGCCCCGACCTGGCCGACTACGCCGACCGTTTCGACCAGCCCGCAGCCGATCCCGGGACGCCGCTGACCGTCACGTGGGCCGGAGTCACCACACTGCTGGTCGACGACGGCAACAGCGCGCTGCTGACCGACGGCTTCTTCTCCCGGCCCGGCCTGCTGGCGGTGGGCCTGGGCAAGCTGTCTCCGGCACTGCCCCGGATCGATGGCTGCCTGCACCGCCTGGGCATCGACAGGCTCGATGCCGTGCTGCCGGTGCACACCCATTTCGATCACGCCATGGACTCCGCGGTGGTGGCCGCCCGTACCGGCGCGACACTGGTGGGCGGCCTGTCGGCGGCGCACATCGGCCGCGGCGGTGGGCTCACCGAGGCCCAGTTGGCCATCGCCACCCCGGGCGAGTCGATCACGTTGGGCGCCTTCGACGTAACACTGTTCACCGGCCACCACTGCCCACCCGACCGGTTCCCGGGCACCATCGATGCCCCGGTGGTGCCGCCGGTGCGGGTATCGGCGTACCGGTGTGGGGAGGCATGGTCCACGTTGATCCGCCATCGACCCACCGGCCGCAGCCTGCTCGCGGTCGGCAGCGCCGGATTCGTGCCCGGCGCGCTGGCCGGGCAGCGCGCCGACGTGGTGTATCTCGGCATCGGACAACTCGGCTTGCAGCCCGAGCGGTATCTGATCGACTACTGGAACGAGACGGTCCGCACCGTCGGCGCGCGACGGGTGATGCTGACCCATTGGGACGACTTCTTCCGCCCGCTGCACCAGCCACTGCGAGCCCTGCCCTACGCCGGTGACGACCTGGACGTCTCGATGCGGATATTGAGTCGCCTCGCCGCCGAAGACCAACTGCCCATGCATCTTCCGAGCCTCTGGCAGCGCGCCGACCCGTGGCTGTGAGCACCGCGGTGCATGAGGTCCACCGACTACTGCCGGTCGTCGCGTTTCTGGCCGCGGTCCTGGTGCTGGCCAAGCTCTGCGACGACGAGGGGCTGTTCCACGCCGCCGGGGTGTACATGGCCAGGCACGCTGGGAGCTCACGACATTCCGGGGCCCGACGGCTGCTGACCACGGTGTTCGTGATCGCGGCGGTAACCACCGCGGTGCTGAGCCTCGATGCCACCGTGGTGCTGCTCACCCCGGTCGTACTGGCCACCACGAGAACATTGGGGATACCGCCGCGGCCACACGGCTATGCCGCCGCACACCTGGCCAACACGGCGTCATTGCTGCTGCCGGTGTCGAATCTGACCAACCTGCTGGCGTTTTCGGCCGCAGGACTGACGTTCACCGGGTTCACCGCAGCCATGACCCTGCCCTGGCTGTTGGCCGTGGCGGCCGAATACGTGCTGCTGCGTTGGTTTTTCCGGCGGGAGCTGCGGACCGACATCGCAGAGCGGACCGCGCCGTCGGCTCCAGAGGTGCCGATCTTCGTCCTGACGGTGTTGGTCCTGACCCTGATCGGATTCGCGGTGGCATCACTGCTCGGCCTGGCGCCGGCCTGGGCCGCGTTCGGTGGTGCGTCGGTGCTGTCGGTCCGGGCCGTGGCTCGCGGCCACGAAACACCACTGGGCATCGTGCGGGCGGCCAACGTGCCGTTCCTGGTCGCGGTGCTCGCGCTCGGCGTGCTGGTGAGTGCCGTTCTGGAACTTGGCCTGGGCCACTTGGTATTTCAGCTCATTCCGCACGGCACGTCGCTCGCGGCACTCCTGGGTATCGCGGCAGTGGCGGCCGTGCTGTCCAACTTGATCAACAATCTGCCCGCGGTGCTGGTGCTGCTGCCGCTGGTGACACCGACCGGCCCGATTGCAGTGCTGGCGGTGCTCATCGGGGTGAACGTCGGGCCCAACCTGACCTATCCTGGCTCGCTGTCGAACCTGTTGTGGCGGAAGGTCGTCCGTGGCCAGCTGGCCGCTCCGGCCCGCGAGTTCACCGCGATCGGGCTGCTGACCGTGCCGGTCACTCTGGCCCTGGCGGTACTCGGATTATGGCTCGGCGCGGCCCCACTTGGCCTGAATTAGCGGCGCTGACGGGCGATCTCGGCCAGCACTACACCGGCGGCCACCGATGCGTTGAGCGACTCGGTGGGTCCGGCCATCGGAATCGACACGACGGCGTCGCAGTTCTCCCGCACCAGGCGGGACAGCCCCTTGCCCTCAGAGCCGACCACCACGACCATCGGGCCCGAGCCGTCCAGCTGGTCCAAAGTGGTGTCGCCGCCCGCGTCCAGCCCGACGATCATCAGGCCCGCATCAGCCCAATCCTTCAGTGTCCGATTGAGATTCGTGGCCCGGGACACCGGCAGCCGGGCTGCCGCGCCGGCGCTGGTACGCCAAGCCACGGCACTGACCGAGGCCGACCGCCGCTGCGGGATCACCACACCATGCCCGCCGAACGCCGCCACCGAGCGCACGATGGCGCCCAGGTTGCGGGGGTCCGAGATGTTGTCGAGCGCGACCAACAATGCCGGGGTGGAGTCGGTGGTCGCGGACTTCAGCAGATCGTCCGGATGTATGTACTGGTACGGCGGCACCTGCAGCGCGATGCCCTGGTGCATCCCGTTGCTGGTGATGCGGTCCAGGTCGTGGCGCTGCACCTCCATGATCGCGATGCCGGCATCGCCAGCGCGAGTGACGGATTCCGTCAGGCGCTCGTCAGCTTCGGTGCCCAGCACCACATAGAGCGCGGTGGCAGGCACGCCGGCCCGCAGGCATTCCACCACCGGGTTGCGGCCGACAACGACCTCGACGTCGTCGGTCTTCTTATGCCGCCCCTGATTCGAGCGCGCCGTCTTCGCAGCCTGTTTGAAGGCCTTGTGGTTGGGCCGCTGGCTCGCCGGCGGCGTGGCGCCGCGGCCCTCGAGGCCGCGCCTGCGCTGACCACCGGAGCCTACGGTCGGGCCCTTCTTCGTGCCCTCTTTACGAATTGCGCCGCGGCGCTGGGAGTTTCCAGCCATTGTCAGGCCCCATCAGTAAGGGCCCATTGCGGGCCATCAGCGGTATCGGTGACCTCGATGCCGGCCAGCTTGAGCTGGTCCCGGATCGCGTCGGCAGCGGCCCAGTCGCGGTTCTCGCGGGCCTCGGTGCGGCTCTTGAGCGCCCACTGCACCAGCGCATCGACAGCGGCCAGAGCGGCCGACGTCTCGTCGCGGGTTTCCCAGCGCTCGTCGAGCGGATCGCAGCCCAGGATGCCCATCATGGCCCGGATCGACGTCGCCGCGGCCATGGCACCGGCGTGGTCACCCGAATCCAGCGCCCGGTTGCCCTCGGCCCGCGCCGCGTGTACCTCGGCCAGGGCCGCGGGCACCGCCAGGTCGTCGTCGAGTGCAGCGGCGAACTTGTCGGTCCAGGTGCCGACCTCGACGGCACCCACCCGGGTGCGCACGCGGTGCAGGAATTCCTCGATGCCGGTGTAGGCCTTGGCCGCGTCCTGCAGTGAGTTCTCGGAGAACTCCAGCATCGACCGGTAGTGCGCGCTGCCCAGGTAGTAGCGCAGTTCGGCGGCCCGGACCCGTTGCAGCACAGCGGGAATCGCCAGGACATTGCCCAGCGACTTGCTCATTTTCTCGCCGCCCATGGTGACCCAGCCGTTGTGCAGCCAGAATCGCGCGAACGCGTCACCGCAGGCGTTGGCCTGGGCCGTCTCGTTCTCGTGGTGCGGGAAGATCAGGTCCATACCGCCGGCATGAATGTCGAATTCAGCGCCCAGGTACTCCTGGCACATCGCCACGCACTCGGTGTGCCAGCCGGGGCGGCCCCGGCCCCACGGAGTCGGCCACGACGGCTCGCCGGGCTTGGCGCCTTTCCACAGGGTGAAGTCCCGGGGATCGCGCTTTCCGGTCGCCACGCCCTCGCCCTGGTGCACGTCATCGATGCGGTGCCCGGAGAGCTTGCCGTAGTCGGGCTGACTCAGCACGTCGAAGTAGACATCGCCGTCGGCGGCGTAGGCGTGGCCGCGGTCGATCAGCCGCTCGATGACCTCAACCATCTGGGTGATGTGCCCGGTCGCCCGGGGTTCGGCCGACGGCGGCAGCACCCCCAGGGCGTCATAGGCGGCGGTGAAGGCACGCTCGAAGGTGGCGGCCCATTCCCACCAGGGCCGGCCCGCGTCGGCCGCCTTGTTGAGAATCTTGTCGTCGATGTCGGTGACGTTTCGGATGAATGCGACGTCATAGCCCTTGGCGGTGAGCCAGCGTCGCAGCACGTCGAAAGCGACGCCGCTGCGCACATGACCGATGTGGGGCAGACCCTGCACAGTCGCGCCGCACAGATAGATGGATGCGTGTCCGGGCCGCACCGGGGTGAAGTCCCGCACGGCACCGGTCATGGTGTCGTAGAGCCGCAGGCCCTCGAGGCGGTGTTCGGTCACGACGAGCCAGCTTACCGGCCTAATCGAGCGAGACCACCAGCGCCGTCGCAATCGCGGCCAAGCCCTCGCCCCGACCGGTGAGCCCGAGTCCGTCGGTGGTGGTCGCAGAAACCGACACCGGGGCCCTCAGCAGAGCCGACAGCACCCGCTGGGCCTCTTCCCTGCGGGGCGCGATTTTCGGGCGATTGCCGACCACCTGGACCGCAGCATTGCCCACGCGGTAGCCGGCGGCGGTCAGCAGTTCAGATACCTGCCTGAGCATGTCGGCGCCCGTGACGCCGCGCCATTCGGGGCGGTCGGTGCCGAAGACGCTACCCAGGTCACCGAGACCGGCCGCACTCAGCAGAGCATCGCAGAGGGCGTGCGCGGCCACATCGCCGTCCGAATGCCCGGCGCAGCCATCAGCGTCGTCGAACGACAGACACAGCAGCCAGCACGGCCGCCCCGCCTCGATGGGATGTACATCGGTACCGAGACCGATACGGAAATTCACTGCTCCGTTGGGGATCGCGATCAGGACGCCGCGGCGAGAACCTCGTCCAGGATGGTCGCGGCCTTCGCGTCATCGGTGTTCTCGGCCAGAGCCAGCTCACCGACCAGGATCTGACGTGCCTTGGCGAGCATGCGCTTCTCGCCGGCGGACAGGCCGCGCTCCTGATCGCGACGCCACAGGTCGCGAACCACCTCGGCGACCTTGTTCACATCACCGGAGGCCAGCTTCTCGAGGTTCGCCTTGTACCGACGGGACCAGTTGGTCGGCTCCTCGGTGTGCGGGGCGCGCAGCACCTGGAACACCTTGTCGAGGCCTTCCTGACCCACCACGTCGCGAACACCGACGTACTCAGCGTTATCCGCGGGTACTCGAACGGTCAGATCGCCTTGTGCAACCTTGAGGACGAGATATTCTTTCTGCTCGCCTTTGATGGTCCGGGTTTCAATTGCCTCGATCAATGCTGCACCGTGGTGTGGGTAAACGACGGTGTCTCCGACCTTGAAAATCATCAGATTCGGGCCCCTTTCACATAGCAATGTTAGCACGGGCGTCAGACACACGCGGACCAACTATGCAGGTCAGGGGCCATACCGGTGCGGCAAAGGGGTTGACACCGTGGCGATTACGTGCAGTGGCGGGGGCCACAGTACAGCCGAATTGCGCCTTGTTCACGGCCCATTCACCGCTCATCGGGAACCCCGCGAGGACCCGTAGGGCCGCCCAGATCAGCCCCTCGGAGCCCGAAAAACGCGCCCGAACCAGGCCGATGGCGGGCCTCCGCTACCACCGCCAACCGCCACCTACTACTCTGCATAGTCGAACGCCGGACCCGTCCGGGCAGCACATCGAAGGCCGTCGCGCGCATCGACGCGGACGCCCGAGCAGGAGGCTTGAGTGAACCGCATGAAATCGCGCACTTCTGCCGTCACGTCAGGTCTGGCCGCCTGCGGGCTGGCCGCTGCGGTGACCCTCACCGGTTGTGGAGCCGGGCAGGTTTCGCAGACCGCGCTCCAGATGCCCGCGGTCAACGGAACCAACGCGACCATCGACAACGGCAGCGGTGGGGTCGATCTACGCAACGTGTACCTGCGCGCCCCGCAGACCCGCGACTTCGTCAAGCCGGGCAGCATGGTCGAGCTGCTGTTCGTGGCCACCAACCGCTCGCCCGACAAGGCCGACAAACTGCTCGGGATTTCGTCCGACAGCGGTGAGGTGCTGCTGAACGGCGGCACCACGGTGCCCGCCAGCGGCGTACTGCTCGTCGGGACCCCGGACGGCCAGAAGCAGAGCCTGCCGCGGTCCGAGGACGCCAACACCTCGATGGCGATGGTCGCGCTGACCAAGCCGATCAGCAACGGCCTGAACTACGACTTCACGTTCAAGTTCCAGAACGCCGGTGAGAAGACCATCTCGGTCCCGATCTCCGCTGGTGAAGCTCCGCGACGCGACGCCGGACCGGCCTCACCCGCCGGTGAAGGACAGCACTAGTCCGCTCCGCGGCGCCTCCCCGGTTCTGTCGGTGGCGACGGCTAACGTCGCGGCATGGCCAGAACCGGTTCGAAAGTACGTTCGGAATTCCGTTGCTCGGAATGCCAGCACACCATGGCCAAGTGGGTCGGGCGCTGCCCTGACTGCGGCACCTGGGGCACAGTCAACGAAGCCCCGGTACTGAGCTCGCTGGCGGCGCCCACCCGCCGGGCCGTCGCCCCCACTTCCCCGGCAGTGCCGATCAGCTCGATCGATCCCGGCAGCACCAGGCATTTCCACACCGGCATCAGCGAACTGGACCGCGTACTGGGCGGCGGGGTGGTCCCGGGCTCGGTCACGCTGCTGGCCGGTGATCCGGGTGTCGGCAAGTCGACGCTGCTGCTGGAAGTCGCACATCGCTGGGCCATGTCCGGTCGACGCGCGCTGTATCTGTCGGGTGAAGAGTCGGCCGGCCAGATCCGGTTGCGCGCCGAGCGCACCGGGTGCACCCACGACGAGGTCTACCTGGCTGCCGAGTCCGACCTGCAGACCGCGCTCGGTCATATCGAGGCAGTCCAGCCGACGCTGGTAGTGGTCGACTCGGTGCAGACCATGTCGACCACTGAAGCCGACGGGGTGACCGGTGGGGTGACCCAGGTCCGCGCCGTCACCACCGCGCTCACCATGGCAGCGAAAACAACCGGCATCGCGATGGTCCTGGTCGGTCACGTCACCAAGGACGGCGCCATCGCCGGACCGCGCTCGCTGGAGCACCTGGTTGACGTCGTGCTGCACTTCGAGGGCGACCGCGCCTCGGCACTGCGCATGGTCCGCGGGGTGAAGAACCGCTTCGGCGCGGCCGACGAGGTCGGTTGTTTCATGTTGCACGACAACGGAATTGAATGTGTGGCCGACCCGTCCGGGCTGTTCCTCGACCAACGGCCGGCGCCGGTGTCGGGTACCGCGGTGACGGTGAGCCTGGACGGCAAGCGGCCACTGATCGGCGAGGTGCAGGCACTGATCGGCTCACCATCGGCCGGGTCGCCGCGCCGCGCGGTCAGCGGCATCGACTCCGCCCGCGCGGCAATGATCACCGCGGTGCTGGAAAAGCGGGCGCACCTGCCGGTCGGGACCAACGACATCTACCTGTCCACAGTCGGCGGCATGCGGCTCACCGACCCGTCGTCGGATCTGGCGGTGGCGCTGGCCATTGCGTCGGCGTACATCGACCTGCCGCTGCCGGCCACCGCCATCGCGATCGGCGAGGTCGGCCTGGCGGGCGATCTACGCCGGGTCACCGGCATGGAGCGCCGGCTCGCGGAGGCCGCCCGGCTCGGGTTCACCACAGCGGTGGTACCCGCCGGAATCGAGTCCCCGACCCCGGGTCTGCGGGTGCTGCCCGCAGAGAACATCACGGCCGCGTTGCGGGTGCTGCGCAAGATCACCGAGAATGTGGACCGGGCCGGGGTAACCCGCCGGTCATGAGGCTGTGAGGGGAGAACCGATGGCGATGAAACCGGCGAACCGGGCCGGACGGGGCAACGTCGTCCATCTGGCCCGGCCGACCCTGCGCGAGACGCTGGGCAAGCTGGCCCCCGGGACCCCGCTGCGCGACGGCCTGGAGCGCATCCTGCGTGGTCGCACAGGCGGGCTCATCGTGCTGGGCTACGACGACAGCGTGGAGGCGATCTGCGACGGTGGGTTCCCGTTGGACGTCCGGTTCGCCCCGACCAGGCTGCGCGAGCTCTCCAAGATGGACGGCGCCGTGGTGCTCTCCAGCGACCTGACCCGGATCCTGCGCGCCAACGTGCAGCTCGTGCCCGACCCGTCGATCCCGACCGACGAATCCGGCACCCGGCACCGGTCGGCCGAGCGCGCCGCCATTCAGACCGGGTTCCCTGTGGTGTCGGTCAGCCACTCGATGAGCATCGTCACCGTGTATGTGGCCGGCGAGCGGCACGTGGTGCCCGAGTCGGCAACCATCCTGTCCCGCGCCAACCAGACGATCGCGACGCTGGAGCGGTACAAGTTGCGACTCGACGAGGTCAGTAAGCAGCTGTCGATGGCCGAGATCGAAGACTTCGTGACACTGCGGGACGTCATGACCGTGGTGCAGCGCATGGAGATGGTGCGCCGGATCAGCCTGGAGATCGACGCCGACGTGGTCGAGCTGGGCACCGACGGCCGTCAGCTCAAACTGCAACTGGAGGAACTGGTCGGCGACAACGACGCCGCCCGCGAGCTGATCGTGCGCGACTACCACGCCAACCCGGAGCCTCCGGCGTCCGCCCAGGTGAGCGCCACGCTCGACGAGCTGGATGCGCTCAGCGACAACGAACTACTCGATTTCACAACGCTGGCAAGGGTTTTCGGCTACCCATCGACACTGGAAGCCCAGGATTCGGCGATGAGTTCACGCGGCTACCGCGCGATGGCCGGTATCCCCCGTCTGCAATTCGCCCATGTCGACCTGCTGGTGCGCTCGTTCGGCTCACTGCAGGGCCTGCTGGCGGCGAGCGCCGACGACCTGCAGTCGGTGGAGGGCATCGGATCGATGTGGGCCCGGCACATCCGGGAGGGCTTGTCACTGCTGGCCGAGTCGACGATCGCCGACCGGCTGGCCTGAGTCTCAGTTACCGGCCGGCCCTGGTGGCGTCGGCTCACCGGGCACCGGGGCCGGCGCAGGAGCCGGCGGCGCGTCGCCCGCAGGTGGCGGTGGTCCACCCGGGCCGGGCTGTATGGCCTCGCTCAGGACGAAGGGCACCGGCGCCGACCGCAGATTGCCCAGCTGGACCACCAGGTTGTAGGTGCCCGGCCCGATCGCCTGCCGCGGCAACGGGCAGTTGGGCGCCGAACTCATCCCGGTCCAGGTCACCTCGGTGGTCACCTGCTCGCCCGGTTTGAAGGTCTTGACCAGGGTCTCGTTGGACGGTGCGCAGTCCAGGTTGGACCACAGCCGGTTGTTGTCCAGTGAGTACACGTACGCGGCGAGCACCGCGGCGCCCACGTCACGCTTGCATTCGACCAGCCCGATGTTGGTGACCACCATGGTGAATTTCGGCTGATCGCCGATCACGTAGGTGGGCTGGTTGGTGATGCCCTTGGCGGCCAGCGTGGTGTCCGGGCAATCGTCACCGGCCTTGAGCACCGCTGGCGGGGTAACCGCGGTGGTCGGAGTGGGAGTTGGCGCCGGAGCCGCATTCGGCGGCGGCTCGATCGGACTCTTGACGCCCGGCGTCTCACCCGGAAGCGGGGTCGCGGACGTCTTTGCGGTCGAAGAACCGGATTTCGAGTCGCTCGTGCTGTTGTCGAACACGACGAAGCCGATGATCACAACCAGGACAGCCACCACGACACCGACGCCGATCGCCAACATCCGCCGTCGCCAGTAAATCTGGGACGGTAGGGGGCCATGCGGTTCTAGATCCGGCACATTGTCACGGTAAGGGCACGAAACGTCGTGCGCCCTGACCTGGTGCGGCGTGTCGCATGTGAACTCAGGTGCTGTTCACCACGCCGCCCAGCTGGCTTACTCGCCGATATCGCCGACGTGGTCGCGCTTGGCCACCCGGCCATCGGCCAGGTGATAGGTGGCGCCGACGATGGCGACCTTGCCCGACTTCAGCTTTTCGGCGATCACATTGGACCGGCTGTTCAGCAGGTGCACTGTCTCGTTGACGTGCCGGGCCTCGAGCTCGTCGACCTCGGTGAGCCCCTCGCGGCGGCCGATCAGGATCGACGGGGTAACCCGTTCGACGATGTCCCGCACATATCCACCGGGCACCGCACCGTCGTCCAGGGCCGTGATGGTGGCCTTCACCGCGCCGCAGTTGTCATGGCCGAGCACCACGATCAGCGGCACTTCGAGGATGGCCACCGCGTACTCGATGGAGCCGATCACCGACGAATCGAGGACATGGCCGGCGGTGCGGACCACGAACATGTCACCGAGGCCCTGATCGAAGATGATCTCGGCCGCGACGCGGCTGTCGGCGCAGCCGAAGAGCACCGCCGTGGGCTTCTGCCCGCTGGCCAACTGGGTACGACGCTCGATGCTCTGACTGGGGTGCGCCGGCTCGCCGGCGACAAAGCGCTCGTTACCCTCTTTCAGTGCTTTCCACGCGCTTATCGGGCTGGTGTTCGGCATGCTGCACATTGTGCCCTGGCCCGACTGTGGACGTACGGTGACCTCTCAACAAGCAGGTATTCCGGCTGACGAGTTGCTCGGTTGGTACGGCCGCGCACAGCGCGACCTCCCCTGGCGGGTGCCGAACGTCACCGCATGGCAAATCCTGGTCAGCGAGTTCATGCTGCAGCAGACCCCGGTGGCACGCGTCGAGCCGATCTGGCGGGACTGGATCGCCCGTTGGCCCACCCCGTCGGCGACCGCCGCGGCCGGTGCCGCTGACGTGCTGCGGGCCTGGGGCAAATTGGGTTACCCGCGCCGGGCCAAACGGCTGCACGAATGCGCACAGGTGATCGCCGCCGAACACGGTGACGAAGTGCCCGCCGACGTCGAGACGCTGCTGACTCTGCCCGGCGTCGGCGCCTACACCGCCCGGGCCGTCGCCTGTTTCGCCTATCAGCAGGACGTCCCGGTGGTCGACACCAACGTGCGGCGCGTGGTGGCACGTGCGGTGCGCGGAGTCGCGGACGCGCCGGCGCGCGCCCGGGATCTCGACGAAGTGGCCGCCATGCTCCCGGAAGACGGTCAGGCACACCGCTTTTCGGCCGCACTGATGGAACTCGGGGCGCTCATCTGCACCGCCCGCGCGCCGAAATGCGGGGGATGTCCGCTGACCCTGTGCGCCTGGCGGGCAGCCGGCTACCCGGAGTCAGGTGAACGGGTGCGGCCGGTGCAGAAGTACGCGGGCACCGATCGTCAGGTCCGCGGACGATTGCTCGACGTGTTGCGCGGCAGCGCGACACCGGTGACCCGCGCTCAGCTGGACGTGGCGTGGCTCACCGATACCGCGCAGCGCGACCGCGCGCTGGACTCGTTGCTGGTCGATGGCCTGGTCGAGCAGACCGCCGATAATCTATTTGCGCTGGCCGGAGAGGGTGAGAGGTAGCCCACTCGGTTTCCATGAGATCAATATGAGTCAGCCCCGCCGACCCAAAAGCTCAGCTACAACGGAGGCATGACCAATTCCCGAACTCAAGGTGAACACAAGGCAAACTACCGTCGCCTCTTGGCCGTCACAGCCGGTGTGGCTGCGGCTTTCGCCGTAACCGCAGTCTCGCCCATCGCGGGCACGGCATCGGCGCTGCCGACGGGCGGCGGCTCGGCTGTCGAGACCATCAATGACCTGCAGGCCCGCGGTTACCACGTCCAGCTCAACACGAACACCACGGCGCCGCTGTCGCAGTGTTCGGTCACTGACGTACACGGGTTGTCGGGCACCAACTTCGACCACAATGGCCAGCGGATAAACCCCGGACAGTTCGACACGGTATACGTCAACGTGTCCTGCCGCGCGCAGGGTTAGCAATCTCTATATCGTTGCGGGGCAATCAGATCCACCGCAGGCGAAACGCCTCCGATAATCGGACGGGTTGACGCCGACGACGCGCCGGAAATGGTGCCGCAGCAAGGTTGCGGTACCAAATCCGGCCTTGTCGGCCACGCGGTCCACATCCAGATCCGTCTCCTCCAACAGCCGGCGAGCGAACAACACGCGCTGATCGGTTACCCACTGCATGGGAGTGCGACCGGTCTCCTCCACGAACCGCCGGGCAAAAGTGCGGCCCGACATACTGGCCCGCTTGGCCAGGCTGTCCACAGTGTGCGGGTGGTGCAGGTTCGTCAGAATCCAATCCAGATGCGGCGCAAAGCCTTCCGAACATCGCACCGGGATTGGCTGCTCGATGAACTGCCGCTGGCCGCCGTCCCGCTGCGGCGGCACCACCATGCGACGGGCGATCTTGTTGGTGATCTCGCTGCCCATTTCACGGCGCACCAGATGGAGACAGGCGTCGATCCCCGCTGCCGTGCCCGCACTGGTGATCAGATTCCCGTCGTCGACGAAGAGCACGTCGCGATCGACCCGCGCCGTCGGAAAACGGTGGGCCAGCCGGTCGGCGTGCATCCAGTGCGTGGTGCAGGGCCGTCCGTCCAGCAGGCCGGCGGCCCCCGCGACGAAGGCGCCTGAGCAGATGGTCAGGATGATCGACCCGGAATCGGCGGCCTTGCGAATGGCGTCCAGCGCCGACTGCGGATAGTCCGGACCCGCCATCGCCGGAATGGCGACCAAGTCGGCCCCGGGGAGTTGGTCGATTCCGTGATCGGGAGTCAGGGACGCGCCGACCGAAGTTCGCACCGGTTGCCCCGACTCGGGCCCGCACACCTTGAAATCGAAGTTCGGCACGCCGTCGGCTGATCGGTCGATGCCGAACACCTCGCACACCACGCCGAACTCGAACGGCGCGACCCCGTCCATCACCAGGACCGAAACACTGTTGATCATGGCAGTATTTTATCGACTACCGTCCGAACTGCCACTGTTTATTCGGTTGCCGCCGATCCGAGAATTATCGGTATGAACACCATCCTGACCTTGGTCGCGATGGTCGCGATCATGGTCGCCCCATTCGCGGTCGGCGCCGCCCTCAGCGCGGTCACCCGAAACCCCGGTGCCCGCAACGGTTTCGGCAACTTCAATTGGACGGACGTCGGCGACAGCCGGCATCGGCGTGATGTCGGCGACTCCCGCGACCTGGACCGGGCAGCGCACGACCTCGCGGCGGCACGCACCCGATTCGAGTGATCAGGCAGTCGTCAGGAATTCCTCGACGGCCCGCCGATAGGCGGCCGGATCGTCGTCGTGCACCAGGTGACCGGCGCCAGGCACTGCCAAATAAGTTGTCCGATAGCCGAGCTCGGCCATCTTGCGCATCTGCCCCGGCGGTGCCACCGAGTTCTCCGCCTCGATCAGCAACGTCGGCACCCGCACCGCGGCCCACTGCTGCCAGTAGTCCCGGGTACCCCATTCGGCCGCGATCTGCACCCAGCGCCCGGCCTCGCCGT
>JARLGS010000956.1 GCA_031292695.1 Mycobacterium sp. | reverse complement strand
CGCGCCGACCGCCGCATAGGCCGAGGCCACCTCCGGCGACAGCGCCGGCCGTTCCGGCGCGAAGCCCATCGCCGGGCCGAAGCCGGCGCCGCGGGCCTCGACGAACGGGTTGAGCAGCAGGCTGAGGAACGAGGTCATCGCCTGCCGCCCGGCCTGTGCCATGTTGGCGTTGCTCTCGCCGGAGACCTGCGCCAGCGCGGCCGGCAGCGCGTAGGCCGGCAGCCCGAGCAGCGTGGCGAAGCCGCCGGTGAAACCGCTGCCACTGCCGTTGAACGACGCGTCGATCGTGTTGCCCACCGCGATCTGGTTGCTGGCGAGGCCGGCGACGCGGCCGAGCCCGGAGGTGAGGTTGAGGATGACGTCGGTGGCCGAATAGGTCAGGCTCGCCTGCAGCCCCGCCGGCATGCTGGCGGTGGTGAAGGTGTTGAACGTGCTGCCGCCGAGCCCGGCCGAGGTCAGGATCGTATAGGACTTCGGGATCTGGGTGTAGCTGCCGCTCTGGAACGTGGCCAGCACGGTGCCACGCAGCGACGCGGTGCCGGTGACGACGGTCTCGGTCGCCGCCGACGGCGACACCGCCACCGCGTACAGCGCGCCGCTGGCGAAGGCGAGATTGCCGCCGACGGTCAGCGCCTTGGTGAAGCTGCCGGGCGCCAGCGTGCCGCCGCTCGCCACCGTGGTGGCGCCGACGCTGCCGCTGCCGCCGAGGGTGCCGCCGGCGTTGACCGCGACCTGCGAGGTGATGGAGCCGGTGTCGCTCAGGCTCAGCAGGCCGCCGTTGACGGTGGTCGGTCCGCTGTAGGTGCTGGCGCCGGTCAGCAGTTCGGTGCCGGGACCGGACTTGACCAGCGAGCCGGTGCCGCTGATCAGGCCGCTGAAGGTCCAGACGTTGCTGTTGGCGTTGGCGATGGTCAGGGTGTGGCCGTTGAGCAGCACGGCGGTGTTGTTGCCGGTCTCGTTCATCAGTCCCTGGATGGTGTTGTCGGCGCCGAGCGCCAGGGTCGCGGTGACCGGGCCGTTGGCGGCCGCCGCGCCGGTCCCCGCCGGACCGCCGACGCGGCCGAGGTCGACGCCGGAACTGGCGGCGATGGCATCCTGGACGCCGAGCGTCAGCGTGCCGGCCTCGACGAAGGTGCCGCCGGTGTAGGTCTGCACCGCACTGAGGGTGACGTTGCCGCTGTTCGCCCCGGTGCTGTCGTCCTTCACCAGGCTGCCCGACATCAACGTCCCGGTGCCCATCTCGCGGCCGTCGCTGATCACGCCGCTGTAAGTGCCGCTGGTCGCCTGATCGAACACCACCAGACCGCCGGCGTTGGCGATGTTGGCGTTGCCGCTCGACACGTTGGCGGTGGTCAGATCGAGGGTCGAGCCGGCCTCCACCAGGGTGCCGCCGCTGTAGGTGTTGCTGGTGCTGGTGAGTTGCACCGTCCCGCCGATCAGGTGGAACATGCCGCTGCCCTGGATCGGATCGTTGAACTTCGATCCGCCGTTGCCGGCATATTGCAGTTCGGTGCCGGAGCCGAGCGTGATCACGTTGGTTGCGCTGGTGCCGAACACGCCGTTGGCGATGCGCAGGATGCCGCCATTGACCACCACGGTACTGCCGGTCGCCAGGGTCACGGCGCCGCCGGAGATGTCCAGCAGTCCGCTGCCGTTCTTGGTCAGCGCGCCGACCACGGCGCCGCCGCTCTGGGTGATGGTGGCCGACAGCGTCGAGTTCAGATTGCTCGCATCGCCGATCGTCAGCGCCGTCGTGGCGCCGCTGATCGTCACCTTGCTGTTGTTGCCAACGCTGTTGAGCGCGGCGACGGTGTTGCTGGCGCTGATGGCGAAGGTCGCAGCCGCGGGCTTGGACTTGGTGTCGGCGAGCGTGATGCTTGGATTGGTCGTGAAATAATTGGCGGTCGCCAGCGTCAGCGTACCGGAATCGATGTAGATCGGCCCGGTCAGCGAGGACGAGGCGCCGGTCAGCGTCAGGCTTCCGGATCCCGCGACCGTCAGGCCACCCGTGCCGGTGATGATCGAATTGATGGTGCTGGCGGTCCCGAGCCAGATCACCGCCTCGCTGCCGCCGAACGCCAGCGTGCCGCCGGAAATCGGCGTCGCGGCGGCGAGGCTGAGGCCGGCCGGGTTGGTGCCATCACCCAGCGTCAGCGTATTGCCGCTGAGCGTGATGGTCTTGCCGCTTTCAACCTTGAGTGCGTAGGCCGCGGCGTTCGCCGCAAGCGTCTGGTTGGCGGTCTCATCGACGACGGTCGTCCCCGTCGCCGAACTCACCACCGTGGCGCCGTAGGTGGCCTTGACGTAGCCATTGGCGCCGTAGGTGACGAAATCATAGGGGCCGGCGCTGCCGGCGACGCCGTTGTTGGTGACGATCCATGGCGCCACGATGCCGTTGGTCACCGTCTGTGTCGGCGAGAACAGCTGCTCGGTCGACGTGCCGAGCGAACTCGACGTCGACGGCTGCAGGATCAGCGTCGCGCCGGCCTGGCGGGTGATGCCGTTGGTCAGCGTCACGGTTTCTCCCGCGGTGCCGCCGGCGAGCTGCAGCGTCGCGGTGCCGCCCACGACCAGCGAGCCGAACGTCACGGCGCCGGCGGTCGTGGTCGAACTGTTGGTGATGTCAAGCGTACGCTGCACGTCGGTCATCGATCCGGCGAACGACGTGGTGAAGCCGTTGGTATCGAACGTGCTGCCGCCGCCCAGGAACAGGCTGCGCACCGAGCTGAACGAGGCGCCCGCCTGGAACGTGCCGCCGTTCAGATCGATCTGGCCGATGGTGTAGGACGCCCCCGTGGTATTGCCGAGCGCCGCATCGCTCGACACCATCAGCGTGCCCTTGGTGACGATCCAGTTGCCGTAGAAATACGGGTTGCTGCCGTTGGTCGGCGCCACGATCACCGTGCCGGTGCCGTTGATCGACAGATCGGAGACGCCGGTGGCGTTGCCGATGCCGGTGCCGCCACCGCCCAGCGAGATGATCTCGCCGGTCAGTTTCACCACGTTGCCGTTGGGATTGATGGTGGCGATCTCGCCGTCGACCGCGATCGGCCGATCCAGCACGAACGGCGAGGCCAGCGTGCCGGTCACCGTCGGACTGATCTGCAGCGTGCCGTTGCCCTCGGTCAGGCTGTTGAACACGATGCCGTTGGCGGCGTAGATGCTCGACGCGATGTTGGTCGAGTCGATGATCGCGCCCACCGGGCTCGCGGCGCCGAGCGCGGCGTCGCTGGTGATGTTCAGCGTGCCGGCGAGGATGGTGGTGCCGCCGGTGTAGGTGTTGCTGCCGCTCAGCGTCACGGAGCCGCCGAGATCGGCACCGAGCTGCATGATGAAGCCGGGCGCCGACGAGCCGATCGTCACCGAGCCGAGATTGAGCCCGCGCAGTCCGTTGAACGAGGCGAAGGTCGTACTCTGGTCGAAGGTGCCGGTCTTGCTGCCGTCGAGCACGCCGTTGGCGAGCGTCGCGTTGCTGATGGTGCCGGAAATGGTGATGCTGCCGCCGGTCGGCAGGATATAGCCGGGCAACT
>JARLGS010000109.1 GCA_031292695.1 Mycobacterium sp. | reverse complement strand
GGCCAGGCTGGAGCGGCGGGCAGGGCTGGAGCAGTGGCGGCGGGCCAGGCTGGGGCGGTGGCGGCGGGCCGTGCATCAGTGGGCCGCTGGGTTTCATCCGCCTCTGCGCCCCCTGATCGACAACGAACCTGATCGACGACGAAAGGTGCCTGCCTCCTGCGGGAGGCAGGCATCTTTGGTTTCTCAGCTGGGGCGCAGTCGAGCTGGCGCCGCAGACTGCAACGGGTCTCGGCGGACGGCTTCTTGGTCTGGACCTCGTTTTGGTGAACCGGACCTGCGGAGTAAGCTCAGAGTCGATGTCTATCGCGCAGCGGATGCTCCTTCTCGGACGCCGCGACGGGGTCTGATCAAGACCGGCCTCCCGTCGCGGGTGTTCGCGATGCGCCGGTCGCGACCTTCTCCTAGGTCCCATTCAGACAAACCGGAGCAACCATCGTGACTACCCAATCCCCCGACGCCTTCACGTCGAACCGATCCATCACCGCCCCGTCCGGCCCGCGCAATCCGGGCCAGCCCGCCTGGAACACCCAGCGCGGCTCGTCGATGCCCGTCAATCGCTACCGCAGCTTCGCCGACGAGGTCCCGGGCGGGAGCCCGGCATTCGGTACTGCGAACGTTCCGTTTGACCGCACCTGGCCGGACAAGGTGGCCACTGTCGCGCCCGGCTGGTGCGCCGTCGACCTGCGGGACGGCAATCAGGCCCTGATCGACCCGATGAGCCCGGAGCGCAAACGCCGGATGTTCGACCTGCTGGTCCGCATGGGCTACAAGGAGATCGAGGTCGGCTTCCCGTCGGCCAGTCAGACCGACTTCGACTTCGTCCGCGAGATCATCGAGCAGAACGTGATCCCTGAGGACGTCACCATCCAGGTGCTGACGCAGTGCCGGCCCGAGCTGATCGAGGGGAGGTTCGAGGCGTGCGCCGGCGCACCGCGGGTGATCGTGCACTTCTACAACTCGACCTCCGTCCTGCAGCGGCGCGTGGTGTTCCGGGCCGACCGCGAGGCCGTCAAGAAGATCGCGATCGACGGCGCCCGGATGTGCGTCGAGGAGGCCAAGAAGTACCCGGGCACGCTGTGGCGGTTCGAGTACTCGCCGGAATCCTACACCGGCACCGAACTGGAGTACGCCGTCGAGGTGTGCAATGCGGTCGCCGAGATTGTGCAGCCAACTCCGGACCGGCCGCTGATCGTCAACCTGC
>JARLGS010000955.1 GCA_031292695.1 Mycobacterium sp. | reverse complement strand
GCGAGCAGCGTGGCGGCGGTGGTGCCGGTCGGTCCGGCGCCGATCACCACGACCGGCACGAACAGCGGGATACGATCCGATGCGTTCATGTGAACCTCACCACCGTCCGCTGGACACCGAGGTCGATGGCCCCGTCGTCGGTTGCCACACGCGCTTCTACCACGTCGCCGTCACGCAGGTATTTCCGGTTGCGGGCCTGGCCCGCGAAGAACAGCTTCCACTTGAGGTGCTCGGGCAGCACGGACACGATGGCCTGCGCGGGCCGGGGCGGCGCGCTGATCGCGGTGCCGACCGGGGTACCGGTGAGAACCAGATCGCCGGCGTCGAGACGCTGGAATTGCGACAGGGCCTTCAGTGCCTGCGCCGGCCGGTACAGCATGTCCCCCTCGGCCAACATGTTTTGCCGAAGCTCGCCGTTGACCCGCAGCTCCAGCCGCAGATCACCGAAGCGTTTCAGCTCGTCGGCATCGACGAGAACCAGCGCCGGGCCGACCGGGGTGAAAGTGGGATACGACTTCGACTCGTAGAACTGGGTTTTGGTGAGCTGCACATCACGGGCCGAGACGTCGTTGGCTACCACCAGGCCGCACACGTAATCGGTCAGGTTGTCCTCGGTGATGGTCGTACCGACCGCCATTTCCCGCCCGATCACCAGGCCGATCTCCGCTTCGTAGTCGAGTAGGCGCACGTGGGCTGGTTTGACGATCTCGTCAGACGGGCCGCTGATTGAGCCGGAGGCCTTGCGGAAGAACGTCAACGGGGTCTTCGCGGGGTCTTTTCCGGTGTCTTTCACATGGGAGGCGTAGTTCGTCATCTGGGCGACGATGCGACACGGCGTCGTCACCGGCGACAGCAGGATGAGCTCGTTGAGCGGCACGGTGTCGCTGCTGCGAGCGGCAGCCTCTATGGCCGCCCGATCGCTGAGCAAGTCAGCGGTGGTGGCGGCGCTGGTATCGATGCGGGCTGCCCCACCGGCGGTTTGCACCCACCAGGCGTCGGCGGTGCGCAGGATCGGGACGGGCATGACGTCATCTCCTTTTTTGTGGCGGCTAAGAATTGGCCATTTTGATCAGGCCGCGCAGGCTGGCCAGATTGAATTCGTTGTCCTCGCGCAGCGCCGAAAGCATCGAACGCAGCTCGCGCAGGGATTCCCGCCCGGGCGCGATACCGAGAAAGTCGCTGGTGATCGGTGGGCCCCACTGAGACAGACCGGACGAGGAGAATGGGGCCCAACCGGGCTCGAGTGTGCAGTCGAACATGTCGCCGTCGGCGTAGTGCTCCACCAAGAAACCGTCCGGGTCGCGCCAGTAGTCGAAAATCTGGCTGCCCTGAATATGACGGCCGACCCCCCACGAGTGGTAATACCCACGGCTCTTGAGGAGTTCACCGCCGGCCGCGATGGCGTCGAGGTCACAGACTTCGTACGCCGAATGCACATAGCGGTTGGACGGGCCCAGGGCCATCGCCAGCGTGTGGTGGCCAGCGGGGGTCTGGCCGCGATCGCAGCGGATGAAGCTCATCACCGGTCCGCGCTCACGCTGGCCCGCGAAGTACATGAAGTCGCTGACGATCAGTCCGAGGTGCTCCAAGTACCAGTCGAGCGCCTGGCGGTACTTCGTCGTCTGCAGCACGACATGACCGAGCCGCTGCACCCGGGCGGGTTCCTGCGGTGGGCGCTGAGTGCTATTGACACGGCGCAGGTCGTGTCCGAAGTTGAACTCGTGCGGGTTCTGCGCGGGCAGTGACTCCAACTGGTGGCTGCCGGAAACGACGCGCACCGCAGTACCGGTCGGATCCACCAAGTCGACTGCGACGCCGCCGAGCGAGTCGGGCAGCGCCCGAACACGGCTGCCCGTTACGTTCGCCAACCGTGAGAGGTCAAATTTGTCCGCTGCGGTGTAGGCGGTCCCGATGAACCGGGAGCGATCGCCGCGGCGGATCAGCACAGATGGCGCGCCGGCGTCGGTGCCGCGCAGGTACAACTCGTCGGGCGTGCGCAGCGCGGTTGCAAAACCGAACGCCGAGGCGAAGGCCTCGGCGGCGGCCAGATTTGGCTTCTCGAACTCGAGCCAGGTGATGTCGTGCACCTTGATCACGGGATTACTCGCCCGCCCCCGGTGCTCCCCCTCAAGGTCGCCCTGATCGCTGTGCAGGTCTTTGTGGACGTCGACGTGATTCATCGCTAACCTTCCCAACTCGACATAACTGACGATATCGTCATATACGAGGGTATCATCAGTCAAGTGCCTGCGGCGAAAAATTTCGCGGCGAAGCCGAGCGTCGACGTTTTTGCAGCCGTCGCGGGCGATACCGAACAGGCGCATCGAAGCGTTCGGCGCGGCGAGCGGCACGGTGAATGGCACGCAGCGCACTCGGCGCCAGCTCCCGATCGGACTGGATCGACGCCCGTGCCGAGGCCGAGGAGCCAGGGCCATCCGTCATGACATTTTCGTCACAAGGACTTGACTGACGATATAATCGTAAGTGATGATATCGTCAGTAATGTCGAACAGGTCGCTGAGCCCCGCGACTGTGCGCCGGCGGAGCGGCCGGATCCATCGGTCCGGATGACGAGGCTCACCTGAACTGTTGAGTATGGAGAAATCTGATGACAAACGATCACCTCACTGCACAGCGTCGGGCCGCGATCGATGCGGAATCCGTTGTTTTGCAGCAGATCTGGAAGCCGGGCCTGGCATCAGGACTGTTGGCACTCCTCGTCGGAGGGCTGGTGTTGGCGTTACCGCAGGCCTCGATCCTCGTCGCGGCAACGCTGTTCGGGGTGTTCCTGCTCGGTGCAGGCCTTGCTCAGTTGTACTTCGCGTTCACCCTTCCGAAGGCGGCGTCGGGACGAGCGCTGCTGTTCGTCAATGGCGCGCTCTCGCTGGTCTTGGCGACGTTGTCCTTCCGCCATTTCGGCGACGCCTACGCCGTTCTGCTGTTGTCGATCTGGATCGGAGTGGGGTTTGTATTCCAGGGAGTCGCAGAGACTCTGACCGCTATCAGCTTGCGGGAACTGCCCGGGCGGGGCTGGTACATTTTCGGCGGGATACTGACGTGGATCGCCGGCCTGGTGATGCTCACATTGCCGTTGCACTCGATTGTGGTGCTGACGCTTGTCGCCGGCAGCTGGCTCGTCGTCCTGGGGATCGTTCAAATCGTGCGGGCGCTCAAGGTCCGCGGGGAGATCAGGCGCGCAAGCTAGCCGGCTAACGACTCGAAGGTGGCTCTGGCCGTTCGATTTACCCGCAAGAAGCTGATCAACGACGTCCCGATTGACGCACCGGCTTGATCATTCGCCCCGGCCGACGCGACTGAGTCCAAAGGAAACCAACTATGGCTAACTTCACCGTGGGGAAATACCTCGCGACCCGGTTTGAGCAGATCGGCCTGAAGCACTACTTCATGGTCCCCGGCGACTACAACCTCGTCCTGCTCGATGAACTCCTGGAGAACGAGAACCTCGAGCAGATCGGGTGTTGCAACGAGCTCAATGCCGCCTACGCCGCCGAGGGCTATGCGCGGGTCAACGGGGCCGGGGCCGTGCTCACCACCTTCAACGTGGGTGCCTTCTCCGCGCTCAACGGCGTCGCCGGCGCCTACGCCGAACGGCTCCCGGTGATCATGGTGTCCTCGGGTCCCAACACCAACGAACTGGGCTCCAATCACGTCCTGCACCACACCATGGACAACGGTGACCTCTCCTATCAGTACGAGGTCTTCCGGCAGGTGACGTGCAAGGCGGTGCGCATCGTGCACCCCGACACCGCGCCGGCGCTGATCGATGAGGCGATCAGCGCCGCGTTGCGCGAGCGCAAGCCCGCCTACATCGAGATCCCGTGCAACCTGTCGGCGGCGCCATGTCCCGAGCCGGCCAGGTTCTCCACCCTGCCGGCATGGCAGCCCAGCAACGCGCGGATGCTGACCGACGCGGTCGACCGGGCCGGCGACCTTCTCGGGAAAGCGAAGAAGCCGATTTTGCTGGCGGGGGTCCACCTGCGTGCCTACGGGGCGATCGACGCCTTCCGCGAACTGGCCGAGGCGCTGGGCTGCGCGGTGGCGGTGATGCCAAATGCCAAGGGCTTCTTCCCGGAGGACCAGCCGCAATACGTGGGCATCTACTGGGGTGAAGTGAGCAGCCCGCAATGTCAGGCCATCGTTGACTGGTCCGACCTGATTGTGGCCGCCGGACCTGTGTTCAACGACTACACGACGGTCGGCTGGAGCGCGCTCCCGTCACGGCAGCGGCTGATCAGCGCCGAACCCCGAAAGGTGCGGTTTTGCGACGTCGATTTCACCGGCGTCGCGCTGGCCGAGTTCCTGTCCGACCTGGCGAAGAAGGTGCAGGCCAATCCCGCGACCATGACCCAGTACCAGCGCCTGCGCCGGACCGAATCCGCTCCGGTGGCGGTCGCGGAGGTCGACCCTGAGGCCCCGCTGAGCCGGGTCGAGATGTGGCGCCAGATCGAGCAGGACCTCGACTCGAACACCACGCTGCTGGTGGAAACCGGTGACTCCTGGCTGAATGGCATTTACTCGCGTCTGCCCGGCGGCGCCAGGTTCGAAATCGAGATGCAGTACGGCTCGATTGGCTGGTCCGTGCCGGCCAGCTTCGGCTACGCGAAGGGCCTGGAGCCAGGCCGGCGCCTTGTCTCGGTCATCGGTGACGGCTCGTTTCAGCTGACCGCCCAGGAAGTGTCAAACATGATCCGTCACGGCCAAGAGGTTCTCATCTTCCTGGTCAATAACCGCGGTTACGTGATCGAGTCGGCGATCCACGACGGTCCCTACAACTACTACAAGAACTGGGACTACGCCGGCCTCGTCGACGCGTTCAATGCGGGAGACGGCGCCGGTCTGGGTTTGACGGCGGCCACCGCCGGGGAGCTGGCCGACGCGATCCGCACGGCCCGCGCCCACGAGGGTGGCCCGGTCCTGATCGAATGCCAGATCCCTAACGACGACGCGAGCCCGGAACTCATCTCGTGGGGATCCAAGGTGGCCGGCGTCAACGGCCGTTTAGACCCGCGATTCCACTGATGGCCTGCCGCTGAAATTCGTTGTGGTGGAGCGGCGATGCCGGCCGGCAGCAACCACCTTATTTGCGTGCTGCCGGCCGGCACCTCCCGCCGATACACAATCATCATCGATGAATGAGCGATGACCTTGGAGCTGGCTGGACCGCCGCGGCGCCGAACTCAGCCCAACAGGGGCCGGCGGTGGGCCGTCATTTCGGTGAGTGCGTCCTGCATCGCGACATGGACACGCTCGGCGAGGGCCTCAGCGTCCTCACCCGGTCGCGCCTCGGCGCGGGGCAGGACCCGGGTATGCAGCTTGCTCGGCAGTGGCAGGTAGGGCAGCAGCCCCACCGCGCCGACATTGATGCCCCACGGCACGGACAGGGTGATCGGTAATGCCTTGAGCCTCAACAGTTTGTCGAGATGCAACGCCCGCGCGAGCCGCTCGCCGTCGGCCAGCACGAGCAGCGATTCACCGGCGCCGGCGGTGACGACCGGCACGATGGGCACTTTCCGGTCGATGGCGAGCCCGGCAAAACCGCTGCGACCGCCGAAAACAATCTGGTTGCGATCGGAAAAGGACTTGAAGGCATCAAGTTCCCCGCCCGGGAAGACGACGACATGGTGGCCCTCCGCAAAGGCGTCCCTGGCACTGTCCCGGCTGGCGGGACGTACACCGAGGTGCTCGATGAGCGGACCGACGCCCAACGTCCAAGCCATCTGATGGGTCAGGAAGGTGACGGGCCGGTCGAGTCGGAGGTCCTCGAGGACCGCACCCACGGCCAGGACGTTGAGATCAAAAATGCCTCCGAATCCGTGGTTGGCGACGAACAGCACCGG
>JARLGS010000954.1 GCA_031292695.1 Mycobacterium sp. | reverse complement strand
GGCTGCTGCTGGTTGCCGCGACCGTCCTCGACGCGGCCATCTCCGGACTCGGCACCCGGCTCTATCTGCAGGCCGCGCTGGTAGCCCTGCTGGCCGCGGCCGCGTTTGTCCGCAACACTCGGACCGGCACTGCTCTCGACTTGACGGTGGCAACCACCCTGGCAATCAGCGTCGCGGCGTCCGGTCACGCCGCCGCCGGCCCCGACCCGTGGTTGGCCACCGCCGTCACCACCGCACATCTGCTGGCCATGGCCGTCTGGCTGGGCGGCCTGTGCGTGCTGGTGCTGATCGTGCTGCCGGCCCGCCGCGGCGACGAGCTGCCGCGGTGGTCCCAGGTGGCGTTCGGATGCATCGCGATACTGGTGCTCACCGGCGAGTATCAGGCCTGGCGGCAGGTCTCGCCGATCGAATCGCTGTGGTCCACCGGCTACGGAATGACGTTGTGCGCCAAGGTTTTTCTGGTGGCACTCATGCTCGGGGCGGCGTACCTCGGCCGGCGCCGTCTGACGCCGGAGCGGCTGCGCCGGAGCGTGCCCGTCGAGGTGGCGCTCGGGATGCTGGTCCTGCTGGCCACCACCGTGCTGACCGGCGAGCCACCGGCCCGCACCAGCTACGGCCCCGCGTTCACCGCCACCACCAACTTGGATCGAGGCCGCCAGGCCGAAGTGCACCTCGCCACCACCCGGCACGGCGCCATCCCGATCGAGGTGACGGTCCGGGGCGCGCCGGCCACCGAGCTGCGCGGCACGCTGTCCAGTCCCGATATCGCTGCGCTGCCCGTGCGCTTCACCAGCGGGCCGGACGGTCGGTGGCACAGCACCTACGCCACCGCACCGCGTACCGGGGTATGGACGCTGCAGTTGACGGTGCAATTCGGCCCGAACGACGTCGCGGTCACCCGCCTGCCGTTCCGCACCTGGTGAGTTACCGGGGCGCCGTCATCAGCTCGGCAATCAACCGGTACCGGTCGAGGTTGTGCCGGGCGTCGACCAGCGCGTCGTGTGTATCCCGCGGCCGCGCCGGCATCCGCGGGCTGCCGCAGTCCTCCCAGAACTGTCGCAGCTCGCGGGTGAACCGCGGCATGGCCGGCGGCAGGTCGGCCATGGGGCCCCAGAGCTGACACAACACCACGTGGTCGTACGCGCCGACCCAGGCCCACAGCTCGATCGGTTCGCTGCCATCGATGTCGAAGAAGTCCTCCAGCTCCGACCGGATCTGCCGGCGCGACCGCCACACCTGCGAAGAGGGTGCCGGCAGCTTCGGCAGCACGTTCTTGCGCACCCAGGACCCCGCCCGGTCCGGGTCGAACTCGGTGGACACCGCGTAGTACTCGCGGCCGTCTTCAGCGGCGATACCGATCGAGATCAAGTCGATGGTGCGGCCGTCATCGATGAACTCGGTGTCGTAGAAGTACTTCATTCAGGCAACCTCGGTGGGCAATCGTTCCGGCGGCGCGGCCGCCGCAAGTATCTCGCGGTCCAATTGTTCGTCGACGGCCGCGTCGTCGGGAAACTTTGGCATACCGGGCGGGTGGTGTGCCGCCAGCCCCACGATCAGGCCGGCCACCGGCCACGAAGTCCGGGTGGCTCGGCGACTGTACGACCTGAAACTTACGCCGACGTATGCGTGTCAAGGCCCCACGGGGCGCCGACGCGCCGTTGCCCCCGATAGGCTGTCCCGCGAGATGCGTATCAGACGGTCGTCCGGCGGAACGGGTTCGTGGCCAATCGTGGCGTGGCGGCTGTTGCAGTTGCTGGCCGCGGCGGCGTTGGCATGGGGCGGCTGGCGGCTGCTGGGCCACATCCCCTACCGGATCGACATCGACGTGTACCGGATGGGCGGGCGGGCCTGGCTGAACGGCTCCCCGCTGTACTCCGACGGCGCGATCTTCCGGACTCAGGCGGGCCTGAACCTGCCGTTCACCTATCCCCCGCTGGCCGCGATCCTCTTCGCGCCGTTCGCCTGGCTGTCGCTGTCCGGGGCCAGTGTGGCCATCACCGTGACGACGTTCGTGTTGCTGCTGGTGTCGACGTTCATCGTGCTGACGCGGCTGGATGTCCTGCCGCAGTCGACGTTCGGCGGTTCGGCGCTGACCCGCCGGTGCTGGCTGGCCGTCGCGATCGTGGCGCCGGCGGTGCTGTTCCTCGAACCGATCCGGGCCAATTTCAACTTCGGACAGGTCAACGTCGTCCTGATGACCCTGGTGATCGCGGACTGCGTACCCCGCCGTACCCCGTGGCCCCGCGGCGTCCTGCTCGGCGTGGCGATCGCCCTGAAGCTGACCCCGGCGGTGTTCCTGCTGTACTTCCTGCTGCGCCGCGACTTCCGCGCGCTGCTGACCACGATGGCGTCAGCTGTCATTGTCACGCTGGTCGCGTTCGCACTGGCCTGGGGCGACTCGTGGGAGTACTGGACCAAGACGGTCCGCAACACCGACCGCATCGGCACTGCGACGCTGAATACGAACCAGAACATCTCCGGCACACTGGCCCGGCTGGGCATGGCGGCGACCCCGCGCTTCGTGCTGTGGGTGGTGTTGTGCTTCGCGGTGCTCGCCCTGACCGTGTGGGCGGCGCACCGGGTGCTCCGGCTGGGGCAGCCGGTGCTGGCCCTGATGTGCGTGGCGATGTTCGGGCTGGTGGTGTCACCGGTGTCCTGGTCGCACCATTGGGTCTGGGTGCTGCCGACCATGATCACCATCACCGTGATCGCTTACCGCGAGCGCAGCGCCGCCCTGGCCGCGGTGAGTGCGATCGGCGTCGTCATCATGGTCTACACGCCGATCCGGCTGCTCCCCGAGCACCACGAGACCTCAGCGACATTGTGGCGCCAGGTGATCGGCAGTTCTTACGTCTGGTGGGGGCTGGCCGTGATCGCCGCCACCGGCACTCTCACCGGCCGTGCCACCCATTCAGCTGACCAGCCGGAGCAGGTCGCTCCGGTCTCGGCCACGCCGTAAACCTGCCGCGAACTCCGGTCAGCCTGCTGCGATACCGGGCAGCCGAGCCGGGACGTCACTGGCGGACTTGCCGTCCTTGATGTCGGCCGCGTACAGGTCGACGTACTCCTGGCCGGACAGCCGCATCAGCTCGTACATGACCTCGTCGATCACCGCGCGTTCGATGAACCGGTTGCCGGCCAGACCTTCGAAGCGGCGGAAATCCATCGGCTTGCCGAACTTGACCTCGACCCGGCCGAAGTGCCACATCTTGCTGCCCGGAGGATTGACCGCGTTGGTGCCGATCATGGCGACCGGAATGACCGGAATGCCGGTCTCGAGCGCAATCCGCGCCAACCCGGTCTTGCCTTTGTACAAGCGGCCGTCAGGGGACCGCGTGCCCTCGGGATACATGCCGAGCAACTTGCCCTGGTCCAGGATGCCGGCCGCGGCAGTCAGCGCAGCAGCCGCGGAGTCCGCGTCGGTGCGGTCGATCGGCACCTGGCCGGTCGACGAGTAGAAAAACTTGGTCAGCTTGCCCTTGATGCCGGTACCGGTGAAGTACTCGGCCTTGGCCAGGAAGTAGATCCGTCGGCGCAGCACCAGCGGCAGATAGAAACTGTCCGCCACGGCCAGGTGATTGCTTGCCAGGAGGACCGCGCCATGGTCCGGAACGTATTCCAGCCCTTCAACTTTCGGACGGCCCAGAAAACGCAGCAACGGGCCCATCAAGATGAACTTGTAAAACCAGAAGAACATCGAACCTCCCGCACAAGGCGCCCGGACGGTGCCTTGGGACAACTTTACCCACCGACTGTCGGCCCGACCACAGCGCGCAGCGGACTGACTATTCCTCCACAGACACTTCGATGGGCTGGTACCTGCCCGGTCCAGCCGCACCCGGCGGGCCCGGATCCTCGGGGTCCGTACCGCCACCATCCGGCCCCGAGGGATCCGTCGGCGGCTCCGGATGGGCCCCGCCGGCGCCCGACTGGTCTTCGAGCATGGCGCGCACCGCGTCCAGCAGGGTGGTGCTGTGCTCAGCGATGGCCGTCAACAGCGGATGCTGCTCGTCATTGGCCAGGGCCACCAGAGCGCACACCGGGCACCACACCTGCTGACACTTGCCCGGGCCCTCACCATCGGCCAGCAACCCGACGGACAGCCGCACCACCGGGTCCAGCTTGTCGATCAGGGCCTGGACCAGTTGGCGCAGCTCCGCCGGAAGATCACCCAGACCCTCGGTCGTGAAACCGGAGTGCGTCACTTGGGCCACACCTCCGGGTTGGGACGGAAACGGACGGTCAGTTCGTGGCCGCGCAGCTGGGCGCCGGTCACGATGCATCGGCGCAGAACAGACGCCAACGGCACCCGGCTCCTGGTGCCACCTGAACCGATGATCAGGTCGTCGTCGACGCGACCCAGGGTCAGCGACTCCGGGTCGATTTGCGGCAATTCTATCCGCAGCCGGTACACCGCGGCCAATCCTGACCCCGATTCCCGGTCGACGATGGGTCGCGGCGGCGGGGGCGGCGGCGAGCCGTGCCGCAACCGCGCCGCGTCCAGCAGCTCCCCTAGTGCCTTCGGCCCGATCGGCTCGCCGGCGAGGTGCGGCACCAGCACCAGTCGCACATCGCCGACGGCGGCGTCCAGATCGGTGAGCATGCTGCGCTGCTCAGCGATCCGTTCGGCATACCAGTCAAATGCCGGATGCGCCGGCAGGTTCACATACTCGAACGAATCATCTTGGATCAGAACCTGATTCACGATCAGTTCGGCGACGTGAACCCCCAACAGAGTCAGCGAGGCCAGGGTCCGCACCGCTTCGGCCACCACCACCCGTTCCGGGGTGAGCACCAGATGCGCGGTGACGTTCGGCTCGTCGAGCAAGGTTCCCAGCGCCTCGGTGGCGCCGGCGAGCCGCTCGATCAACATCACCATGGCTGCAGATCGCGGATCGGCCAGACCGACCGACAGCCGCCGGTGCCGGGGCCAGGCCCGCTCCAGGTACAGGGCGAACGCCGCGGGCAGCGTCAGCATCCGCATCGCATCGGCGGTCGAGGCGCAGTCGACGATCAGGTGGTCCCAATTGCCTGAGCCGGCCAACTCGGCCACCTCATGCAGACCGAGCACTTCCTGGATCCCCGGCAAGGACGAAAGTTCTTCCGGCGCAACATCTCCCAGATCAGATTCCGGGAACCGCGCGACCAGCACCGCCGCCACCTCGCGCCACCGCGCCTCCAGCAGCGCCAGGGTGTCCAAGGCAAGAGCGTCCAGAAAGACACCGGCGCCATCATCGACCGCGACCCGGGTGGGCTCCCGCAACCCGGTCGGGGCGACCTCCGCGCCGAGGACGTCGCCGGTGGAATGGGCCTGATCGGTCGACACGATGAGCACCCGCTGTCCGCCGCGCGCATCACGCACCGCGGTGGCGGTGGCCACCGTCGATTTACCTACCCCACCCTTACCGACGAACAGACTGATCCTCGCACGCCCAGCGGGGTCCGCCCGATCACTCAGTCTCGACTCGCTTCTTCAGATCCTTGAGCGCCGTATCCGTCAACCGCCGCTCGGCCTTGCGCTTGAGCAGACCGATCATCGGAATGATCAGGTCCACCGATAGTTCGTACGTCACTTCAGTGCCAGAACCCTTGGGCGACAGACGATATGCACCCTCGAGGGCCTTCAGCAGCGAGCTGGACACCAATGACCAGGTCACCGACCGCCGATCGGCAGGCCACACGTACTCGAACACCATGGTGTCCTTGAGCACCGTGGCGTCGAGCACCATGCGCGCGGTCTTCGGGTAGCCGTCGGCGTAAACGTCGAGCACCTCGGTCTCCGGGTACTCGGCGACCCAGTCCGGGTACGAGCCGATGTCGGCGATGACGTCCATCACCGTCGATGGGTCGGCATCGATGTAGATGGTCTGCGCAGTCTTGTCCGCCACGTGTTCACTTCCCGAGTTAGCGATGCCGGCAGAGGCGCTGGACGTCCGTCAGCCGAGTTCTCAATGTACCGCCAGCGCCCGCCGCCGGCCCTGTGATGCGGACGCATCGGGCATGGGCGCGTGCTGCCATCAGGCCAGCCGTGACACGCCCACCGGGCGAGTCCGCTCGAGGTCGGTTTTGATCTCGAAAGCCATGTTCTTGCCGGCCACCCGCCGTCGATGATTCAGCTGCGCCAGGTCCAGGCGGGCCAGCTCGGCGCCCGACACCCCGGCCGGCTCGGCGTGCAGGAAATAGTGCAGTACCGCACCATCCATCACGGCCTCCAGCCAGACTTCCATGGTGCCGGTCAGGGCACCGGTGACCGTCCACCGCTGCCCCGCCGCGCCGCGGTCCTCGATGACCGCCAGCTTCAGGTCCGGCCACCACCGTCGCCAGCTTTTCTGGTTCGCCATCGCGGCACCGATGTCGGCCGGGTCGGCACACACAAAGGTCTCGTCGGCGATCTGGATGCTGTTCATCCCCATCAGCTTCACATATGGCCCCACGTTGCGCTGAAGCACCCGACTACGCTGAGCCCGGCATTGCTGTCACTGCCCTGCGACGACCCGAAAGGCCACACCGTGCGCGAGTTCAGCGTTCCTGCAACGTTCACCATCGGCGAGTACGACAACGTCGTCAGCCCGGTGTACTCACTCGAGCGCGACGACCCCAACCACGTAGCCATTCAGCGGCTGGTCGGCGGCACCTGGACCGACGTGACCAACGCGCAGGTCGCGGCCCAGATCCGGGCCACCGCGCTGGGCCTGATCGCCATGGGCGTCATGGCCGGGGACCGCGTGGCGTTGCTGTCGGCAACCCGCTACGAGTGGCCGATCGTCGACTTCGCGATCCTGTCGATCGGTGCCGTGACGGTGCCGATCTACGAAACCTCGGCCGCCGACCAGATCCGGCACGTGCTGGCCGACTCCGGCGCGGTACTCGCGATCGCCGAGACCGATGGGCATGCCGCCAAGATCGAGTCGGTCCGGACCGAGCTGCCCGTCCTCGGCAAGGTGCTGGTGATCGACGGCGCGGCCCTCGATGAGCTGGCCGCGGCCGGCGCCGGCGTGGACCCCGCCGAACTGGACACCCGGTTGGCCGCGATCAAATCGTCCGACCCGGCCACCCTGATCTACACGTCCGGCACCACCGGCCGGCCCAAGGGCTGCCAGCTGACGCACGCCAACCTGCTGTCCGAGCTGCGCGGCGTCAAGGCCTGCTTCCCGGACCTGCTGGCCAAGGGCCAGAAGCTGCTGGTGTTCCTGCCGCTGGCACACGTATTGGCCCGGGCCGTTGCCGTGGCCGGCTTCAGCAACCAGGTGACGCTGGGCTTCACCAGCGACATCAAGAACCTGGTACCGATCCTCGGGGTGTTCAAGCCGACGCTGGTCGTGTCGGTGCCCCGCGTGTTCGAGAAGGTCTACAACACCGCCGAGCAGAACGCCCGCAACGACGGCAAGGGCAGGATCTTCCAGATCGCCGCCGATACCGCGATCGAGTGGAGCAAGGCGCAGGACGAGAACGGCACAGCGGGCGCGTCCTTATTGCTCAACCTCAAGCACATGCTGTTCGACAAGCTGGTGTACGGCAAGCTCAAGGCCGCCCTGGGTGGCAACTGCGTCGGCGCCATCTCCGGCGGTGCCCCGCTCGGCGCCCGGCTCGGCCACTTCTACCGCGGCGTCGGCGTCACCATCTACGAGGGCTACGGGCTGACCGAGTCGAGCGCGGCGATCACCGTCAACCGCATCGGCGAACTACGCATCGGTTCGGTGGGCAAGCTGGTGCCCGGTAACAGCATGCGGATCGCCGACGACGGTGAGCTGCTGCTGTCGGGCGGGGTGGTGTACAGCGGC
>JARLGS010000953.1 GCA_031292695.1 Mycobacterium sp. | reverse complement strand
TTCGCCGATCTGTGGCGCCAGACCGACCTGACCCCGCGCGACCGCAGCCTGGTCACCGTGGCCGCGCTGATCGCCCAGGGTCAGGCCGCGCAACTGCCGTTCCACCTGAACCGGGCCATGGACAATGGCCTGACCCGGGCGCAGGCGGCGGAAGTGCTGACCCACCTGGCGTTCTACGTGGGCTGGCCAAAGGCGATGTCGGCGGTGCCAGTGCTGAAGGAAGTGCTCGACACCCGGGACAAACAAGGCTGATTGTTGAATTCGCCTCACAAGGCAAAGCAGGTTTGCGCGGCTAATCAAGCCGCTGCTCGCCCCGTATATTGATCCGGCCCAACAACCGGGCCTGCCGACCTCGGCAGTTCAGGCAGACATCACGGGGCCAACGGAGAAATGAACATGACAAACGTCACAGTGGTGATTGGCGCCGGCTCCATCGGGCAAGCCATCGCGCGGCGGGTCAGCGCGGGCAAGCACGTCCTGCTGGCAGACTTGCGGGAAGAGAACGCGGCCGCCGCCGCCAAGGTCCTCAGCGATGCCGGATTCGAGGTCACCACGGCGAGTGTCGATGTCTCCTCACGGGCGTCGGTGCAAGCCCTGGTCGAGACCGCCACGGCCATCGGCGATATCACCGGGGTGATTCACGCCGCCGGGGTCTCGCCCTCGCAAGCCCCTCCGGCGACGATCCTGCGGGTCGATCTTTATGGCACGGCCTTGGTGCTGGAAGAGTTCGGCAATGTGATCGCCAAGGGCGGCTCCGCCATCGTCATCGCCTCGCAGTCGGGTCACCGTCTACCCGCGCTGACAGCCGAGCAGAACAAGGCCCTGGCCCTGACACCGGTCGACGAACTGCTGGCGCTGCCGATGCTGCAACCCGACCAGGTGAGCGACCCGCTGAACGCCTACCAGATCTCCAAACGCGGTAATTCCCTGCGGGTCATGGCCCAAGCCGTGCGCTGGGGCAAACGCGGTGCGCGGGTCAACACCATCAGCCCGGGCATCATCTTTACCCCGCTGGCCAGGGACGAACTGTCGGGGCCACGGGGCGAAGGCTACCGGCGCATGATCGACTCCT
>JARLGS010000952.1 GCA_031292695.1 Mycobacterium sp. | reverse complement strand
CCAACGTGCCGGCGAACTGGTCGCAGCCGTTGCCGTCGCACTTGTACTTGGCCCGACCCGAGTGGAACCACTCACGAGTCAGCCGGTTGCGGTCCAACGGAAACACACCGTTGAGGAACGTGTCCCACTGCTGCACCGTCAACGTCCGGTCCTGACCATCAACCAGACTCAGCTCATTGTCCAGACCCGCATGAGACGTTCCCGCCCCGAGGAACAACGACGACACCGCCGCTACCAGCGCTACCAGCACCCGACTGAATGCCTTCATATTCTCCCTAGCTCTGTAGACGGCGACCCACCAAGCTCACCGCGCGACCGTCGCAAAACCAAAATGCGGGGCCGCACGGGCGACCCTCACACGTTGCTCTTACCTCTTGCTCACCTTTGACACGAGGAACATATCGACGTCCGTACCGCCGAGCAATGCGAAGGATATCAACATCCCGAATATATTCCCGACTGGGAGAAGTTTGCTGGGAACCCCCACAAACCCACATCCGACCATGTCCGGCCGGTGAGCCGAAACGGGACCGTGATAGATCGGCGACGATACCGCTGACCGGCGCAATCTAGCGCTAACTCAGCCTGAGCTCAATCGAAGAGAAAAGGGCGTGCTCAGCCGTGGTGCGGCGGCACGTTTTCCCGTAGCCACCGGTCACGATCCCGTTCGGTGCCAGACTCAGAATCATCACGTTCATCCCGGGTTACATCTGGCAGCACATCGCCGAACACGTTGTTAACTACATCGCGAGACGGCTTTGTATCGTCCATCACACGCCACCTTCCAGTGTGACAAAGATCACACCAACGCTGGTCCAACTGTTCAGGCGAGACGAATCAACGGGTACCCGGTTCGGCCGAAAAGCCGCACCAAGATTGGGGATCAGATGTCCAGGCTAGATAGCTGAGCAATGATGTACGCCGCTAACGGACCCAGCGTGGCCATGCCGTCACGCACCGCCGCGCGCGAGCCCGCGATGTTGACCACCAGCGTGCTGCCCGAGACCCCAGCCAGACCGCGCGAAAGCCCCGCATCCGGGATACCTGCTGCCAGCCCCGACGAGCGCAGCGCCTCGGCAATGCCGAGCAGCTCTCGATCAAGCATGGTCCGCGTGGCCTCAGGCGCCACCTCACGAGGCGTCACCCCGGTACCGCCGACCGAGATAACCAGGTCGACCCCACCGATCACCGCGGTGTTGAGCGCATTGCGAATCTCGACCTCGTCGGCCGGCACCACCACGACGCCGTCAACCAGAAAGCCGGCCTCACCGAGCAGTTCGGTGACCAACGGGCCGCTGTGATCCTCTTCGCCGTGCGCGGTCCGGTCGTCCACGACCACAACAAGCGCTCGACCGACCAACTCCCCTGGCTGTTCCATGCCTGCCACCGTATATCCCGCCCCCGACACCGAACTCACCCCCGTGTTCATCACTGTTGGGCCTTCCCCAGCGTCACCTGAACCGTCTGTGCCTTGCCCGCGGTGTCCAAGTACGTCAACGTCACCTTGTCCCCGGGAGCCTTCGACCGCACCGCCGCCACCAGCGCATCAGCGCTGCTGATCACCCGGTCGTCGACCTTGGTCACTACCACGCCGCTGGGCAGTCCGGCCGACTGAGCCGCGCCACCGTTGGTGACGTCGACGATCTTCGCGCCGTCGACGGTCGCGTCATTGCCGACCTGCACGCCCAATGACGCGTGGCTGGCGATCCCGTTCTTGATCAGTTCGTCGGCGATGCGCTTGGCCTGGTCCACCGGGATGGCGAAGCCGAGTCCGATCGAACCGCTCTGCGACTGCCCGGAATCGCCGCCAAGGGTGGCGATCGCCGAGTTGATACCGACCAGCTCACCGTTCATGTTGACCAGCGCGCCACCAGAATTACCGGGGTTGATCGCGGCATCGGTCTGGATCGCGTCGAGCACCGTGTTCTGGTTCTTCGCATCGCCACCGGCCGCCACCGGCCGGTTGAGCGAGCTGATGATGCCCTCGGTGACCGTGCCCTGCAGCCCCAGCGGCGAGCCGACGGCCACCACCTGCTGCCCCACCACCAGGTTGGACGACGAGCCAACCGAGATGGGCGTAAGCCCCGACGCGCCCTTGGCCCGGACCACCGCGATGTCACTGCTCGGGTCGGTGCCGACGATCTGGAACGTCGTCGTGTTGCCGGTATTGAACGTGACCTTGGTCTGCACCGGCGGAGCACCAGGAGGCGCACCCGGGGCCGGATTGGCGCCGGCTACCACGTGGTTGTTGGTCAGGATCAGACCATCGGCGGACAGGATGATGCCCGAGCCCTCCTCGGACTGCCGGCCCATGTCGGTCTCGAGCTTCACAACGCTCGGGACCACCTTGGCGGCGACCTGCTCGACCGATCCCGCCGGGGCGTTCGCTGCGGGCTGCCCGTGGGTGGAACCGCCCAGCGAACTGGAGGCAATGGAAGAGTCCGGCTGGGCCAGCATCACGATGCCGCCGCCGATACCTGCCGACACCAGCGCCACTGCCGCGATGCCGGCGACCAAAGGTCCTGTGCGGGAACGGTTCTGGGGGCGCGGCGCGACCGGTGCGCCGCCCGGCCGGCCCGGCTGCGCGCGGCGGTACGGATCGTATGGCTGCGCGCCGTACTGCTGCGTCGAATACTGCCCTGCGGGGTAAGGGCCGCTCTGCTGCCCGGCCTGGTACTGCCCGGTCTGATATGGCCCGGTGGGCTGCTGCTGGTGTGAGGTGGCGTATCGCCAGTCGTAAGACTGACCCGACTGCGGCGCGCCATACCCCGGCGAGCCCTGATACGGATCAGGACGCCGACCAGACTCGGGCTGCTGCGAGTACCTCGGGTGATTCGTCATTACTGGTCGACACTCTTCCTGTATTTCCAATCCGCTGCCGAGACAACGAACGACATGGCCAAACGGTGCCGACGTGGGCTGAGAATCCACTGAGACACCGTCAGCGCACCCTAGACTTCCTCCCCTGTCCGGGCAGGTTCATTTTCCGTGGTCACAGCCGCTACGTCCAGCGCAGCGGGGCGGTGTGTTGCTGTCACGCCGGAGGGACGACCGGGCAGCACCACGTGGAT
>JARLGS010000108.1 GCA_031292695.1 Mycobacterium sp. | reverse complement strand
CGTCGACCCGCGGACGAACTCGGGGAACCCGAAGCGGTTCGGGCGCCTCAACCTCGAGTCGATGACCGACCTGCTCAAGCGCTACCGCGACCTCGGCGCCCGGGGATTTGGCGAGCACCAGGTGGGGTTGCCGTTCGACCATCCGCTGATGATGACGGTTTACGAGGCGTGCGACCGGGCCGGGTTGCCGATCCTGTTCCACCTCGACGACATCCGCGGGATCGACACGCCGGGTTTGCCCCGGCTCGAGAACGTGCTCAAGAGTTTCCCCAACCTGCCGCTGATCGGCCACGCGGCGGGCTTCTGGGCGTCGATCTCGGGCGATGCCGTCGCCGAAGACTTCCGCCGCTATCTCAGCGCGCCGAAGGACGTCGCGCCCGGGGGGGCGCTCGACCGGCTGATGGACCGGTATCCCAACCTCTACGGCGACCTCTCCGAGCCCGGCGGCTACTGGGCGATCCATCGCGATGAGAAGTTCGGCCGCGACTTCCTGATTCGCCGCGCAGACCGATTGCTGTTCGGCACCGACTTCCTGATGGCCGACCAGGAGATACCCCAGTTCGAGCTGCTCGACTCGCTCAACTTGCCGGACGCGGTCCAGGCGAAGATCTACCGAGGCAACGCGCTCCGACTGTTGAAGTTGGAGCGGTGAAACGAGTTCGCGCGCGGCCAAGGTGCCCGCCGGCAACCTGACGAGCCGGCGGGCGCCGTCACCAGGCTGTTACGCGCTGATGATATGAGCTGCCGCGGTAAAGTCGAAGTCGGTGCCGCTTTGGCCCGCAGTCAGGACGATGCCGGTGATGTCGCCCGCGGGGTCGACCGTGCCGTCGCCGAAACTGCCGGCGACCGAGCCGACGGATGCCGTAAACGTGTCACCCGGCACCTGAGGAACTTCGATCGTATAGGTACCGGGTTGAAGGGCGGTGAACGAGTACGCTCCGGTCGCGTCGGTCGTGGCGGACAGGTTGACCGCGTTGCTCTGGTTGTCCACACCGGTCAGGACGACGGTCACCCCGGCGAGCGGGGTGTTCCCACTGATGACGAACCCGGACAGACTGGCGGTGGGGGGCGAGGGGATGCTGAAGGGGGCCGGGTTGACCGTCGCGCCTGGCAATACGGTGACACTGCGTCCACCGATGAGTTCGCCGTTGAACGTCCCGTCTACGAGGACATCGCCGTTGGGAGCGAGCAGCGTCCCGTCCTGAGCATTCCGGGAGAGGATGTCGATGCCACCATGGCCGGTGACGTTGTAGAGCACATGGCCGGCAGTCACCCCTCCTGCGAGGCCGAGTGCCGCGCTGCCGATGAGGTCCACGTTTCCCGTGATGTTGACGACGAACACGTCGCTCGCGGTCCCGCTCAGCGTTAACGAATTATGAACGCTGCCGTTGATGTTGATGACGTTCAGGCCGCCGTTTCCGGTCACGGTCGTCGGGTGGGTG
>JARLGS010000951.1 GCA_031292695.1 Mycobacterium sp. | reverse complement strand
GCGCCCTGGATCAAGCACTATCCGGGCGCCGCCGGCACCGGTGCTGCGGTGGACTTCCCGCATGCCGGCGGCGCCGCGGTGGCCTACCGGGACCTGGCAACGGCATTGTCGGACCACGGTATCGACACCTACGTGGTGCAGTATCCGCGCCGGGCAGACCGGCTCGCGCATGCCGCGCACCCGACGGTCGAGCAGTTGGCCGCAGACCTGTTCGAGGCCGGCGACTGGCCGGGCGCCGGCCCGCTGCGGCTTGTCGGGCATTGCATGGGTGCGGTCGTGGCGTTCGAGTTCGCCCGCGTGGCCGAACGGCGCGGCGCTGCCGTGCACAGCCTATGGGTATCGGCCGGTCAGGCGCCCGCGGATGTGGTCGGCGCACCGCCGTTGCCGACTGCCCCTCGCGAAATGCTGGCCGAGATGGTCGATCTCGGCGGCACCGACCCTCGGCTGCTTGCCGATGCGGACTTCGTCGAACTGTTGCTGATGGCGGTGGGTGCCGACTACGAAGCGCTCAATCGCTACGCGGGCGGGGGTCGCATCGCCGCTGACATCCATGCCCTCGGCGGCCACAGCGATCACCGCATTGACCGGGACATGCTGCGCCGCTGGGAAAGTCACACCTCCGGTGCCTTCGCGCTGACCCAGTTCGACGGCGGCCACTTCTACCTCAACGCCCACCTGAACACCATCGCGGAACTGATCAATGCGTAGCGACTCGATCGGCAGCGCCGATCCGGTGGTCATTGTCGGAATGGCCGTTGAAGCACCTGGCTCCGTCGACACCGTCGAAAGCTATTGGCAGTTATTGTCCTCGCAGCAGGAGGCCCTGGGCCCGTTCCCCACCGACCGCGGTTGGGAGGTACGCGAGCTGTTGGCCGGCTCCCGGCGCGAAGGCTTCAAACGCATCCACAACCGGGGTGGATTTCTTGCCGGCGCAGCGTTGTTCGATCCCGGTTTCTTCGGCATCTCGCCCCGCGAGGCCGCCGCGATGGACCCGCAGCAACGAATAGCGCTGCGGGTGAGCTGGCGGGCGTTGGAGAACGCCGGGATCAATCCGGACGACCTGGCCGGACACGATGTCGGCTGTTACGTGGGGGCCTCGGAGACCGGATACGGACCGGATCTGGCTGAGTATTCGGATTTGAGTGGACATCTGATCACGGGCACGTCGCTCGGGGTCATCTCGGGACGCATCGGCTATCTGCTGGGCCTGGACGGACCGGCGCTGACGATCGACACTTCGTGCTCGTCGGCGCTCACCGCGTTCCACACCGCGGTGCAGGCCCTGCGGGCCGGTGACTGCTCGATGGCTCTGGCCGGCGGCGTCTGCGTGATGGGTTCGCCGGGCTATTTCGTGGAATTCGCCAAGCAGCACGCGCTGTCCGACGACGGGCACTGCAGGCCATACAGCGCCCAGGCCAGCGGCACGGTGTGGGCCGAAGGTGCCGGGATGTTCGTGCTGGAGCGTAAGTCGGTGGCGCAGCGCAACGGACATCGGGTACTCGCCGAGGTACGGGCGAGCTGCCTCAACCAGGACGGCCACAGCGCCGGGCTCACCGCACCCAGTGGACCGGCTCAGGCGCGCCTGTTCGGCCGTGCGCTCGACCTCGCCGGGGCCCGGCCTGAGCAGATCGGGATGATCGAAGGTCACGGCACCGGAACCAGACTCGGCGATCGGACCGAGCTCAACTCGCTGGCCCGAACCTATGGTGCCACCGGCCCCGGACAGGGTGCGGTGCTGGGTTCGGTCAAATCCAATGTGGGACACAGCCAGGCTGCGGCAGGCGCGCTCGGATTGGCCAAGGTGCTGGTGGCGGCGGAGCAGGCCACCATCCCCGCCAGCCTGCACACGAACCAGGCCAGCGGTGAAATCGATTGGAATGCACAGGGTCTGAGGCTTGCGACCGAAAACACCCCATGGCCCGCAGTGCACGGTGAGCGCCTCGCCGCCGTCTCGGCCTTCGGGATGAGCGGTACCAACGCGCACGTCATCGTCGCCATGTCCGAAGAGTTGGTGGCGTAGTGGGGAGTTACCGATTCCCGGACGGCCGGGTGCCGGTGCTGCTGAGCGCACACACCGAAGAGTTGCTGGCGATCGAGGCCGCCGGCGTCGCCGACTACCTGGACCGATCCGGTGCCGGTGAGATCGATGCGGTAGCGGCAACGCTGTCGCGGTTGCGTCGGCGCCGCCGGTACCGCGCCGTGGTGCGCGCCCACGACACAACCGAATTGGCGACCGGACTGCGGGCGCTCGCAGCCGGGGAAGAACATGTGCTGGTCGCGGTGTCAGCCCTGACAGCTGCGCCCCGGACGGCGTTCGTCTTCCCGGGCAACGGCAATCAGTGGCCGTCGATGGGAGCCGAGGCCTATCGGGAGCTGCCGGACTACCGGCGCGCTGCTGACCGCTGCGCCGACGCATTCGTCGCCGCGGGGGTCGAATCCCCGCTGTCCTTCCTGATTGACGCCGATGACCGGGACTCGACGCAAATCCACAGTCAGAGTGCGCAGTTCACCCATGCCGTCGGCCTGGCGGAGGTGTGGCAGTCGCTGGGGATCGAGCCCGGAGTCACCCTTGGCCACAGCCTGGGCGAAATCGCGGCGGCCCACATCTCCGGCGCCATGACCTTGGCTGACGCGGTCGCCGTGGTGATCGCCCGGGCCGGTGCGCTGGACAGCCTGGTGGGCGACTTCGGTGCGGCAAGCTTGGGGATCGACGCAGCCGAAGCGCAGCAACTGATTTCGGATACACCGGGCTGGATGGAGCTGTCCGTGGTGAATTCCGCCGCGTCGGTCGTGGTCTCCGGGGACCGGGCTGCGGTCGAGGATCTGGTCGCCGCCGTGCAGTCCCGTGGCCGATTCGCGCGGGTGATCGCGATGAGCTTCCCCGCGCACACCAGCGCCCTCGATTCGCTGCGGGGGCAACTGCTGGCCGGTGTGCCGGACGCCGGCTTCCGTGAGACGGCGGTGCCGTTCGTCGGGTCGGTCACCGGCAATGTAGTCGGCGCAGGGGTGAAGTTCGGGGACTACTGGTACCGGAACCTCAGGGACACCGTGTGTTTCGACCGGGCCGCGGCGGCGGTACGCGCCGCCGGTGCGGAGGCCTTCGTCGAAATGTCAGCGCACCCCACGCTGCTGCATGCGCTCACTGACACCGATGCGTCGTTGATCGTCGGCTCGGGCCGTCGCGACGAGACTCTGGTTGACGTGTTGGCAGACAATATCGCCACGGTGGCGGTGGCCGACCCCGACTACCGGTGGGCTGAGCTCGTCGAACCGGATCAGCCGGTGCTGCGCGGCTTTCCGAATGCGCCGATGACAGCGATGCACCTGTGGGCGAAGCCGGAGCCGCTGCCCGCGGTGGCCGGACTGACGGTGAGTGCCGAGAAGTGGATACCGCAGCCGGAAGAGACCGTCCCGCTGATCATCCGGCGCGCGGCGGTGCTGGACCTGCCGGGGCCGCGGGGTGAGTTGGCCGACCGGCTCCGGGCCGGAGTGCGTGCCCACCTCGGCACCCTGTTGGTCGAACCAGACGACGCAGACTTGCTGATCGTCGTCGCACCGATGCTGGACCACCCGGACGTGGAGGCAGCGGTCGCCGACCTGGCAGAACTCATCGGCGCCGGGCTGTGTGACTACCCGAATCTCATTGGCCGGCAATGCACCGACGTGTGGTTGGTGACGGTCGGCGGAGAGCACGTCCGCGACGATGAACCGGTGGCGCTGCCGGCACAGGCCGCATTGGCCGCCATGCACCGCAGCATCGGATTCGACCATCCCGATCAGTCATTCCGGCATCTCGACCTGGCATCCTGGGAGCTCGACGACCCCGCCGCGGCCGTCGCGATCATGCTGGGTGCCGGAACCGAAGTGGCGCTGCGTGATTCAGGTTGCTACCGGCGATCCCTACAGTCGGTGCCCGACTCCGGCGCGCCGGAGTCGGGTTTGCTCGAGAACGTGGTGATCACCGGTGGCAGCGGGGTGGTCGGTCGGCACTTCGCCAGCGCCCTCGCCGCCGCCGGTGCCCGGCGCGTCGTGCTGTTGAGTCGTGGTGGCGCCGAATCGGAGTCGTTGGTAGAGGCCGGCGGCGGGACCGAGCTGGTGTCGGTGCAGTGTGACATCACGTCGCCCGAACAGGTGGCCGCCGCCGCGGCTGCCCAAGCCGGTGCCGGTGCCACGCTGGTGATCCACGCCGCCGGCACTGCAGTTTTCGGCACCTCGGTCGGCGCGGACGGGTTCATCGACACCGCAGCCGCCAAACTTGGCGGGCTGAGCCGGGTCGCCGAACTGTGGCCGCTGCTCCCGGGCGGCCGAATCCTGGTGTGCTCGTCAGTATCCGGATTGTGGGGCGGGCTCGGCCACGTCGCGTATGCAGCGGTCAACCGGATGCAGGATGTGATGGCCGGGCAGCTGCGCGCCGAGGGACTCGACTGCGTCGCAGTGCGGTGGGGGCTGTGGCCGGGCGCCGGCATCGCCGGTGCCGACGAGGTGGCGCGGATCGAGCGGGCCGGCCTGCAGGCCATGGATCCCGACGTCGCGATCGAAGCGGCGCTGGGTGACCACGGACCCGAACCGCTGGTGTTCCGTGCCGACGCCGACCGCCTGGCAATGCTGCTCGGGGAACCGCGGGCGACGACGGAATCCACTGCATCACCAGAGAGTCCGGACCTTGCCGAAGTCGGCACCGAGGCTGTGGTCCGCCATGAACTGGCGGCGGTACTCAAACTCGATGATCCGGACGGCTTCGACCTGGCCGCGTCGCTGTTCGACCTTGGCCTGGACTCGCTGCTCGCGCTGGATTTGCGTAACCGGCTGCGCCGCAGCACCGGCCGGTCGGTGTCGTTGGCCGGCCTGCTCAGTGGCATCACCGGTACCGACCTGGTGGACCTGCTATCCGACAAATCAGAAAAGGTGGAAAGCTAGCGTGACCGAGATCGACATCCGGGTTGACCTGCGCGCGCGACGAGCAAACGGGGACGATGCCCGGCTGGAGTTGTTGCGTCGCAAGCTCGCCGAGCGCGGCCTGCAGACCCAGCACCAGGCGGCCCCGTCGGCGAAACCCGAGCTGTCCGACGGCCAGCGCCGGATGTGGTTCCTGCAGACCGCCGAGCCGTCCGACGCACTGCTCAATGTCTGTGTGTCGTTCACCATCACCGGTCATCTGCACCAGCAGCGACTGCATGATGCCGTCAATGAGGTCGCCCGTCGTCATGCGGTGCTGCGCACCACCTACCGTGCCGATGCCTCCGGCGAACCGGAACTGACCGTGCACGACCAGCTGACCCCCGGCTGGCATGTGCACGACCTGAGCGAGCTGTCCGGGACTTCACTCAGCCTGCGCCTGGAGGTGCTGGCGCAGCGCGAGTTCGGTACCCCGTTCCATCTTGACGCCGAATGCCCGTTGCGAATCAGCCTGATTCGCACGGCGGCCGACGAGCACGTGATGTTCTTGGTCGCGCATCACATTGCCTGGGACGACGCGTCGTGGCAGGTGTTCTTCACCGATCTCACCCGGGCTTACGCCGGCGCGCAGTTGCCCGAGGTCGTTCCGGCGACACCGGCGACCCAGGATCACGGCGCAGACCTGGACTACTGGCGCACTGTGCTGGCCGCCCCGCCGGAACCTCTGGAACTCCCGGGCCCCAACGGCTCTGCGGTTCCTGCCAGTCGGCGTTCGCAGCGGGTCACCCTGCGGCTCGGGCCCGATACCGTCGCCCGGGTCGCCGACCTGGCACGGGTGACTGCGTCCACTCCGTACACCGTGCTGCTGGCGGCTTTCGGTGCGTTGTTGCACCGCTACACCCACGCAGACGACTTCCTGGTCGCGACCCCGGTGCTCAACCGCAGCGGCGGCACCGAGGACGCGCTGGGCTACTACGGCAATACCGTGGCGTTGCGCTTGCGCCCGGAACCGGGGCAGAGTTTCCGGGCATTCGTCGACGCGGCCGCGGCCACCACGCGCGGGGCCTTCGCCCACCAGCAGATCAATCTGGATCGGGTCGTGCGCGAACTCAATCCCGACCGCCGCCATGGGGTGGACCGATTGGCGCGGGTCACCTTCGGCGTGCGCGAGGCCGACGGCTCAGGATTCTGCCCGCCCGGGATCAGCTGCCGGCGGGCCGAGTACCGCGGGCAGCTCACCCAGCTGCCGCTCGGCCTCATGGTCGAATTCGACGAGTCCGGGGCGCTGATCGAGGCCGAGTATCTGACCGAAATCCTCGACGCCGCACTGGCCGAACAACTGCTGCGGCACTACGCGGTGCTGCTCGAGTCCGCGTTGGCCGACCCGACCCGGGCACTGGCCGAACTGGATGTGATGGACCCGGCGGACACCGACTGGCTGCGCCGTATATCCGACGGAGAGCAGTTCAGCACGCCGGACACCACATTGACCGAGTTGGTCGAGGCCCAGGCCGCCCGCACACCCGACGCGGTCGCCGTCGCGTATGAGGGCCGGTACTACACCTATCGTGAACTCAATGCCGAGGCGAACCGGTTGGCGCACTGGTTGATCGGCCAGGGTATCGGCACCGAGGACCGGGTGGCGGTCCTGCTCGACAAGTCACCCGAATTGGTGATCACCGCGCTGGCGGTGATCAAGGTGGGCGCCGTTTACCTGCCGGTCGATCCCACCTATCCGGCCGACCGGTTGGCCTTCGTCCTGGGTGATTGCGACTCGAAACTCGTGATCCGCGAGCCGATTACCAACATCGACGGGCATAGCGCCGACAACCCCACCGACGCCGACCGGGTACGTCCGCTCACTGCGGCGAATACCGCCTACCTGATCTACACATCTGGTTCGACCGGTCTGCCCAAGGGCGTTCCGGTGCCGCACCGCCCGGTGGCCGAGTACTTCGTCTGGTTCGCCGACGAGTACCAGATCGATGCCAATGAGCGGCTGCTGCAGGTGGCCTCACCGAGTTTCGACGTGTCCATCGCCGAGATCTTCGGCATGCTGGCCTGCGGTGCGCGGCTGGTCATTCCGCGTCCCGATGGTCTGAAGGACGTCGGATACCTCACTGAGCTGTTGCACACCGAGGGCATCACGTCCATGCATTTCGTGCCCTCGTTGCTCGGGCTGTTCCTGTCGCTACCGGGAGTCAATCAGTGGCGCAGCCTCAAGCGGGTGCCGATCGGCGGTGAGGCCTTGCCGGGCGAGGTGGCAGACAAGTTCCACGCCACCTTCGATGCCCTGCTGCACAACTTCTATGGACCGACAGAGACGGTGATCAACGCCAGCCGCTACCGCGTCGAGGGCAAGCAGGGCACCCGGATCGTGCCGATCGGCAAGCCGAAGATCAACACCCGGATCCATCTGCTCGATGACGCGCTGCGTCCGGTACCGGTCGGGGTGATCGGTGAGATCTACATCGGGGGAACACATGTCGCGCACGGCTATCATCGTCGTTCCGGGCTGACCGCCGAACGGTTCGTCGCCGATCCGTTCGCGGAGGGCGGCCGGCTCTACCGCTCCGGAGACCTGGCCCGGCGGGGCGCCGACGGCGACATCGAATACGTCGGCCGCGCCGACGAGCAGGTCAAGATTCGCGGTTTCCGCATCGAGCTCGGCGAGATCGCCGCCGCGATCACCGTTGACCCCAGCGTCGGTCAGGCGGTCGTGGTGGCCAGCGACCTGCCGGGACTCGGGAAGAGCCTGGTCGGATATCTGACTCCGGCCAACCGCGGCGAGTTGGCTTCGGTTGATGTGCAACGGATCAAGGCCCGGGTGGCGGCCGCGTTGCCCGAGTACATGGTGCCGGCCGGCTACGTGGTGCTCGCCGAAATCCCGATCACCGCGCACGGCAAGATCGATCGCAAGGCACTGCCCGATCCGGACATCCAGTCGCGGGCCACCTTCCGCGAACTCACCACGGAGACCGAGCACACGGTGGCCGAACTGTTCGCCGAGCTGCTCGGCATCGACGAGGTCGGCGCTGACGATGCATTCTTCGAGCTCGGCGGGCACTCTCTGCTGGCCACCAAACTGGTCGCCGCGATCCGGGCGCGCTGCACCGCCGAGATCGGCGTCCGCGAGGTATTCGAGCTGGCCACGGTCGCCGAAATCGCGGCCCGGATCGACGCGGGTTCGCCTCGGGACCGGCCACCACTGGTCGCGATCGAGCAGGACGGACCCCGGCAGCTGTCGGCATCGCAACTGCGCCAATGGTTCCAGTACCGCATCGATGGGCCGGGCCCGGTCAACAACATCCCTTTCGCCGCCCGGATCACCGGTCCCTGTGACGTCGACGCGTTCGTCGCCGCGCTCGGGGATCTGGTGGGCCGGCACGAGGTGCTGCGTACCACCTACACCGAAATCCATGGTGTGCCTCACCAGCTCGTCGCCGACCAGGCGCCCTTGCCGGTCCGGCGGGCCCGCGGCGCTGACGAGCAGTGGCTGCAGGCTGAACTGGACAAGGAACGTCGCTACGTATTCGACCTGGAAACACAGTGGCCGATCCGGGCTGCGGTGCTGTCCACCGCGAACGAGCACGTGCTGTCCATTGTGGTGCACCACATCGCCGCCGATCACTGGTCGGCCGGTGTGCTGTTCACGGATCTGGTCGCTGCGTACCGCGCCCGGCGGGCACAACGGGCACCTGAATTCGCGCCACTGCCGGTGCAGTATTCCGACTACGCCGCCTGGCAGGCGAGCCTATTGGCCGACGAGACGGGAGCTCTTGCTGCGCAACGAGATTACTGGCATACCCAACTGGCAGCGCCGCCCGCTGACCCCTGTCTGCGGCCGGACTTCAGCCGCCCGCCCGTGCTCTCCGGCGAGGGCGCTTCGGTGCCGTTCGTCATCGAACCTAACGTCCGGACCAAGCTGACCACGCTGACCCGCGAACTTGGCATCACCGACTTCATGCTGCTGCAATCCGCGGTGGCAGTGGCGCTGTCGAAGTCAGGGGAGGGGCTCGACATACCGTTGGGCACCCCCGTGGCCGGTCGCACCGAGGCCGAACTCGACTCGCTCGTGGGCTTTTTCATCAACATCCTGGTCCTGCGCAACGACCTGAGCGGCGACCCGACCCTTCGCGACGTACTCGTCCGGGCCCGGGACACCGCGCTGGCCGCGTACGCCCACCAGGACCTGCCGTTCGATCATGTCGTCGATGCGGTCAGCCCAGCTCGCTCGTTGTCTCGCAACCCACTGTTCGGTGTCGTCGTGCATGTGCGCGAGGATCTGCCGGCCGGCCACGTCATCGACTCGGGCCCGGAGGGTGAGACCACGTTCACGGCCTTGGAGCCGACGTTCGACGTGGCGCACGCCGACCTGTCGGTGAATTTCTTTGCCACGCAGGACGGTTACCGCGGCCATCTGATCTACCGGACGGACCTGTACGAACCGGCGACCGCGCAACGGCTCGCCGACCGCCTGGTCCGGGTGATCAGCGGCATCGCCGACAACGTCGACCAGACCCTGCGGGACCTACGTGTCGATGCCGCCGTGGCCGGTGCCGACGGGGTGTTCGTGCTGGACGAGTGGCGCCAACCCGTGGGCGTCGGAGTGGCCGGCGACATCTATTACGCCGCCGCTCGGCCGGAGGTCCAGCCCGGCGAGCCGGATCGGCTCGTCCCGGATCATCTCTCCGGACAACCGGATTCGCAGTTGTACCGCAGCGGAGAGCGGGGCAGATGGTGCGCCGACGGACAGCTCGAGCGCATCGAGGCCGTGCAACTCCGCGCGGCGAGTGCCGGGCGGGCGGTGGCCGAACCGGCCCGTACCGACACCGAAAGTGCGCTGATCGACTTGCTCACCGAGGTGCTCGACCCCGACGTCGGCATCGAGATCGGCCGCAACGACGACTACTTCAGTCTGGGTGGTGACAGCATCAAGGCCGTGCAGCTGGCCGCCCGTGGGCGTGATGCCGGCATGAAGTTGACGGCCCGGATGGTCTTCGAGTGTCCGACGGTGCACGAGTTGGCTGCGGCCATCGACCGCCGATCGCTCGCGGGCACGGAAAGCCAAGGCACGCAGGGTGTCGACCGGGAGCACCCGCCGATGACGGTGTCGGGGCTGTCCGGCGATGAGTTGGCCGAACTGACCGCGTCCTGGGCCGCATCGCAGGAGCCGCGGTGACCGCGCCGCAATCGCCGCCGGTCATCGAAGATGTGCTGGCGCTCAGCCCGCTGCAACAGGGGCTGTACTCGATGGCCGAGCTGGATCATGCCGATGATCCCTACCTGATCGCGCTCTCGGCCGACATCGACGGTGATCTGGACGCTGCGCTGCTGCGGGAATGCGCGGCCGCGCTGCTGGTGCGTCATCCCAATCTGAGGGCCAGCTTCGTGCAGGCCGGTGCCCGCACCGTGCAGGTGATCCCGAGTGCGGTCAACCAGCCGTGGCACCAGCTGGAGCTGGGCGACTCCG
>JARLGS010000950.1 GCA_031292695.1 Mycobacterium sp. | reverse complement strand
GAGTCGCGTCATCTCGCGCCGGGCGATGCGGCGGCCGCCCGTCGCGCCTACTGCAGCTATAATTCCGGCCCGGTGCCGTATGACGGTGAAGTGCTGGAGCGGCGCGGCCAGGGCAGCGGCACCCTGCGGATCGAAAACCGGGCGCTGCAGCCTGCGGTGGTGAAACTTCGTGATGCGAAAGGGTCGGTGGCTGAGGCGGTTTTCCTCGGTCCCAACGGCAGCCTTGATCTGTCGGACGCGCCTTCCGGGCCGTTTCAGGCGGACTACGCCATCGGTGAGCTGTGGAGCCGAGCCTGCAACACCTTTGCGGCGGGGATGCGGGCCCAGCGGCTGAACGACCTGTTGATCCTCCAAGGCGAGACGCTGGTGCTGCCAACGGATGGCACGGCAGCCGCCGACATCTCCGACCGCGCGTTCGAGCTCGAGTAACCGGGCGGGACCGGTCAGGGCTGCAGGATGACCTTGCTCGCCGCGCGTTGCCGCGACAACTCGAACCCTTCCAGCCCGCGTTCCAATGGCAGCCGGTGGGTGATCATCGGGCGGTAACCTTCCGGGTCGCGGGCCAGCAGCGCGATCACACGCTCCCACGTGCGCGGCTCCGACCCATGCGAGGCACGCAATTGATGGCGGTTGCGCACGAAGGTGGTCAGCGGCAGGGACAGCGGGCCGGGGTGGATGCCGACGACAACCAGGACGCCCTCATATTTCAGCGCTGGCAGCGCATCCGTGATGGAGGGCGGATGGCCGGTCGCCTCCAGCACCACATCGACGGGACGGCCACCGTTGGCGGCCAGCACCTGTTCCTTCATCGGCGCTTTGGCAACGTCGACGATGTCGGTGAAGCCAAGTTGTCCGAGTACGGCGAAGCGTGGCTGGTCGGCTCTGCCGGCGATGATCACCCGGCCGGCGCCGGCGGCGCGCGCCATCAGCGCCAGGCCCTGGCCGATGGTGCCGGGACCCAGCACCAGCACGGTGTCGCCGAGACCGACCTGACCGACCAGCACAGCCTCGGCCGCCACCGCAAGCGGCTCGACCAAGGCGCCGAGTTCGGTGTCGACGGTCTCGGGTAGCCGCAGCGCGTTGCCGGCCGGCACATTCAGGAAGCGGGCGAAGCCGCCGTCGATGGTCAGGCCGAG
>JARLGS010000949.1 GCA_031292695.1 Mycobacterium sp. | reverse complement strand
GTGCTCAGCGCGCGCCATGATCAGCAGCCGGTGCGGGTCCAGATCGACCCGTTGCACATCGGATGAGTGCCGGCATTCCTGGGTTTGGCCAGAGCACAAGTAGCCTGGTGGATCGTGCGTATCGTCTTCGCCGGAACACCCGAGCCCGCGCTGCCCTCATTGCGGAGGCTCATCGCGTCGCCCCGCCACGAAGTGGTCGCGGTGCTGACCCGTCCCGATGCCGCGTCCGGCCGGCGCGGCAAGCCGGCGCCATCTCCGGTGGCGGAACTTGCTCTGGCCGAAGGTTTTCCGGTGTTGCGTCCGGCTAAACCCAACGACCCCGAGTTCGTTGCCGAGCTGGCTGACCTGGCAGCGGACTGCTGTGCCGTGGTGGCCTACGGCGCGCTGCTGCGCGACGAGCTGCTGGCGGTGCCCCGGCTGGGCTGGATCAACCTGCATTTCTCGGTGCTGCCGGCCTCGCGCGGCGCGGCCCCGGTGCAAGCAGCGCTCGCCGCAGGTGACGAGGTGACCGGCGCCACTACCTTCCAGATCGAACGCGAACTGGATTCCGGTCCGGTGTACGGCGTGCTGACCGAGACGATCCGGCCCACTGACACCACCGGCGACCTGCTGGCCAGGCTGGCCGACGCCGGTGCCAGCCTGCTGGAGACGACGCTCGACGGGGTGGCAGACGGTGCGCTGGCCGCCGTGCCGCAGCCGGCCGAAGGCGTGTCGGTCGCCCCGAAGGTGACTGTGGAAGACGGCCGGGTGCGCTGGGATTTGCCGGCCCATGTGGTCGACCGCCGGATCCGGTCGGTGACCCCCAACCCTGGGGCTTGGACCGAGATCGGTGAGCTGCGGGTCAAGGTCGGTCCGGTGACGCCGGTCGATGCAGAACGATTGGCGCCCGGCGCAATTCGTGTGCAGAAGAGCGGCGTCCTGGTCGGCACCGGGAGTTCGCCGGTGCGGCTCGGCACGGTGCAGCCGCCGGGCAAGAAGGCGATGAACGCGGCGGACTGGGTGCGCGGCGCCCGGCTGGATGAAGGTGTGGTGGCCCGGTGACCGAACGGAACGGACGGGGCGGAAGCGATCGGGGCAACAGCAGCGGCGAGAACCGGGGACGCCAGGGGCGCCCGGGCAATCAGTCGCGACGCGATGGCCGGCCGGCGGAGCGGCAGCAGGACGCGGGCCGCCGCCAACGGCCGGAGCGGCAGGATGGTCCGGCCCGATCCGACCGACAGACCGGGCGGCCCCAGTCGCGACAGGCCGATCCGGAGCGCCGCGCGCCGCGCGGTCCCCGCCGCAAGCCACTGGACCCGGCGCGGCAGGCCGCATTCGACGTGCTGCGAGCGGTCGAGCAACGCGATGCCTACGCCAACCTGGCGTTGCCGGCGATGCTGCGCGATCGCAACATCACCGGCCGCGACGCGGCGTTCGCCACCGAATTGGCCTACGGCACCTGCCGCAGCACCGGGCTGCTGGACGCGGTGATCGAGCATGTCGCCGGCCGGCCCACCGATCGGATCGATCCGGTCCTGCTGGATCTGCTGCGTCTGGGCGCTTACCAGTTGCTTCGGACCCGCGTCGACGCACACGCCGCCGTGGACACCACGGTCGAGCAGGCCGGCATCGAATTCGATTCTGTGCGTGCAGGTTTCGTCAACGGCGTGCTGCGCACCATCGCAAGCCGCGATGAAGCGGCCTGGGTGGCTGAGCTCGCACCGTCGGCTGCTGCCGATCCGATCGGACATACCGCGTTCACCCACGCGCATCCGCGTTGGGTGGCCCAGTCCTTCGCCGACGCCTTGGGCGCCGATGCGGCGGAGCTGGACGCGCTGCTCGCCAGTGACGACGAACGCCCCATCGTGCATCTGGCGGCCCGTCCGGGGGTGCTCAGCGCCGACGAGTTGGCCGCTGCGGTCGGCGGCGAGGTCGGCCGGTTCTCTCCGTATGCGGTGTATCTGCCCGGCGGGGATCCGGGCCAGCTCGATCCGGTGCGGGACGGCTGGGCCCAGGTGCAGGACGAGGGTAGTCAGTTGGTCGCCCGGGCCCTGACCGAAGTGCCGCTGGAAGGCCCGGACGCGCGCTGGCTGGATCTGTGCGCGGGTCCCGGCGGCAAGACCGCCATGCTGGCGGCGATTGCCGCCCAGTGCGGCGCCGAGGTCACCGCGGTCGAACCCGCCGACCATCGTGCAGACCTGGTCGAGCGCAACACCGTTGGCCAGGGTGTCCGGGTGCTGCGGGTGGACGGCCGTGAGTCGGGTCTGGAGCCCGGGTCCTTCGACCGGGTCCTGGTGGACGCGCCGTGTACGGGTCTGGGTGCCCTGCGCCGCCGGCCCGAGGCGCGCTGGCGCCGACAGCCGGCCGACGTGCCGGGCCTGGCCCGGCTGCAGCGTGAATTGCTCGCTGCGGCAATCAAACTCACCCGTCCGGGTGGCGTCGTGCTGTATGCGACCTGTTCGCCGCACCTGGCGGAGACCGTCGGCGTGATTGCCGACGCGGTGCGTCGGCAGCCCGTCGAGGCGATCGACACCCGACCGCTGTTTGCCCCGGCCGACCGGCTGGGGCCCGGCCCGCACGTGCAGTTGTGGCCGCACCGGCATGGCACCGATGCAATGTTCGCGGCCGCGCTCAAAGTAGTCTGACCGCCATGGCAGGACCAATGATCGCCCCGTCCATCCTCTCGGCCGACTTCGCCCGGCTCGCCGACGAAACCGCGGCAGTGCAGGGTGCGGACTGGCTGCACGTCGACGTCATGGACAACCATTTCGTCCCCAATCTGACGCTGGGCCTGCCGGTGGTCGAGAGCCTGCTGAAGGTCACTGACATCCCCATGGACTGCCACCTGATGATCGAGGACCCGAAGCGGTGGGCCCCGTCCTACGCCGAGGCCGGCGCGTACAACGTGACGATTCACGCCGAAGCCACCGACGACCCGATCTCCGTCGCCCGCGACATCCGGGCGGCCGGCGCCAAGGCCGGCCTCAGCGTCAAGCCGGGCACCCCGATCGAGCCGTATCTGGAGATTCTGCGGGACTTCGACACGCTGCTGGTGATGTCGGTGGAGCCGGGGTTCGGCGGCCAGAAGTTCATCGCCGAGGTGCTGCCGAAGGTGACCGCGGCACGCCGCCTGGTCGATGCCGGTGAGCTGACGCTCATCGTCGAGATCGACGGCGGCATCAACAGCGACACCATCGAGGCCGCAGCTGCTGCCGGCGTGGACTGCTTCGTCGCGGGTTCTGCGGTGTACAACGCGGCCGATCCGGGTGCCGCGGTGGCGGCGCTGCGGCGGCAGGCCGCAGCCGCCTCGCCGCATCTGGTGCTGTGACACCAGCTGTGATCGAAGCCGCGATGCGGCGGGCCATCGACCAGGCCAATGCGGTCAAGGGCACCACGTACCCGAATCCGCCGGTCGGCGCGGTGATCCTGGACCGCGACGGCGAGGTGGCCGGCGTCGGCGGCACCCAACCGGCCGGGCACGCGCACGCCGAGGTGATGGCGCTGCGGCGGGCCGGCTCGCGGGCCCGCGGCGGGACTGCCATCGTGACGCTGGAACCGTGCAACCATCAGGGCCGCACCGGCCCCTGCGTGGACGCGCTGCTGGAGGCCGGCGTGGCCGCGGTGGTGTACGCCGTGTCCGATCCCAACCCGCTGGCCGCCGGCGGCGCCCAGCGGCTGGCCGATACCGGAGTGACGGTGTCCGCGGGCGTGCTCGCTGACCAGGTGGGCGGCGGACCGCTGCGGGAATGGCTGCACCGCCAGCGCACCGGTCGTCCGCATGTGACGTGGAAGTTCGCTGCGAGCGTCGACGGGCGGAGCGCCGCGGCCGATGGCTCGAGCCGATGGATCACCGGTGCGGCCGCCCGCGCCGATGTGCACCGCCACCGCGGTGTCGCCGATGCCATCGTGGTCGGTACCGGCACCGTGCTGGCCGACGATCCGTCGCTGACGGCTCGGTTGCCTGACGGCACGCTGGCCGCCCGTCAGCCGCTGCGGGTTGTGGTCGGCGAGCGCGAAATATCCTCGGAATCAAAAGTTTTGAACGACGACTCGCGCACCATGGTGATCCGGACCCACGATCCGCGCGAGGTGCTCCAGGCGCTGTCGGACCGGACCGATGTGATCCTCGAAGGCGGCCCGGTGCTGGCCGGGGCATTCGTCCGGGCCGGGTTGGTAGATCGGATTCTGGCCTATCTGGCGCCGATGCTGCTGGGCGGACCGATCACCGCCATCGACGATGTCGGGGTGCCGACCATGGCGCAGGCCCGGCGCTGGCGGTTCGACGGTATCGAGGCCGTTGGGTCCGACGTGCGCCTGAGCCTGGTGCCGAATTGATTGCTGGGGGACATTTCAGCGAACTTTTGGCGGGCGGAGCTGCCGCCCGGGCCGCTTCGAGCCGGACGAGATAATTCCCGCAAACCACTGAGACGTGCGATTCATCGTGTGTGCCAATGTGATCGGGCCCACCGTGGGGCGACGTCAATTTGAGCAGTCGTTATCAGTTTGAGACCAAGGGTGTTGGGTTCGCGCAGGAAGCGGGAATTTCGGGCCCGTAAAATTGGCTGCATGGACTGGGTCACTTCGATCCGGCCGGCTGATCGCGCTCACCGATGTCGTTCGCGCGGTGGTGAACACGAGCAAAGGATTACGAGCATGACTGCACTGCAGGACTGGCTCAGCTTCCGCCCTGTTGAAGATGGCTTCAAGGACATGATGTTCCGGCCCCTGCGGGCGGTGCTGAGCGTCGTCGAAGACTTCGATGAAGCCGTGGACGGAGCGCTGGAACGTATCGCCGCGCACACGAACGGACGCACCGTCGAACCGACCCCGGACCACGTCCCGGACAACGTTGTGTTGATGCGTCCCGGCCTGGAGCGGTGCTGACCCGCCGCATAACCGGCGCCATTTGAATCTCAGCGCTAACCACTCGACCAAAAACCGTAGCCGCAGGATCAACGCCTAACGGGCATTGATCCTGCGGCTACGGCTTTGTTCACGCGGCGTACTACGCCACCGGCGCAGGTTCGACTTCGTCGGCTGCCTCTGGTTCGTCGGCCTGCTCATGCCGACCGGCGATCAGCAGACTCGCGAATGCACCCACCACGCAGACGATGGCCGTGATGGCGAAGATCGAGGTGTACTGCGCCGTGTAGGCATCCTTGACCTGCTGTCCATACTTCATTGCTGCATCGACGGCGTTGATGCCCTTCACCGGGGGCATTGAGTCCAATTTTTCATGAACCTTGTACAGGCCCCACGCCGACAGCGCGGCCATCCCGATCAGCATGCCGATCATGCGGGACACCACGACCGCCGCCGAGGCGATGCCGTGCTGGGCGGTCGGTACCACCCGCAGGGTCGCTGAGGTCAACGGTCCGATGACCAGACCCAGCCCGAGGCCGGCGATGACCAGATCGGTCGGTAGCCGGGGGAGAGTGACCACAGCGAGGTCGTGGCTGGCCGTCAGTACGTTCATATCCCAGTGCGACACCAGGACATACGCGAACGCGGCGATGAGCAGGCCGACGAACGCCACGATCCGGTCGCCGACCCGGGTGGCTATCCAGCCACCTGCCAGGGCGCCGACGGGCAGCGCGCCCAGGAACCAGGACAGCTGAAGTGTTGACGGAACCTGCTCCAGACCGAGCACACCGCGGCTGAACAGCTCGACGTTCACCAGCGTGACCATCAACGCCGCGCCTGCGCACAGAGACGATGCCAGGCCCGCCAGGAACGGCCGGAAGTGCACGCCGACCGGATCGATCAGCTTGGTGCGGGCCACCTTCTCCCACACGAAGAACGCGACCGCGGCCACCGCGGCGCCGATGAGCAACGTCGGACCGTTTTCCGGCAGCACCTGCTTGCCGTCCGGGTTGGGGTTGTACAGACCCCAGGTAGCCAGCCCGAGCGCGGTGGCCAGCAGCACGCCACCGATCACGTCGACCTTCTGCGGAGCCTCGGTCTCGCTGTGCGAAGGCAGGCTGAAGTGGATCATCACCATGGCCACCGCGGTCAACGGCACGTTGATCCAGAAGACGTCCCGCCAGTCGTGCAGCAGCCACACGATGCCCACGCCGTACAGCGGGCCGAGCACGCTGCCCAGTTCCTGTGCGGCACCGATACCGCCGAGCACACCAGCCCGGTTGCGCGCTGCCCACAGGTCGGCGGCCAGGGCCAGCGTGACCGGGAGCAGCGCGCCGCTCGCGGTGCCCTGCAGGGCCCGTCCGACAATCAGCTGGATCAGCGGCGGGATCACCCCGTCGACGCCGTCGAACATTCCGGCCATCGAGGTGAGGACCGAGCCCACGGCGAAGGCGACCAGGCTGGCCTGTAGCACATGCTTGCGGCCGAATCGGTCGGAAGCCCGGCCCAGCAGCGGCATGGCGGCGATGTAGCCCAGCAGATACCAGGTGATCACCGGAGTGACCTGCTGGATCTTGTTGATCGGGATACCGATCCCGTCCGGCGGCTCTTTCATCATGTCGGTCATGATCGTGACCACGACATACGTGTCGAGCGCGCCGAGCAGAACGGCGAGGCTACCTGCCGCTATCGCGACGTGGCGGTTGTTGCCCGCAGCCATTACTGGACGTTGGGCTTGGCGACGGTGACCGGCTTACCCCAGTCCGTCAGCGTCATCTGGAGGTTGTTGCCCGGGGTGACTTCCAGCTGGGCCTGTTCCAACTGGTGGTTACCGCCCTCGTCGATCCAGGCGGTGCCCGGCAGCGGGCTGGTGACCTTGAGCTGCGGCGCGATCTTGTTGACCGCGTCTGCGGTGACGGTGCCGGTGACCTTCACGGTCGACACCCCGTTGATGGTCTCGCGGCCCTCGGCCTTCGGGTCGGAGAAGTTGGACAGGATGTTGGCCAGCCCGGTCTCCGGACGCAGGATCGCCGAGATGTCGTAGATGGCGTCGGCCGGTCCGAAGTCGGACAGCGGCCCGCCGGCCGACAGCGAGGCGAACAGGTGGTTGTCATAGACGACGAACGGGGCGTCCTGGACCGGCATACCGGCCACCGACAGGTTCGCCTTGCCCTGGCCGGCCACGGCCGGGATCAGGGTCATGTCGCCGGTGAGCTTGGTCACCGTCATGGTGCTGATCTTGCCGTTGACGGTCAGCACCAGGTGCACGCTCTGCTGGGCGCGGGTGGTGTCGGCGGACTGCTTGAGCAACGTCGCCGCGTCGGGCAGCGGGGTCGAGGGCGCTTCGGACTTCGAGCAACCGGAAACCAGGAGGACCCCGGCCATCACGGAGGAGAGTAGGGAAACAAGCGTGGCGGAACGTTTGCGCGTCTGCATGCCCTGCATCGTAATAGGTGCGCCTGACTAACCACTTGCCTCGACCTGCCGGTAGAACCACAACCATGGTTGTGGAACTCGACTTTCGGCCGGTTTCGATCGACAGTGGCGATGGCGCGGCCCTGGTGAGCGCGATGGAGGCCGAGATGACCGAACTCTATGCCGACGTCCGCGGTGGGCTGGATCTGAACGCTCCGGATATGCCCAAGGCCGGCCCGGCTGAACTCGGACCGCCGCACGGCGTCTATCTGGCCGGGTACCGCGACGGTTCGCCGGTGTGCGGCGGCGGGCTCAAGCGATTGCCGGACGGCGCCTGCGAGATCAAGCGGATGTACGTGGCACCGGACGCGCGTGGGCAGGGGCTGGCCCGGCTGCTGCTGCGGGCCCTGGAGGACGCCGCCCGCGGGCTCGGGTACTCGGTGGCCAGGCTCGACACCGGCGCGCGTCAGCCGCAGGCCCAGCGGTTGTACGAGTCGGAGGGGTATCTGCCGGTCGGCAATTTCAACGGCAACCCGGTGGCCCATTACTTCGGCGAGAAGCGGCTCACCGGCGGCGAGCGGAGCGACGGGGGATAGCTAGGCTGAGCGCATGTTTACCGGCATTGTCGAAGAGCTCGGCGAGATCGTCAGCAAGGAGCAACTGGCCGACGCGGCGCGGTTCGTCATCCGCGGTCCGCTGGTCACCGCCGATGCCGGGCACGGCGATTCGATCGCGGTGAACGGCGTCTGCCTGACCGTTGTCGATGTGCTGCCCGAGGGCGCATTCTCCGCGGATGTGATGGCCGAAACGCTCAACCGGTCCAGCCTGGCCGGGGTCGACGTCGGCGGGCGGGTCAATCTGGAGCGCGCGGCCGCGATCAACAGCCGCCTGGGCGGGCACATCGTGCAGGGCCACGTGGATGGGGTCGGCAGTGTGGTGTCCCGGACGCCGTCGGAGCACTGGGAGGTCGTGCGGATCGCGCTGCCGGCCCAATTGGCCCGCTACGTGGTCGAAAAGGGCTCGATCACCGTCGACGGGGTGTCGCTGACGGTGTCGGGTCTGGGCCGCGACGAGGCGGGCGACTGGTTCGAGATCTCGCTGATCCCAACCACGTTGCAGCTGACCACGCTGGGCCGGGCTCCGGTGGGAACCACGGTGAACCTGGAAGTGGATGTCATCGCGAAATATGTCGAGCGGCTGCTCACCCCGACGCAATAGCGACTGGTCCCGCACGTCCGCTGAGCGGGACCGCCGGGAGTCAAACCAGATCTACCAGTGGTTCATACTGGTAGGTGATCAACATGGCCCTATCGGGCCGCGGTAAGGGTGGTGGAGATGACGAGGCTTGATTCCGTCGAACGGGCGATAGCCGATATCGCGGCGGGTAAGGCGGTCGTGGTCATCGATGATGAAGATCGCGAAAACGAAGGCGATCTGATCTTTGCGGCCGAGAAGGCCACCCCCGAATTGGTCGCGTTCATGGTCCGCTACACCTCTGGCTACCTGTGCGTTCCGCTGTCCAGTGACATCTGCGACCGGCTCGGCCTGCTGCCGATGTACGCGGTCAACCAGGATAAGCACGGCACCGCCTACACCGTGACCGTGGATGCGAAAAAGGGTGTGGGAACCGGTATTTCGGCTTCCGACCGCGCCAAGACCATGCAGGCACTGGCGGATCCGGATGCCGTCGCCGACGATTTCTCCAAGCCCGGCCACGTGGTTCCGTTGCGCGCCAAGGACGGTGGCGTGTTGCGCCGCCCCGGCCACACCGAGGCCGCCGTGGATCTGGCCCGCCTCGCCGGGCTGCAGCCGGCCGGCGCGATCTGCGAGATTGTCAGCCAGAAGGACGAGGGCTCCATGGCCCAGACCGACGAGCTGCGGGTCTTCGCGGACGACCATGACCTCGCACTGATCTCCATCGCCGACCTCATCGAGTGGCGGCGCAAGCACGAGAAGCACATCGAGCGCGTTGCTGAGGCCCGCATCCCCACCCGGCACGGCGAGTTCCGGGCCGTCGGCTACACCAGCATCTACGAAGACGTCGAGCACGTGGCTCTGGTCCGGGGCGACATCTCGGAGCAGAACGGCGACGACGTGCTGGTGCGTGTGCACTCTGAATGCCTGACCGGGGACGTGTTCGGCTCCCGGCGCTGCGACTGCGGCCCGCAGCTGGATGCCGCGATGGCACTGGTGGCCCAGGAGGGCCGCGGCGTGGTGCTGTACATGCGTGGCCACGAGGGCCGCGGCATCGGCCTGCTGCACAAGCTGCAGGCCTACCAGCTGCAGGATGCCGGCGCCGACACCGTCGACGCCAACCTGGAACTCGGCCTGCCCGCCGATGCCCGGGACTACGGCATCGGCGCCCAGATCCTGGTGGACCTGGGTATTCGGTCCATGCGGCTGCTGACCAACAACCCGGCCAAGCGGGTCGGCCTCGACGGCTACGGCCTGCACATCATCGAGCGCGTGCCGCTGCCGGTGGGGGCCAACGTCGACAACATCCGCTACCTGATGACCAAACGGGACCGGATGGGGCACGACCTCATCGGGCTCGACGACTTCGCCGACGGTGCGACAGACGGAGAACCTAAATGAGCGGTGTCGGCGTCCCCGACATGCCGGCGGTGGATGCCGCTGGAGTGCGCCTGGCCATCGTGGCCAGCACCTGGCACACCACGATCTGCGATGCGCTGCTGGACGGTGCGCGCAAGGTGTCCACTGCATCCGGAATCGCTGATCCGACCGTGGTGCGGGTGCTGGGTGCGATCGAAATCCCGGTGGTGGCACAGGAATTGGCCAAGACCCACGATGCGGTGATTGCGCTCGGCGTGGTGATCCGGGGTGGCACACCACATTTCGATTACGTGTGTGACGCCGTCACTCAGGGGCTTACGCGGGTGTCGCTCGACGAGTCGACGCCGGTCGCCAACGGCGTGCTGACCGTCAACACCGAGGAGCAGGCCATCGACCGGGCCGGGCTGCCGGGTTCGGCGGAGGATAAGGGCGCGCAGGCCGCGTCAGCGGCTCTGGCCACCGCGCTCGTCCTGCGTGACCTGCGCAGATGACTGAGGAAACCGGCGGCTGGGACCTCGAGGTCCGCCCGCGGCGGGTGAAGTACGTGGCCTACGCCGCCGCCCTCGTCATCGTCGTGGTGCATGTGACGGTCGGCGCCCTGCTGAAACTCAGTGCCACCGGCGTGATCTTCCAGACCTCTGATCAGGTCGCCATGGGTGTGCTCGGTGTGCTCCTCGCCGGTGCGGTGCTGCTGTTCACCCGGCCCCGGCTGCGGGTCGGGCCGGACGGACTCGCCGTCCGTAATGTGTTGAGCGACAAAGTGATCGCCTGGTCCGAAATTGTCGGGGTGTCATTCCCGGTCGGTGCCCGGTGGGCCCGCGTGGACCTGCCCGACGATGAGTACGTCCCGATGATGGCCATCCAGTCCGTCGACAAGGGCCTCGCCGTCGACGCCATGGACCGGGTCCGCGAACTCGTCGCGCAGTACCGGCCAGATCTCAGCGCACCGTCAACGACATCGTGACTTCGTCTGCCGGACCAGGGCTTTCACCGTTGCCGGCCGAGTCGGACGCCATAACGAAACCCAAGGTGCGGTAGACGCCGAGCGCAGCGGCATTGTTCCGGTGCACCCGCAACGTCACCGTTCGGGCGCCCAGCTCACGCGCCCAGTCGATGGCGGTGGTCAGCAACGTCCGGGCCACCCCGCGGCCGCGTTCGGCCGGTTCCGTCCACAGCGAGTACAGGTACACCGATCCGGGACTGGCCCGGTGCGCGGCGACCAGGCCCACGAACTGGTCCTGGTGGGCGAGGGCGAACTGGGCGTGAGCCCGCAGCCGACGGCGCCACTGGGTCCCGGTGAACGCCGCCTCGCTCCGGTACTGGGCATCGTCCGTTCCAGCGGACTCGGCCAGCGCGCGCAGCCGCAGCGCGGCAAACGCCCGCCAATCGGCTTCGGTGAGCCGGATCACCCCGGTCCCGGTGATGCCTGCCTCGGTCATGCCCGTCCGATCATGAGACGCCCACAGGTTCAGTCTCTCCCATGGGATAGAATTTGCTGATAGTGACCGATTTTCGCACGCCCTCGCCGACGCTTGACGTCGTGGCGATCGCACCAGCCGACCAGGGCGTGCACGGCATCTCCACTCCCATCGTGACCGCGTCGCAACTGGTCACCAGGCTGGGCGCCTACCCGACAGTGACGGTCCCGCTGCGCCGCGGCCGGGTCGCGGACGCCGGGTGGCTGTGGGAGTACCTGGCCGAACCGGCGGAATACTTCGGCCTCACCATGCCATCGCTGGCCGATCTGACCGCCGCGTTGGATCGCTTCACCGCAGCGGTATTCGGCTCGGGTGTGCCGCTGGTGGCCGCCACGGTTTCGATCGTGGACGGTGGTAGCTGCACCGTCACCGGCAGCGCAACGGAGATCTACTCACCCCGGTCGGTTCGGATCGGGCAGCTGGACGACTGGACCGCGCCGTCGGCGGCGGATGCCCACTGGCTCCGGATGGCGGCCCGCACCACCAGCCTCGGCACCGTTGATCTGCTGCTCCGCCGATTGGCCGACCAGGGTTGCGTGGACGGCATGGCGCCGGGTCCGGCCCTCACCCCGACACTGGCCGGTGCCCTGGTGATCGAGACGGCCGGTGGGCTCGTCGGGCTCGACAATCCGGAACCGGTCTCGATTCTTGGTCGGCTGCAGGCCTGCGGGCCGTTGGAACCGATCGAGCTGGCCGCCGCCGTGCCGGCCGCCGATGTGCTTCGCGCCTGGTGGATCTCGCCGCAGTACCGCACCCATCCCGTCGCGCAACTCGGCGACCACCCGATGGACACCCCGAGTCCGTCCGATTCCACCCACCCGCCGTTTCTGGAGCAACAGTGAGTAAACCGTTTGTCCCGCAGGCGTATCGGTCGTTTCGTATCGACGGCTACGACGTCGCCGACGGCGTGCTCAGGGCGCACTACACCATGTGCGGTGCGGACGCCGTCGACGATGTGAGCTTCACCGAGACCGTCGATTTCGGCACCAGCCTGGCCGGTGGCCGGCCCGACGACCGGCTCCTGCGGCTGCTGACCCTGACGTGCGCACTGAGCTACTACAAGGCGGCTGCGCCGAAGCAGATCGAAATCGGTTTCCCGACTTATGATTTCGAACGGGATTACCTGAGCCAGCTGATCGCGGGAGGGCTCGGCGAGTTTGCCTATCGCAACAACCTGCCCGGCGCATTGAGCCCGGAGATCACCGGAGGCCGCGCGGAGATCAACGCTCCGGCGCCGGATAGCTGGAACCCGGACGCACCGCCGCTGGTGCCGGTCGGTGGCGGCAAGGACTCGGTGGTGTCGATCGAAACCCTCGCGCCCATGCGGCCGGTGCTGTTCAACGTCAACAAGTTCGACCCGATCGACCGGTGCATCGAGATCAGCGGGCTGCAGCACGTGCGGGTCATGCGTTCGATCGACCGTGCCCTGATCGAAGCCAATGCCGCCGGAGCCCACAACGGGCACATCCCGGTCACCGCGATCAACAGCATCATCGGCTTGATCGTGGCCGACGCCAACGGGTTGGGGCCGGTGGTGCTGTCCAACGAACGTTCGTCCAATGTCGGCAATGTCGAGTGGATGGGCCAGGACATCAACCACCAATGGTCCAAGAGCGTCACCTATGAAACGCTCTTGCGCGGCACCCTGAGTCGCTACGGGCTGAACCCGGACCGCTATTTCTCGTTGTTGCGCGGTCTGTCCGAATCGCAGATCGCCGACCGCTTCGCTTCCAGCCCACAGTATTTCCGCGCCTTCATCAGCTGCAACCGGCCGTTCGCGCTGGACGCCGGCCGGCGCGGGGCGACCTGGTGCGGCCACTGCCCCAAGTGTCAGTTCGTCTTCGTGCTGATGGCACCCCGCCTCGGTCGCACCGAGGTGGAGGCGATCTTCGGCCGAAACCTGTTCGAGGACACCGAGAACCGCGCTGGATTCGAGGACATCCTCGGGGTCGGCGCGCACAAGCCGTTCGAGTGCGTCGGTGAGTACTACGAGGCTGCCGAGTCGATGCTCTCGATCCTCGACGACGACTCGTGGACCGGTCTGCCGCTGGTGGAGGAGTTCCGCAGGGCGCGGGCCGATCTGGCTCGCGTCGCCGACGACCGCGATGACAGCCGCGCAGTGCAGTACGTGCCCGCGCGCTACCGTGCGGCCCTGGACGGTTTGGACTACACCACCGACACGGTCGTCGCCGAGGGCGTCGATCAGCGATGACGTCGCAGCGTCCGGACCTGGCCGGGGCCGCTGTCGGCATCTGGGGCTTCGGCAAAGAGGGGCAGTCCCTGGCTCGTACCGCCGCGGCCGCAGGAGCCGCGCGGATCGATGCGGTTGATGACGCCGGTCGCGGCACCCTGGCCGCACCCGCCGATATCGTCAACCTGAACCTGTGGCGGGGCAGCGAACAGCTGGCCCGGCTGGCAGACTCCGATGTGGTCTTCCTCAGTCCGGGGATACCCTGGCACCAGCCATTTTTCGCGCAACTGCGGCAATCCGGCACCACGCTGTCCAGCGCCGCGGACTGGTACCTGCGGCAGTACGGCGCGCAGACCGTCGGCGTCACCGGGACCAAGGGCAAGAGCACGACCGCATCGTTCCTCACCCACCTGCTGCGCCGGCTCGGGTCGGACGCCGTGGTAGCGGGCAACATCGGCACCCCGTTGTCGGACCTGTCGCCCGCACCGGACACCGTGGTGGTGGCCGAGCTGTCGAGTCAGCAGTGCGCGCTGGTGACTGCGTCGCCACGAATCTCGGTGATCACGAACCTCTTTGAGGACCACCTGGACTGGCACGGAGACATCGACGCCTACCACCGCGCGAAGGCCAATATCTTCGCCTGCGGCGGTGAGGTACTGGTCACCACCCGGCAGGTGCTGGCCGCGCTGAAGCGGCTGGGCATCGCACCGCCCCCGGTGGTCCGCACTGTGGATCCGGCCGGCGTCGCGCGCCCCGACGGCGACTACGTGATGACCTACGAGCACAACGTGGTCAACGGCGCGCTGGCCGCGGTCGCGGCCGCCGAGGTGATCGGCCGTCCGGTCACGTCAGACGAGTTCATCGGCGCGGTAACGACATTCGAGGCCCTACCGCACCGGCTGCAGACGGTGCGCCGCACCGGGCAGGTCCGCTGGATCGACGACACCCTGGCCACCACCGGCGAGAGCGTGGTCGCCGCGTTGCGGGCGATGCGCCCTGACGACCGGATCGCGCTGATCGTCGGCGGCATGGACCGGCAACTCGACTACGAGCAACTAGACGACTATCTGCTCTCCGGCGCCCGTGACGTTCACCTCATCCAGGGCCCGACCAATGGCACCGATATCGGGCGCCGGTTCGCCGCGGCGCACGCGGATGCCGTGCACCCCGTTGACAGTCTGGAGGCGGCGGTGCGGACCGCAGCGGCAGTACCAGGGGTAACGGCAGTCCTGTTGTCACCGGGTGCGGCCAGCTACGACCTGTACGCCAACTACGTGGCCAAGGCCGCGGCCTTCGTCGAGTTCGTCGATGCGCAGTTCGGCGCGACCGACGCTGTCAGCCGGTCGAACTAGCCTGTAGTCATGCCCGATCCAGCGACGTACCGGCCTGCGCCGGGGACCATACCCGTGGAGCCGGGGGTGTATCGCTTCCGCGATCCACATGGTCGGGTCATCTACGTCGGCAAGGCCAAGAGCCTGCGCATCCGGCTGAACTCCTACTTTGCCGACCTCTCTGCGCTGGCGCCCCGCACCCGGCAGATGGTGACCACCGCCGGCAGCGTCGAGTGGACGGTGGTCACCACCGAAGTCGAAGCGCTGCAACTGGAATACAACTGGATCAAGGAATTCGATCCACGGTTCAACATCCGGTACCGCGACGACAAGTCGTATCCGGTGCTCGCGGTCACCCTCAACGAGGAATACCCCCGCCTGTTCGTATACCGCGGGCCGCGCCGCAAGGGGGTCCGCTATTTCGGACCGTATTCGCACGCCTGGGCCATCCGGGAGACGCTGGATCTGTTGACCCGGGTGTTCCCGGCCCGGACGTGTTCGGCCGGAGTGTTCAAGCGGCACAACCAGATTGGCCGACCCTGTCTGCTCGGCTACATCGACAAGTGCTCGGCGCCGTGCATCGGGCGGGTGACCGCGGCCGAGCACCGAAAGATCGTCGAAGATTTCTGTGACTTCCTGGCCGGCAACACCGACCGGCTGGCCCGCGACATGGAACAGCAGATGGCCGACGCCGCCGAAGAACTGGAGTTCGAGCGTGCCGCCCGCCTGCGAGACAACATCTCGGCGCTGAAGCGGGCACTGGAGAAACAGGCCGTGGTGCTGGGCGACGGTACCGACGCCGACGTGGTGGCGTTCGCCGACGACGATCTGGAAGCAGCCGTACAGGTTTTCCACGTCCGTGGCGGCCGGGTGCGGGGCCAGCGGGGCTGGGTCATCGAGAAGTCCGGCGAGCCCGGGGAGTCCGGCGAGGACTATCTGGTAGGCCAGTTCCTCACCCAGTTCTACGGTGATCAAGCTGAGTTCCGGGCCACCGGCCCGACCGACGAGGCCACCAATCCGGTGCCGAAAGAGGTTCTGGTACCCGTTCTTCCAGAAAATGCCGGTGAGCTCGCGGACTGGTTGTCGGGGGTGCGCGGCTCCCGAGTGCAGCTGCGGGTCGCGCAGCGCGGCGACAAGCGCGCGTTGGCCGAGACCGTCCAGCGCAATGCCCAGGACGCACTGGCCCAGCACAAACTCCGGCGGGCCGGCGACTTCAACGCCAGATCCGAAGCGCTGCAGAGTATTCAGGATTCATTGGAGCTCGAGGACGCGCCGTTGCGCATCGAGTGCGTCGACATCAGCCATGTGCAAGGCACCGATGTGGTGGCCTCGCTGGTGGTCTTCGAGGACGGGCTGCCGCGCAAATCCGACTACCGCCACTACGCCATTCGCGAGGCCGCGGGCGACGGCCGGTCCGACGATGTGGCGTCCATCGCGGAGGTGACCCGACGGCGCTTCGCCCGCCACGTCGCCGATACCCAGGCCGTCGCTGCGCCACCTGATCCGGCCGCAAGCGGCGAGAACATCGAAACCCCAGCACGGCCAAAGAGATTCGCCTACCCGCCCAACCTGTTCGTGGTCGACGGTGGCGCGCCGCAGGTGAACGCCGCGGCGGCCGTCCTCGATGAGCTGGGCGTCGCCGATGTGGCGGTGATCGGCCTGGCCAAACGGCTGGAAGAGGTGTGGCTTCCGGAACAACCGGACCCGCTGATCATGCCGCGCAACAGTGAAGGGCTCTACCTGTTGCAGCGGATCCGGGACGAGGCCCACCGGTTCGCCATCACCTTTCACCGCAGCAAGCGTTCCAAGCGAATGACGGCATCGATGCTGGACGCCATACCCGGCCTTGGCGAGCACCGGCGCAAGGCGCTGGTCACCCACTTCGGCTCGGTGGCGCGGTTGAAGGAAGCCGGTGTCGAAGAACTCACCGCGGTACCGGGGATCGGTGCGGCTACGGCGCAGGCGGTGGTCGAGGCGCTTCGGTCCGCCGCTACCGAAGCAGCTACCGAAACCGCTGCCGAGATCGTCGATCAGACGGCCGCCGGCGCTGATGCCGCCCCTGATCCCGGAGCTGATTCGCGGGCGGTGCCGCCCGATATCGGCAATGATCGGACAGCGGAGTGAGCGAGCAGCGGCGGATGAGAAGCGGGGGACGGACGAAGTCGTGACGGACGATCAGATAGACGGCGCTGCCGGCGAGATCGACGTGGTTCTGGTCACCGGGCTGTCCGGAGCCGGCCGCGGCACCGCGGCCAAGGTGCTCGAAGACCTGGGCTGGTACGTCGCGGACAATCTGCCGCCCGAGCTGATCACCCGCATGGTGGAGCTGGGCCTGGCCGCGGGATCCCGGATCACCAAGCTGGCCGTGGTGATGGATGTCCGGTCCCGGGGATTCACCGGAGACCTCGATTTCGTGCGCAGTGAGCTGGCCACCCGTAGCGTCGTGCCGCGGGTGCTGTTCCTGGAGGCCTCCGACGACATCCTGGTGCGCCGTTACGAGCAGAACCGGCGTAGTCACCCCCTGCAGGGCAATCACACTCTCGCGGAAGGTATTGCCGCCGAACGAACGTTGCTGGCCTCGGTACGTGCAACCGCCGACCTGATCATCGACACCTCAACGCTGCCCGTCCCGGCGTTGCGGGCCAGCATCGAGCGGGCCTTCGGCGAAGACGCGGTCGCGGGTACGAGCGTGACGGTGGAGTCGTTCGGCTATAAATATGGTCTGCCGATGGACGCCGACACCGTCATGGATGTGCGGTTCCTGCCCAACCCGCACTGGATCGACGAGCTGCGGCCACACACCGGGCAGCACCCGGCGGTTCGGGACTACGTATTGGGACAACCCGGCGCCGCGGAGTTCCTCGACTCCTACCATCGGCTACTGGGGGTTGTGATCGACGGCTATCGCAGGGAGGGGAAGCGCTACATGACCGTTGCCATCGGTTGCACCGGCGGCAAGCACCGCAGTGTCGCGATAGCGGAGGCGCTGGCCGACCAACTGCGGGGCGGTGATCGTCTGACTGTGCGCGTACTGCACCGGGATCTGGGGCGCGAATGAGTGCTCGCATCGTTGCGCTCGGCGGTGGGCACGGGCTCTACGCCACGTTGTCCGCGGCGCGCCGGCTGACGCCGCACGTCACTGCCGTGGTGACCGTCGCCGACGACGGGGGGTCGTCCGGCCGGCTGCGCTCCGAACTGGATATCGTGCCGCCGGGCGATCTGCGAATGGCGTTGGCGGCGTTGGCATCTGACAGCCCGCACGGCCAGCTCTGGGCCACCATCATCCAGCACCGGTTCTCCGGCAGCGGTGCGCTGGCCGGTCATCCGATCGGCAATCTGCTGCTTGCCGGCCTCAACGAGGTACTCGCGGACCCGGTCGCGGCGCTCGACGAGCTGGGCCGGATTCTCGGGGTCAAGGGCCGGGTACTGCCGATGTGCCCGCTCGCCTTGCAGATCGAGGCCGACGTGTCCGGGCTCGAAGCGGACCCGCGGATGAGTCGGGTGATCCGCGGCCAGGTTGCGGTGGCCACCACTCCGGGCAAGGTGCGCCGGGTCCGGCTGCTGCCGGGTGATCCGCCGGCCACGCGACAGGCCGTGGACGCCATCATGTCGGCCGATCTGGTGGTGCTCGGTCCGGGCTCGTGGTTCAGCAGCGTCATCCCGCATGTGCTGGTGCCGCAGCTGCTTGCTGCGCTACAGGCCACCGAGGCGCGGCGGGCACTGGTGCTCAACCTCGCGGCCGAACCGGGCGAGACCGCGGGTTTCTCCGCCGAACGGCACGTGCATGTGCTGTCCCAGCACGCGCCGGGCCTGACGGTGCACGACATCATCGTCGACGCCGCCAGCGTGCCCAATGCGCGGGAACGGGAGCAGCTGCGTCGGGCCGCGGCGTTCCTCGAGGCTCAGGTCGAGTTTGCTGACGTGTCCCGACCTGGTACACCATTACATGACCCGGCACGGCTTGCAGCTGCCCTGGAGCGGGTGCGTCTCAATGGCAGCGGCGCACCGGCCCAGGCCGCGCAGGTGCCGTCCACCCCCGCCGCTCGGTCGGCCGACGGTCTCCGTCAGCAGCCGGCCCCTGAAGGACCAAGAGGTGACGATTCGTGGCGATGACGTCGGAAGTGAAGGACGAGCTGAGCCGGCTGGTCGTCAACTCGGTGACCGCACGCCGGGCCGAGGTGGCGTCGCTGCTGCGGTTCGCCGGCGGGCTCCATATCGTGGCCGGCCGCGTCGTCGTCGAGGCTGAGGTCGACCTGGGCAGCATCGCCAGGCGACTGCGCAAGGACATCTACGATCTCTACGGGTACAACGCCGTCGTGCACGTGTTGTCGGCCAGCGGTATCCGCAAGAGCACCCGGTACGTGGTGCGGGTCGCACAGGATGGGGAGGCCCTGGCTCGGCAGACCGGGCTGCTGGACCTGCGCGGGCGCCCGGTGCGCGGCTTGCCTGCCCAGGTCGTCGGCGGCAGCGTCGGTGACGCCGAGGCGGCATGGCGTGGCGCGTTCCTGGCCCACGGCTCGCTGACCGAGCCCGGCAGGTCGTCGGCGCTCGAGGTCAGCTGCCCGGGGCCGGAAGCGGCGTTGGCGTTGGTCGGGGCGGCCCGTCGGCTGGGGGTCAGCGCAAAGGCCCGCGAGGTGCGGGGCAGTGACCGGGTGGTGGTGCGCGACGGCGAGGCCATCGGCGCACTGCTGACCCGGATGGGCGCTCAGGACACCCGACTGAACTGGGAGGAACGGCGGATGCGCCGCGAGGTGCGGGCCACCGCCAACCGGCTCGCCAATTTCGACGACGCGAATCTGCGCCGGTCCGCGCGGGCGGCGGTCGCGGCCGCGGCTCGGGTCGAGCGGGCGCTGAACATCCTCGGCGACTCGGTGCCCGACCACCTGTCGGCCGCCGGGCGGTTGCGGGTCGAGCACCGTCAGGCCTCGCTCGAGGAACTGGGGCGGCTCGCCGATCCGCCGATGACGAAAGATGCTGTGGCAGGCCGGATCCGGCGACTGCTGTCGATGGCCGACCGAAAGGCCAAGCTGGAAGGCATCCCCGACACCGAGTCGGCGGTGACACCGGATTTGCTCGACGACGCGTGAAACGGGCGACGAGCGGTTTAGTCTGCTGTAGGTGGACCGAACCCTCTCCGTCGCACTGGCGCAGTCCCGGCCACTTACGGGCACCGACCCGGTCGCTCAACTGGAGTCGCAAGCTGCCGAAATAGCTTCTGGGGTAACCGATCTCGACCTATTGGTGTTCCCGGAGATCCACCTTTGTGGTGACTGTGACCTGGCCGACGATAGCAACGCCTGGTTACGGGCAGCGGCCGAACCGCTGGGTGGGCCGAGGGTTCGGGCGCTCGGGGAAGCCGCGGCGCGGCTCGGCCTCTGGCTGATCCCGGGCTCGGTGCCCGAACTCGGCGACGACAACAGGGTCTACAACACCCAGCTGGTGTTCAGCCCCGACGGTCAACTGGTGGCCAGCTATCGCAAGGTTTTCCCGTGGCGCCCGTTCGAAACCTGGTCTGCCGGAAATAAATTCACCGTCTATGACATGCCTGGCAGCGGTCGCGGCGGACTGTCGATCTGCTACGACGCATGGTTTCCCGAATCCACTCGCAGCGTGGCGTGGATGGGTGCCGAGTTCGTGGTCAACGTGGTCAAGACCATCGGAGCCGACCGCCGGCAGGAACGCGTGCTGGCCCAGGCCAACGCGATCGTCAACCAGGTGTTCATGCTGAGCGTCAACGCCGCTGGGCCGGTCGGCACCGGCGGATCGATCGTCTGTGACCCCGAGGGCACGATACTGGGGGATTTACCGTCCGCCGAACCCGGAGTGCTGTCGGTGGTGCTGGACTTGGACGCGGTGACCCGGGTTCGTGAAAACGGCACCGAGGGCAGCAACCGGATGTGGTCCCAACTGGCGCCCGACGACCCGATCATCGACCTGCCCATCTATGCGGGACGGATCGATCCGGCGAGCTGGCAACCGAGAGGAGTCTCATGACCGTCGCCAGGGACAGTCAGCATCACGAACATCACGGCACTTTGCAGAAGCAGTTGGGGTTGCGGTCGTTAGTGCTGTTCGGGCTGGCCTACATGTGCCCGATCATCGTGCTCGGCATCTTCGGGGTGATCGCCGGTCTGTCCAACGGCGGCAGCGCCGGTTCGTATCTGTTGGCGACGGCGGCGATGTTCTTTACGGCGCTGAGTTACGGCCTGATGGCCAAACACTTTCCGGTCGCGGGCTCGGCCTACACCTATGTCCGGTCCGCGCTCGACTCCCGGCTGGGCTTCGTGGTGGGCTGGACGATCCTGCTGGACTATCTGTTTCTGCCGCTGGTGATCTGGCTGATCGGTGCGGCCTACCTCAAGGGCGAATACCCGCACGTGCCGATCGCGGTGTGGGTCGTCGCGTTCATCGTGATCACCTCGGCGCTGAACGTGCTCGGGCTGAAGGTGGCAGACCGCACCAATTTCGTGCTGATGACTGTGCAGATGCTGATCCTGGTGCTGTTCGTGGCGCTCTCCGTCGCGCACCTGGTGCACGGGTCGCAGTCGCTGGTTTCGGCGGTGCCGTTCATCGGCGGCGGCTTCGGGCCGCTGACGGCGGGGGCGGCGGTCGCGGCCTACTCGTTCCTCGGCTTCGACGCCATCAGCACGCTCACCGAGGAGGCGCACAACGCGCACCGCAACGTGCCGCGGGCGATCGTGCTGGTCGCGCTGATCGGTGGTGCCATCTTCATCGTGGTCACCTATTTCGTCACGCTGGTAGCGCCCGGCGGGACGTTCGCCAACAGTGATTCGCTGGCCGCCGACATCGCAAAAACCATCGGCGGCAGCCTTTTTGGCGCCATCTTCCTGACCGGGCTGATAGCCGGACAATTCACCTCGGGGCTGGCCGCACAAGCCGCGGTAGCTCGTCTGCTCTATGCGATGGGCCGCGACCGCGTACTGCCAGAGCGGGTGTTCGGTTGGGTGTCAGAGCGGTTCCACACGCCGATCTTCAACATCGCGCTCGCCGGCGTGATCGGTCTGGGCGCGATCTTCCTGGACATCACCACGTCGACGTCGTTCATCAACTTCGGTGCGTTCACCGCGTTCACCTTGGTCAACCTTGCGGTCATGGCGTACTTCCTACGGCACCGTGGGCGGGGGCTGAACGGGCTGCGCTATCTCCTGCTGCCGGCCGTCGGTGCGGTGATCGACGGATACCTGCTCACCCAACTGGACTCCAAGGCGCTGGTCCTCGGCCTGAGCTGTCTGGGCATCGGCATCGTCTACCTGTTGGTGCTGACCCGGGGGCTGACCAAGGAACCGCCGATGATGACCGCGATCGTCGAGGCCGAATAAGTCGAGGCCGAATAAGGGGCTGCCGTGGCCGGAAATCGGTGCCGCGGGAGCTCACTGCCAACATGCACACGAAAATCGCTACCCGGTTACGCTGGCCTCAGGATTCACCGCATGACCTGTCCAGTAGTGATCGACTCGGCAAAAGGAGCACAGCAGTGACTATTCGGATCGGTGTCAACGGCTTCGGCAGGATTGGGCGCAACTTCTTCCGGGCTCTCGACGCGCAGAAAGCGGCGGGCAAGAACACCGATCTGGAGATCGTGGCGGTCAATGACCTGACCGACAACGCGTCACTTGCCCACCTGCTGAAATTCGACTCGATCCTGGGCCGGCTGCCGTATGACGTCAGCCTCGACGGCGAGGACACCATCGTCGTCGGCAACACCAAGATCACGGCGCTGGCAGTCAAGGAGGGGCCGGCCGCCCTGCCGTGGGGTGACCTGGGCGTGGATGTGGTCGTGGAATCGACCGGCATCTTCACCGACGCCGCCAAGGCCAAGGGTCACCTGGAGGCGGGCGCCAAGAAGGTCATCATCTCTGCGCCTGCCACGGGCGAGGACATCACCATCGTGATGGGCGTGAATGACGACCAGTACGACGGCAGTCAGAACATCATCTCGAATGCCTCGTGCACCACGAACTGCCTCGGCCCGCTGGCCAAGGTGCTCAACGACGAGTTCGGCATCGTCAAGGGCCTGATGACGACCATCCACGCCTACACCCAGGACCAGAACCTGCAGGACGGCCCGCACAAGGACCTGCGCCGCGCTCGCGCGGCCGCGATCAACATCGTGCCGACCTCCACCGGTGCGGCCAAGGCCATCGGGCTGGTGCTGCCCGAGCTCAAGGGCAAGTTGGACGGCTATGCGCTGCGCGTGCCGGTGCCCACCGGATCGGTCACGGACCTGACCGTCGAGCTCGCGAAGTCGGCCACCGCTGCCGAGATCAACGCCGCGATGCGGGCCGCGGCCGAGGGCAGGCTCATGGGGATTCTCAAGTACTACGACGCGCCGATCGTGTCGTCGGATATCGTGACCGACCCGCACAGCTCGTTGTTCGACTCGGGTCTGACCAAGGTCATCGACAACCAGGCCAAGGTGGTCTCCTGGTACGACAACGAGTGGGGCTACTCCAACCGCATAGCCGACCTGACCGCGCTCGTCGGCCAGTCGTTGTAGAACGCAAGCGAAGCAACAGAAAGACAGGTATGAGCATCAAGACCCTCGATAAGTTGTTGAGCGAAGGCGTGGCAGGTCGGGGCGTTCTAGTCCGCTCCGACCTCAACGTTCCGCTCGACGACAACGGCAACATCACCGATCCCGGCCGGATCATCGCGTCCGTGCCGACGCTGGCGGCACTGGCCGACGCCGGCGCCAAGGTGGTCGTCACCGCGCACCTGGGTCGCCCGAAGGGTGGACCGGATCCCAAGTTCTCGCTGGCGCCGGTTGCGGCGGCGCTGGGGGAGAAGCTGGGCCGGCACGTCCAGCTGGCCGGTGATGTGGTCGGCACCGACGCGCTGGCCCGCGCCGAGGGCTTGACCGACGGTGACGTGCTGTTGCTGGAGAACATCCGCTTCGATCCGCGTGAGACCAGCAAGGACGACGCGCAGCGGTTGGCCCTGGCGCACGAATTGGCTGCGCTGGTCGAAGGCGCCGACGGGTCGCCGGGCGCGTTCGTCTCCGACGGCTTCGGTGTGGTGCACCGCAAGCAGGCCTCGGTGTACGACGTCGCGACGCTGTTGCCGCACTACGCGGGCACGCTGGTGGCCGCCGAGGTCAATGTGCTCGAGCAGTTGACCAGCTCGACCGAGCGGCCGTACGCCGTCGTGCTGGGCGGCTCGAAGGTGTCGGACAAACTGGCCGTCATCGAGAACCTGGCCACCAAGGCCGACAGCCTGATCATCGGTGGCGGCATGTGCTTCACTTTCCTTGCTGCCCAAGGTCTTTCGGTTGGCACCTCGCTGCTGCAGGAAGAAATGATCGACACCTGCAAGCGGCTGCTCGACACCTACGCCGACGTCATCCATCTTCCGGTGGACATCGTGGTCGCCGATAAGTTCGCGGCCGACGCCGAGCCCGAGACCGTCGCCTCGGACCGTATCCCGGACGGCAAGATAGGTCTGGACATCGGCCCGGAGTCGGTGAAGCGGTTCACCGTGCTGCTATCGAACGCCAAGACCGTGTTCTGGAACGGCCCGATGGGCGTCTTCGAGTTCCCGGCATTCGCGGCCGGTACCAAGGGCGTCGCCGAGGCCATCATCGCGGCCACCGCAAAGGGCGCGTTCAGCGTCGTCGGTGGTGGTGACTCGGCGGCTGCGGTGCGTCAGCTCGGGCTCGCCGAGGACGGCTTCTCCCATATCTCCACTGGTGGCGGTGCCTCGCTCGAATACCTCGAGGGCAAGACCCTCCCGGGCATTGCCGTTTTGAATTAGTCGTACCGAATTCGTAGTGAACTAGGAGCAGTCTGTGGCACGCAAGCCGCTAATCGCCGGCAACTGGAAGATGAACCTCAACCACTTCGAGGCCATCGCGCTGGTACAAAAAATCGCATTTGCCTTGCCGGACAAGTACTTCGCCAAGGTCGACGTCGCCGTCATCCCGCCATTCACCGACCTGCGCAGTGTGCAGACTCTGGTGGACGGCGACAAGCTCAAACTCACCTACGGCGCGCAGGATGTGTCCAAGCACGATTCGGGCGCCTACACCGGTGAGATCAGCGGTGCGTTCCTGGCCAAGCTGGGTTGCACCTTTGCGGTCGTGGGCCACTCGGAGCGGCGCACCTACCACGACGAGTCCGACGAACTGGTCGCCGCCAAGGCCGCCGCGGCGCTCAAGCACGGCCTGACCCCCATCGTGTGCATCGGCGAGGGGCTCGACATCCGCGAGGCCGGCAACCACGTCTCGCACTGCACCGATCAGCTCAAGGGTTCGCTGGCCGGGTTGTCAGCCGAGCAGATCAGCCAGGTGGTCATCGCCTACGAGCCTGTATGGGCGATCGGCACGGGCCGGGTGGCCAGTGCTGCCGACGCCCAGGAGGTGTGCGCGGCGATTCGCTCGACCCTGGTCGAACTGGCCTCGGCCGACATCGCGGCCACCGTGCGGGTGCTGTACGGCGGCTCGGTCAACGCCAAGAACGTCGGTGAGATCGTGGCGCAGGCCGACGTCGACGGCGCGCTGGTCGGCGGTGCCTCGCTGGATGGCGAGCAGTTCGCGATGTTGTCGGCGATCGCCGCAGGTGGGCCGCTGCCGTGATGGCGGATCGGACCTGTGCCGTGATGTCCGCAGGACCACCGGTAGGCTGTCGGTCATGATTTTGGCCCTGCAGATCACGTTGATCGTCACCAGCCTGTTGGTTGTGTTGCTGGTGTTGCTCCATCGGGCCAAGGGTGGCGGTCTGTCGACGCTGTTCGGCGGTGGCGTGCAGTCCAGCCTGTCCGGTTCGACCGTGGTGGAGAAGAACCTGGACCGGCTGACCTACTTCATCACCGGTATCTGGTTGGTGTCGATCATCGGTATCGCCCTGCAGATCAAGTACGGCTCCTAGCCTTCAGCTCACAAAACCGGCCACGCCTGTCAGGCGTGGCCGGTCTTGTTTTGAATGGTGGCGGTGACGTTCACAGGAAGCGTCCAGCCGCTGCTGCACTGGTGCTTATGCCGATGACAGGAAGTGCTTAGCACTGGCATTTACGATCGCCTCGATGCCTGGCGTCCCCGCCGGGTGAAGTGGTCGCCGATTTGCTTCGGATAAGGCGGAGTCTGTGCTGAAACTTGTTCGTGCGGGCGCGGGTGCGGTGGTGCTGCTCTGTGTCGCCGGTGGAGTGGCCGCGGCCGATCCGCTCCCGGTCGCTGACGTCGAGCAGTCCATCAACACCGAAGATGGTTGGCGCCTGGGCGTTTCGCTCACTCAGATGGCCATCAACTCGGTGCCCAACATGGCCGCCACCGCCTTCACCCGTGAAGGCTTCGTCACCGGTCGGGCCGAGGCCACCATCGACGGCAACGGCTCGTCGGCCGTCAACAACGGGACGCTGATCGTTGGGCTGCAGCTCGGGTGCCAGATCGACCTCAGTGAAGGCGCCAGCGTCGGAGGTGACGCCGATATCGGCATCAACCCGGGATTCAGTGGAAACGTGCTGAACGCCATCGGTCCCTACGCCGATCTGGAAGGCAACGTCTCGGTGAACCTGCTGCCCGGCAACATCACCAACGTGGTGCTGGGCAAGAAATCAATGAAGGGCCGCACCGGCGGCATCACGGTGCACGATGCACACGTCAAAGTCGACGCCTGTGGCGGGCCGGTGTCCATCCGGTTCTTTTCCACCGTGACGATCGACACCGACAAGAACGACGACAGCGTGAACGCCTACGGCGACATCCTGCAGCTGTGAGCACCTTACGAACGCCAGTCATGTCCGGCCGCCGGTGGACCGCGGCGGTCGGCGCCATGGCGTGGACGGTGGCAGCGTGGCTGACGACGCCGCTGCCACTCGCGAGTGCCGACTGCACCGCCGCCGGCGATTTCGGCGCCGGGTCGGGTTGCGCCCCGCCTGGTGGCGGCAGCTCGTCAGCCAAGGCTTGGCCGCCGACCGGTGTGGACTGGCCGCCCAGCGTCGACTCCGACAGCGGCGGCGACCATAACGGCAGTGGCAGCGGCGGTGGCGATTCCTCGTCGACCCCGATCGTCCCGGCCGGGCAGCAACCATCGGCGACGACGTCGCGATCGGGCAATTCAGCCGGCGCCACGGAAACGATCACCACGTCCTCGCCCCCGATCGTCCCGGCCGGGCCGCCGGCGCCAGTGACGACCGTCACGCTGACCACCACGCCGATCGTCGTTCCCACCCCGGCGCACTGATCCAAGCGAGCGCTGTGCGCTGCGGCGCCGGCGCCGGCCGTCGATACTGAGACGATGCCAGAGGTTCCCATCATTCCCGACAGCACGCTGCAGCCGATCGGATCGGTTCAGCGCACCGAAATCGGCCGCGAGGCCTCCGAGCCGATGCGCGAAGATATCCGGTTGCTCGGCGCGATACTCGGTGACACGGTTCGCGAACAGCATGGTGATGCCGTGTTCGACCTGGTCGAGCGGGCGCGGGTGGAATCCTTCCGGGTGCGGCGTTCGGAGATCGACCGGGCAGAACTGGCCGCGCTGTTCTCGGGCATCGACATCCATGAGGCCATCCCGGTGATCAGGGCGTTCACGCATTTCGCGCTCCTGGCCAATGTCGCCGAGGACGTGCACCGCGAACGGCGGCGCGCGGTGCACGTTGCCGCTGGCGAGCCGCCCCAGGACAGCAGCCTGGCTGCGACATATCGCAAGCTGGACCAGGACGAGGGCTTGGATGCGGCGACCGTCGCCGATGCGCTCCGGGGGGCCTTGGTCGCACCGGTGATCACCGCACACCCGACCGAAACCCGGCGACGCACAGTCTTCGACACCCAGAACCGGATCATCGACCTGATGCGGCTGCGGCTGCACGGACACACCCTGACCCGCGACGACCACCGCATCGAGACTGAGCTGCGCCGGCACATCCTCACCCTGTGGCAGACCGCGCTGATCCGGTTGTCGCGGTTGAAGATTCAAGACGAGATCGCCACCGGGCTGCGCTACTATCCGGCGGCCTTCTTCGAAGTCATTCCACAGGTCAATGCAGACGTACGCCGCGCGCTTCGGGCCCGCTGGCCGGACGCTCTCCTGCTTGAGACGCCGATACTGCGGCCGGGATCGTGGATCGGCGGTGACCGGGACGGCAACCCGAACGTGACCGCCGCTGTGGTGCGCCTGGCCACCGGCAGCGCGGCCTATACCGCTCTGGACCGCTACTTCACCGAACTGATCGCCCTCGAACAGGAGCTGTCCATGTCGGGGCGGCTGGTCCGGGTCAGCGACGGACTGCAGGCATTGGCCGATCTGAGCGGTGATCCGCCGGCGGCCGACGAACCATATCGCCGGGCACTCCACGTGATCCGCGGCCGGCTCACCGCCACCGCGGCCGAGATCCTCGACCAGCAACCCGAGCATGAGGTAGACCTTGGCCTGCCCCGTTACCTGACACCGGACGAACTGCTGGTCGACCTGGACGTCGTCGATGGTTCGCTGCGGGACAACGGCAGCGCAGTGCTGGCCGACGATCGACTAGCCGGCCTGCGGGAATCAGTGCGCGTCTTCGGTTTTCACCTCTGCGGCCTGGACATGCGACAGAATTCCGACGTGCACGAGCAGGTGGTGGCCGAGCTGCTGGCCTGGGCCGGTGTGCACCCCGACTACGAGTCATTGGCCGAGCCCGATCGGGTCGCGGTCCTGGTTTCCGAGCTGTCCACCCGTCGCCCGCTGGTGGGCCCGGACGCCCAGCTGTCGGAGTTGGCAGACAAGGAGCTGGGCGTGGTCGCGGCGGCGGCCCGGGCAGTCGCCGTGTTCGGGTCACAGGCGGTGCCCAACTACATCATCTCGATGTGCCAGTCGGTATCCGATCTGCTCGAAGCCGCCATCCTGCTCAAGGAGGCGGGCCTGCTCGATGCAACCGGGACCGAACCCTACAGCCCGGTCGGCATCGTGCCATTGTTCGAGACCATCGACGACCTCCAGCGTGGATCTTCGATTCTCGAAGCGGCCCTTGCTATTCCGCTGTATCGCTCAATCGTCACCGCCCGGGGTGAACAGCAGGAGGTCATGCTCGGCTACTCCGATTCCAACAAGGACGGCGGCTACCTCGCGGCCAACTGGGCGCTGTACCGGGCCGAACTGGATCTCGTCGAATCGGCCCGCAAGACCGGAATCCGGTTGCGGCTGTTCCATGGCCGCGGCGGCACCATCGGCCGCGGCGGCGGGCCGAGTTACGACGCGGTACTAGCGCAGCCGCCGGGCGCGGTTCAAGGCTCGTTGCGGATCACCGAACAGGGCGAGGTGATCGCCGCCAAGTACGCCGAACCCCATGCTGCACACCGTAATCTGGAGGCGCTGCTGGCCGCGACGCTGGAGTCCACCCTGCTTGACGTCGAGGGACTCGGCGCCGCGGCGGCGCCGGCGTATGACGTGCTGGACGACGTGGCTGCCCGGGCGCAGCGTGCCTACGCCGAATTGGTGCACGACACACCGGGATTCGTCGAGTACTTCAAGGCATCGACTCCGGTCAGCGAGATTGGCGCACTCAACATCGGTAGCCGGCCGACTTCGCGCAAGCCGACCACATCGATTGCCGATCTGCGCGCGATTCCGTGGGTGCTGGCGTGGAGCCAGTCCCGGGTCATGCTGCCCGGCTGGTATGGCACCGGGACCGCGTTCGAAGGATTCATCGAGAGCACGGATAGCGGCCTGGAGGTACTCCAGGACCTATATGCGAAGTGGCCGTTCTTCCGCACGGTGCTGTCCAATATGGCGCAGGTATTGGCCAAGTCGGACATGGGTTTGGCCGCCCGTTACGCCGAACTGGTGGACGATGAAGCGCTGCGCCGCCGGGTATTCGACAAGATTGTCGCCGAACACGACCGTACGATCCGGATGCACGCTCTGATCACCGGGCAGGACGATCTGCTGGCAGACAATCCGGCACTGGCCCGATCAGTGTTCAACCGGTTTCCGTACCTGGAACCGCTGAACCATCTTCAGGTGGAACTGCTCCGCCGCTACCGGACCGGTGACGAGGACGAACTGGTGCAGCGCGGCATTCTGCTGACCATGAGCGGATTGGCCACGGCCCTGCGCAACAGCGGCTAGGGGCGCGTTCTGGCGTGCGGTAGCTACCGCCGAGCCATTCCGCCGATACCGGCGTATGCGGTACCCGCCGGTGTTCGGTACCCGTCCGCAATCGTCAGTGCAGCGCGTATCAGGTTGCGGGACTGTCTGTTTCACCATCGTCGTTCCCGCTGTCGGGTTCGGTCGGGTACAGCGTGGGGTGGTGGTAGCCGTTGGTGCGGGGTTGGCCGATGTCGAGCAGTGGTGGTGGGGTCCAGTGGGGGCGGCCGTTGGTCATGGT
>JARLGS010000948.1 GCA_031292695.1 Mycobacterium sp. | reverse complement strand
GGCTGCTGGACGTGGCGCGGATGCGTCGCCCGACCGTCGATTTTTCTACCGTCAGACGGTGCAGTTACGGATCCGCCAGCGTGCCCTGGGTGGTGGCGGTGATCAGCGCGCCACGCTCCTCGATCAACAGGTTCTGCACCCGTCCGCGCTGCTCATAGGTCCTGCCGGCCAGGAACGCCGACGGATGGAACATCTGTCGGATTTCAGCTTCACTGAGCGCCAGGGAGGGGTCGATGTCGGACGCAATAGGCACGATGTGCATATATCGACTATGCAAACTGCAATCGAGTCGGGAACACCCCGCGATGCAAACGATTCGCAGACTTGCGTCATGATAGTCGGCACCGCCGGCCATGTGGACCACGGCAAGACCGCGCTGGTGAAGGCGCTGACCGGCGTCGATACGGATCGACTCGCTGAGGAAAAGCGCCGCGGCATCACCATCGAACTCGGCTACGCCTATACCGGGGAACTCGGTTTCGTCGACGTTCCCGGTCACGAACGGTTTGTCCACACCATGCTGGCCGGGGCCAGCGGGATCGACACCGGTCTGCTGGTGGTGGACCTGACCGAGGGCATCCGAGCGCAGACGCGCGAGCATGTGCAGATCCTGTCGCTGCTGGGCGTGCGGGCAGGCGTCGTCGCGCTGACCAAGTCGGATATCGGCGCCGACCGTATCGGTGAGGTCAGCGCCGCACTGCGGACCCTGCTGGCGCAGACGCCGCTTGCCGGGGTGGAAATGGTGCCGGTCTCGGCACTCACCGGCCACGGCATCGACACCCTCCGCGACGCCCTGCTCGCAACCGCTCGGCCGCTGCGTGCGCCGGACGGGTACCCGCGGCTGTCGGTCGACCGAGCGTTTACGTTGACCGGGGCCGGGTTGGTGGTCACCGGCACGCTGGTGGCTGGACGCATCGCGGTCGAGGACCGGTTGCTGCTCTCGCCTTCAGGGCTGGAGCTGCGGGTGCGCGGCCTGCATGCACAGAACCAGCCGGCGCGCGAGGCCGTCGCAGGTCAGCGTGTCGCGTTAAACATCACCGGACAGCGGCTGTCTAAGGACGCC
>JARLGS010000947.1 GCA_031292695.1 Mycobacterium sp. | reverse complement strand
GTGCTTGGGGACAGCGGTAATTCCATCCTGCCGGCGGCTACCTCAGCCTCCAGGAGCTCGCTGACCAGACGCCCGGCGGTCTGCTCCACGAGTCCGGGCAGCAGCATGAGCCGGACGATCAGCAGCGGCTCGCGGTGCGACACCACTTGTAGTGGCTCAGCGTCGACCACCGCATTCAGGAATCGGTCCATCACCGCCAGCAGAAATTCTGCGCCGCCCGGGGCGCCGGCATCTGCTTCAGTCTCTGCGACCACCTCCGCGAGTGCCCGACGGAAGGTGCGTTCAGTCGCCTCGGCCAATACGGTGCTCAGCAGGTCTTCCCGGTTGCCGACCAGCCGGTAGAGCGTGGACCGACCAATGCCGAGCTCAGTCGCCAGCGCCGACATGTCGACGGGTTCGCCGCCCAGGTACAGCCGCGTGGCGGCGTCGACCGCGGCCTGGCGACTCAATGCGGTCCCCAGGCGCGTGGCTGGGGCGGGCCCCACCGGATCCACTCGCGACATCCGCCCATTATGGGTCATTGCGCCTGTATGTGCCAATATGGCACACTTTGCCTATCTGTCCCAGATGAACGGGGCGACGAAGTTATCCACTCACCCTCGCAAGGAAACTGACATGACTCCGCGTTTCGAAGGAAAAACCGCGATCGTCACCGGTGCCAGCCGCGGCATCGGATTCGCCATCGCCCAGCGGCTGGTGGAGGACGGCGCCAAGGTGGTCATCACTGCCCGCAAGCAGGAAGCGCTCGATGCCGCCGTCACCGCCCTGGGCGGTCCGGAGGTCGCGGTCGCCGTGGCCGGTGGTGGCGACGACGTCGAGCATCAGGATGCGGTGGTGGCCAAGGCGATTGACACCTTCGGCGGTGCCGATCTGCTGGTGAACAACACCGGGATCAATCCGGTGTTCGGCCCGCTCATGGACATCGACGTGGACGCGGCGCGCAAGATTCTCGAGGTCAACGTGCTGTCGGCGCTGTCGTGGGTGCAAAAGGTGAACAAGGCCTGGCAGCGCGAGCACGGCGGCGCGATCGTCAACGTCGCGTCCATCGCCGGTCTGCGCCCGGCACCGGGAATCGCCTTCTACGGCGTCTCGAAAGCCGCGTTGATCCACCTCACCGAGGAACTGGCGATCGAACTCGGGCCGAACATCCGCGTGAACGCCGTCGCGCCGGCGCTCGTCAAGACCCGTTTCGCCACTGCGCTGTACGAAGGTCGCGAGGACGAGGTCAGTTCGCGGTACGCGCTCAAGCGACTCGGTGTGCCGGAAGACATCGGTTCGGTCGTGGCGTTCCTGTTGTCCGACGACGCCGGCTGGATGACCGGACAGACTCTGGTCATCGACGGCGGCGTGCTCCTGGGTGGCGGCGTGTGACGGGCAGCGAGACGGAACTGCCGGGTCTGGATCTGGACCGGCTCGGTGCCTGGTTGGCATCGGTGGTGCCCGGTGCGGGCGCCCAATTGTGCGCCGCGCTGATCTCCGGTGGTAAATCGAATCTGACTTACCGTGTCACAGATGGTGATTCGGTGTGGATTGTGCGTCGGCCTCCGGTGGGGGAGCTGTTGGCCACGGCACACGACATGAGCCGCGAATATCGGATGATGTCGGCCCTGGCGCCGACTGCGGTACCGGTACCGGTCATGTACGCCTTCTGTGATGACGCCACCGTGCTTGGTGCCCCGTTCTATGTCATGTCCGAGATCGACGGCGTGCCGTACCGGCAGTCGGCTGAACTGCAGGCCCTTGGCGCGGCGCGCACCCGGGTTATCTCCGAACGACTCGTCGACACTCTGATCGCGGTGCATTCGGTTGACCCGGCGTCGGTGGGTCTGGCGGATTTCGGCCGCCCGGAAGGCTTTCTGGGTCGGCAGGTTCAGCGGTGGCGAAAGCAGTTCGCGGCTGCGCATACTCGGGACTTGCCTGCGATGGAAGAGCTCTATGAGGCGTTATCTCAACGGGTTCCGGCCGATTCGGCGCCTGGGATCGTGCACGGCGACTACCGCCTGGATAACGTGCTGATCGGTTCGGACGACAGGCCGGCGGCAGTTATCGACTGGGAGCTGGCTACCATCGGCGACTCTCTCACCGATCTGGCGCTGATGGTGGCGTACGGCCGGCTCGCCAGTTCGGGCGAGCTGGGGGTCTCTGACGTCAGCGAGGCGCCGGGCTTTCTCTCTGAGCAGGAGATCATCGACCGCTACCGCGCCGGAATCGGCCGGTCCCTGGGCGATTTCGCCTTCTACCTGGCGCTGGCGTTCTTCAAGATGGCGGGAATTTTCGAAGGTATTCACTACCGGTATGTCAACGGGCAGACCGTCGGCGAAGGCTTCGCTTTCGCCGGTGACGCGGTGCATTCCCTGCTGGACGCCGGGCTCACAGCACTGAAGGAGCAATGACATGGATTTCGCCTACGACGCCACGACCAAGGAAATGATCGCCGAGCTGACGGCGTTCATGGACAGTCACGTCTATCCGGCCGAGCAGACATTCCATGAACAGCTGGCCGGCCTGGACAATCGATGGGCGTGGGACAGCGTGCCCGTGCTGACCGAGCTGCGGGCCGAAGCTCGTCGCCGCGGCCTGTGGAATCTGTTCCTACCCGGGCAAAAAGGTGCCGGGCTGACCAACCTGCAATATGCACCGCTGGCCGAAATTACCGGCCGCAGTATTCAATTGGCACCTGCGGTGGTCAACTGTGCCGCCCCGGATACCGGAAACATGGAGGTGCTCAACGAGTTCGGCACCGAAGCTCAGCAGCGGCAGTGGCTGGAGCCGTTGCTCGACGGCGATATTCGGTCTGCGTTCGCGATGACCGAGCCCGACGTGGCCAGCTCCGACGCCACCAATATCGGGCTGTCCATCATCCGTGACGGCGACGATTATGTGATCAACGGCCGCAAGTGGTGGATCACGGGAGCGATGAATCCCAACTGCAAGATCTTCATCGTGATGGGCAAGACTGACCTGGCGGCCGACCGGCATCGCCAGCAGTCGCAGATCCTGGTGCCGCGCGATACCGAGGGCCTCGAGGTGTTGCGTGGCATGGAGGTGTTCGGCTACGACGACAATGACCACGGTGGACACGCTGAGCTGCGATTCACCGATGTGCGGGTACCGGCATCGAATCTGATCGGCGGCGAAGGTGCCGGGTTCGCCATCGCGCAGGCCCGGCTGGGCCCCGGCCGTATCCACCACTGCATGCGGGCGATCGGCGTCGCGGAGCGGGCCATCGAGTTGATGTGCATCCGCGCGGGCGGCAGGGTCGCGTTCGGCAAGCCGCTGGCCGAGCAGGGTGTGATTCGGGACTGGATTGCCGAGTCCCGCGTGCGGGTCGAACAACTGCGACTACTGGTGCTCAAGACCGCCTGGCTGATGGACACTGTCGGAAATCGCGGCGCGCACACCGAGATTCAGGCCATCAAGATTGCCACCCCGCGCACGGTCCAGTGGATTCTGGACAAGGCGATGCAGGTGCACGGCGCGGCAGGAATATCCCAGGATTTCCCGCTTGCTGCCGCGTACGCGGGCATCCGCACCCTGCGGTTCGCCGACGGACCCGACGAGGTGCACAAGAATGCGCTCGCGCGTACCGAACTGAAGAAACACTCGGCCGGGTAGCCGTTGACCGCGCGGGTCTCAGGGCATCGAATCTCGTTATTTGCATCAGAAATGCCGATTCAAATAGCGTGGTCAGGTGCGACTTACCGGTTTCAGTGACGTCGGGTTGCGGATCTTGATCCGGCTCGCCGCTGAGGATGGCCGGCAACGGATCTCGACGCGCCAGATCGCCCAGGACATGCAGATCTCGTATACGCACGCGACCAAGGCGTGTGCGCATCTGGCCGCGTCCGGGTGGCTCGATGCGGACCGGGGCCGCGGCGGCGGGCTGGCCCTCACGGAGGCAGGACGCGCCGCGCGCCTCGGCGATGTCGTGCAGTCACTGGAAGCCGATGCCGCCACGGAGGTGGTCGATTGTGCAGGCCTTGGTTGTCCGCTGCAGTCGGCGTGCCGGTTGCGCGCGGCGTTCGCACAGGCCAAGGCGGCGTTTTACACATCGCTGAACGCCACCACCGTCGCTGATCTCGCACAACCGCCGACCAGAGACCTGATCATCGAACTCACGGCCACCGCCGACGCTGCGGTTTATGACGAGATCCGCGGCGATCGGCAGCAAGAGCCGTAGCGTCGGCGGAACAGATTTCGCGGCGGATTGAACCTGTCGGCCCGGAAATTCGTGGCATCAAGTACACCGCCGCACAAAGGGATCATGATGCTGCTGTTACCTCGCCTGTCCGCTGCCCTCGCAACTGCCGCCGCTATCGCCCCTCTGACTCCCGTGTCTCCGCCTGTCGCGCATCCGTCACCGCCTACCGCAACTCGCGAAATCCGTTTGACCGCAACAGTTCCGCCCGGTGGGTTGATCACCAGCTTCGTGAATAACCAGGGGATCTACTGCTCGATCATCTGCCCGCTGCTGGTTCAGACCTTGGCCACCGGCGTGACCACCACACTGGGGGAACCAGGCGTGTTCCTCGCCGCGCTGCCTACCGAGGGTCTGCTGAAGGCAATCGGGATCGCAGGCGCCTCGATGACCGGACCGACCGACACAGCCATGGAACAGGCCATCGCCGCCGATGCGGCGATCCCGGCCAAACGGGCCCTGAACGCTTTCGAGGTCGGCGTGGTCGGTCTGCTCAATATCATCCCGGCGCTACCGAGCGGACCCGGCGCCGTATTGACCGCCATCCAGCAATTCCGCCAGCAGACCTTCGACGCGCTCAACGCTCCTGTCGTGCCCAACCCCACGCCAACCGTCATGCCGCACGGTGTGTTTCAGGTTGCGGTGATCGGGGCGATCAACGTTGTCGCATCGGTTATCTTCCCGGCGTTCAACGATGTTCTGGCGGGCGCGTTCCAGGTGCCCAATGCCGTCGCGCAGGAGTTGGCGACGAGTGGTGATCCGGTGCGCGCGTTCACCGCGGGGCTCACGACCGCGGTCGGTGTGGTGAACGCGGCAGGCACCGTCATCGCCAATACCATTGTCACCGAACTCAACAACGTCCGTAACGCTGCGATGCAGCCCGCTTCCGCGGTACCGGCCGCTGCGCCGAAGCTCACCACGCTCGCGTCAGCCAGCACGCCGCAGGTCACTACACCAACGCCAGTCGGTACGCCGAAGCTCACCACACTGGCGTCGACCGGCACACCGAAGGCCACGACGCCAACAGTCGGCACCTCGACGAACCCCAAGACGACGCCGTTGTCGCAAACAGGCGGGCAATTTCACAACCCGCTGGCTGCCGTGACGCCACTCCCGCCGTTCACACCCAAGTCGTTGACACCGCCACCGACCTCAACGAAACCGGCGACCGCGATCAAGCCCGACGCTCAGTCCACCGACCGTGGCTCCCATGCCGGGCTGCCGTCCCGTCCGGCCTTTCGCGCCAACCGGTGATTGCGTCCTCGGAGCAGCCGGAGCTGCAACAGCGACTCAGTCCAGAACGCCGACCGCGGCGACGAGGTCCAGGTCGAGTGGAACAGCTTCTTGGTGGCCGCCAACGCATCAGGTGACCGCTCGATGAGCTGTCCGGCCAAGTCCTCAGCTGCCGTCAGCGGGTCGTCGGCAACTGATGTCACCAGTCCGTATCCCAGCGCATCGGTCCCCGAGAACACTTCGGCCGTCATGGTCAGCCGCTTGGCGACGTCCATGGGGAGAAGCTCACGCAGCGTCACGGAACCGGTCATGTCCGGGATCAGCCCCCAGCGCGCCTCCATGATCGAGAGCTTGCAGTCCGGCGTCGCGAACCGGAAGTCCGCTGCCAGCGCCACTTGAAGTCCGCCGCCGTAGCAGTGGCCGTGCAACACCGCCAGCACTGGCACCGGCAGCTCGCGCCAGGCCCAGCAGGCCTTCTGGAACAGGTTGGTCGACTGCCCCGGAAGTTTGCCAAAATTGCGCACCGCCGTCAGTCCCTGCAGCTTCGTTCCCGCGAAGTCCAGTCCGGTGCAGAACGCGCGCCCGTCGCCACGCAGGATCACCGCGCGCACCGTTCGATCACGCGCCAGCCCGCCCGGGACTGTTGCCAGGGCCTCCAACATCGGTAGGTCCAGGCTGTTCATCTTGTCTGCCCGGTTCAGCGTCGCGTAGGCGATGCCATTTCGAATGTCGACGGTGATCCGCTCCTGCGTCATCGCGTCAGGATAGTGCCGCGACGATCTGGCGTGGCAGGTGGAGAAAATGCGAAACCGGCCCATTGCCTGCACGGCTGTCCTAGTCTGCTGCCACCGCTCGCCGACGCGACCTCAGGTAACCAAGGCCCCTTAATTGATCTCCAGCGACAATTCATTCCGCTTTGCGAAGACTGTGTCCTAAACCGGAATCAATACGCTACTGTGATCCGCGTGACAGAGGAGGTGCGCGTCAAGATGGCGGAGCGCCAGCGCGCCAAACGGGCCGAGCTGGTGCGGGAAGAAGTCATCGACGCTGCGTTGGCGGAGTTCGCCGAGCGGGGCTATCACCAGACGTCGATCAGTCACATCGCCAAGCGCCTCGGGTCTGGCCATTCAATGTTCTATCGCTACTTCGAGAACAAGCGCGACATCGTCGACCACGCGGTGCGCCAGGTCAACGGCCGGGTACTCGCGGCGATAGGGGACCTGACACCGGGACGTCTGACTTCGATCACTGAATTCCGTGATCACCTTCTGGGTATCGGAATGGCTTACAGCGAAATGCTGGCCTCGGAGCCGCGCCTGATGC
>JARLGS010000946.1 GCA_031292695.1 Mycobacterium sp. | reverse complement strand
GGTGATCAGCGCGCCCTTGACCACGGCCTTGCCGTCGCCTACCAGCAGGTCCGTCACCTGCAATTCAGTGTTTGTCATGACTTCTCCAGGGTCGGTAGCCCATGCAGGATTTCCAGGTCGGGGTTTTCCCGGCGTTTCTGTGCCAGGCGTTGGTCGAAATCACTCGCCAGCTCGGCCAGGGTGACTTGCCCCAGGCGCGTGATCAGCAGCGCCTCGGCCTCCTGCAGGACATCGGTCAGCCGGGCGTTGACCGCCTGTTCCACCAGGCACTGCGGTTCTTCCCGCGACAGGCCCATGGCAAACACTTCGGGCGCGCCGAGGGCCCGGTGGATATCCAGCAAGGTGATTTCGCTCAGGGGCCTGGCCAGGGTCCAGCCGCCGCCGTGGCCTTTTTCCGAGTGCACATAACCGTGATCCCGCAGCCCGGCCATGGTCCGGCGGACCACCACCGGGTTGGTGCGCAGCATCTGCGCGATGGTCTCGGAAGTGGTGCGCTGGTCGTGCTGATCCATATGGATCAGCACATGCAGCATGCGGGAGAGGCGACTGTCGTTGCGCATTGAATGTTTCGTTTCCGGCTGTTCAGGCGGCAGGTATAGCAAAACCGACTCTCCGTAACAAGATGAGTTACGGGAGTTGACGGGAGCTCTTTATGTAACTTATAAAGTTTCGTGAGTTCCATCCACGAGGAGTCCTGCTCATGTCTCATTTTGTCGTAGTGGTCGGTGCCAGCTTTGCCGGGTTGTCGGCGGCCATGCAGCTGGCGCGGGCCCGTCAGCGGGTGTTGTTGATCGATTCCGGTCGGCCGCGCAATCGGTTCGCGGCGACGGCCCATGGCTTCCTGGGCCAGGACGGCCAGTCACCCCAGGCGATCCGGGACGAGGCGTTGCGTCAGCTATTGCGCTATCCGACCGTTGAGTTCGTGCAAGGGGAGGTGCTGTCGGCCCGCCAGGTCGACGCCGGGTTCGCCGTGGTATTGGCCGACGGGCGGGAGGAGCGGGCGGCCCGGTTGATCCTGGCCACCGGTCTGCGCGATGAGTTGCCGGCGATCCCCGGCTTGCAGGAGCGCTGGGGCAGCACGGTGCTGCATTGTCCGTACTGCCATGGTTATGAGGTCCGTGATTTGTCTTTGGGGGTACTGGCCACCATGCCGCTTTCCGCGCACCAGGCCGGGATCATCCCCGATTGGGGACCGACGGTGTATTTTACCCAGGGGATCCATGAACCCGACGCCGGGCAACTGGCCCATCTGCAGGCACGCGGCGTACGGATCGAGCGGACCCCGGTGGTCGAGTTGCTCGGCCAGGCGCCGGCACTTGAGGCGGTGCGCTTGAGCGACGGTCGGCTGATCGAGGTCCAGGCGCTGTTCACCGGGCCGAAAACCCATATGGCCAGCCCGCTGGCGGAGCAGTTGGGTTGCCTGTTCGACGAAGGGCCCCAGGGCGTCTATCTGCGGGTCGACGAGCGCAAGCAGACGAGCGTGCCGGGGGTGTTTGCCGCCGGTGATGTGGCCAGTCCGATGCATAACGCGACGCTGGCTTCAGCGGCCGGGGTGATGGCCGGCTTCGCTGTTCATCAGTCGTTGATGGCCGAAACCACGACCCACTAAAAAAACATGGGCTCACCTTCAGTGTGGATTAAGATAGCCACTGGCCATTTATCCGTTGTGTGTCCATGTTCAAATCATCTGGTTTTCAATGCTGAGCTCATGGCTTGAGGCCGTTGTCGCAGTGCCCGTGATTGCCTTGATCGGGGTGTTGCTTCGTCGTGAGCGCCGGACTCGCCGGGAACTGGCCGAGTGCCGGGCACTGTTGCAGCAACTGAGCGAACGCCAACTGCGGGTCGAAGCCGCCGACGATGTCGAACGCTTCAAGCGCAGCCAGTACTTTGCCCGTATCGGCACCTGGGATTGGGATGTCGATACCGAGAAGCTCTACTGGTCGGAGGCCATCTACGGCATGTTCGGCTACAAGGTCGGCGAGGTGGTCCCGTCCTACGAACTGTTCTGTGCCAGCGTGCACCCCGAAGACCGGGACCGGGTCCGGGCCGGGGAGGCGCGTTGCATCGAGACCGGCGAGAACCACGACGAGGAATACCGGGTGATCTGGCCGGACGGCAGCATCCACTGGCTGCGCGAGACCGGCAATGTGGTGAAGAATGTCCACGACTCGGCCATCAAGATGATGGGGGTGGTGCGTGATATCACCGAAGAGAAAGCCTGGGCCAGTCAGTTGCATACCCTGGCCCATCACGATGCGCTGACCGGACTGCCCAATCGACTGGTGCTGGAGGAGCGTCTGTCCAGGTCGCTGGAACATGCCCGTGCGCAGGCCTCCCGGGTGATCCTGGTGTTCCTCGACCTCAACGGATTCAAGGACATCAACGATGCATACGGGCATGCGGCCGGCGACCGGGTCCTGGTCACCACGGCCACCCGCCTGAAAAACCTGATGCGGGCCTCGGACACGGTGGCCCGCATCGGTGGCGATGAGTTCGTGCTGGTCCTCGAAGGGCTGGCCCAGCAGGGCAACGGCCTGTTGGAGGAGGTGCACATGCTGTGCGAGAAAATCCTCGTCGAGTTGTCGATACCGATCAATCTCGGCGCTCAACCGGCGCAGATCGGCTGCAGCCTGGGGGTGGCGGTATTCCCGGATCATGCGTCGAGCATGGATACGCTGATCCATACCGCCGACCTGGCGATGTACGAAGCCAAGCGCTCTGGGACCGCTCATGCCGTCTTCGACTCCGAGCACGAGCAGCAGCTCGCCCGGCATCTCGCACTGCTTGGCGACCTGCGCCACTGCATCGCACGC
>JARLGS010000945.1 GCA_031292695.1 Mycobacterium sp. | reverse complement strand
CTCCAGCAGCCGTGCCGCCAGCCGGTAAGCGCGGGCACTGGCCCAGCGGAACGATCCGGTATCGGTGGTCAGCCCGGCGTACAGGCAGTGCGCCACCGGCAGCTCGATCGGCTTGTCCCAGGCGTCCATCAGTTCAGCCACCAGCATGGTGGTCGAATCTGCCGACGGGTCAACGTAATTGGCGGTTCCGAACATCTGGTTGGAGGCATGGTGATCGATCACCAGCACCTCGCGGCCGGGTGCCGCCAGGGCGGCCAGTGACCCCAGCCGGTTCACGCTCGGCACGTCAACGGTGACCACGAGGTCGGCATCGGTGCGCATCCGGTCCGGGGCGACCAGCAGATGTCCGCCGGGCAGCGTCTGCAGCGATTCCGGCACGGTCTCGGGCGCGGCGAAACCTACCTGGACCTCCTTGCCCGCTGCGCTGAGCACCAGGGCGAGGGCCAGGCCGGCCCCGATGGTGTCGGCATCCGGGTACACGTGACAGACCACGCTGACACTGCCGACCGCACTGAGCAGATCGGCCGCACCACGCGCGGCTACCCGCGTGCCCTGCGGCCGGGTCTCAGTCGTCGGTTCGATCGCGGTCACCTTGATCCTCGAGGCCATCGAGTTCGTCGTCGTCCCCGGAGTCCTCCCCGCTGACACGGTACGGCTCGGCGTCCCCGGCATGCGAGGCGCCCTCCCGGATCCGGGCCACGTCGGCGTCGGCGGCCCGGGCCCGAGCCAGTAGCTCCTCCATCTTCAGAGCCGCATCGGGCACGGTGTCGCGCACGAAAGCCAGTGTCGGGGTGAACCGAACTCCGGTTCCCGCGCCGACTCTCGTGCGCAACGCGCCCTTGGCCTTCTCCAGGGCCGCCGCGACGCCGGCATAGTCCGGTTCCTCGTCGAGGCTGGTCCCGATCACCGTGTAATACAGCGTGGCGTCGTGCAGATCACCGGTCATCTTGGCATCGGTGATCGTCACGCCGTCCAGCCGCGGATCCTTGATCTCGTATTCGATCGCCGAAGCGACGATCGTTGAGATGCGTTTGGCCAATCGCTTGGCCCGTGCTGGATCCGCCACCTAGGTACGAGCCTTTTCTACCAGTTCGTACGCCTCGATGACGTCGCCTTCCTTGATGTCGTTGTAGGTCAGGGTCAGACCGCACTCGTAACCCTCGCGCACCTCGGTGGCGTCGTCCTTCTCGCGCTTGAGCGAGGACACCGTGAGGTTCTCGGCGATGACGATGTTGTCGCGCAGCAGGCGGGCCTTGGCGTTACGCCGCATGATGCCCGACTGCACGAGGCAACCGGCGATGTTGCCGATCTTCGACGACCGGAAGATGGCCCGGATCTCGGCGCGGCCGAGTTCCTTCTCCTCGTAAACCGGCTTGAGCATGCCCTTGAGCGCGGCCTGAATCTCATCGATGGCCTGGTAGATCACCGAGTAATACCGGATCTCCACACCTTCGCGGTTCGCCAGCTCGGTCGCCTTGCCCTCGGCGCGGACGTTGAACCCGATGATGATGGCATTCGATGCCGACGCCAGGTTGACGTTGGTCTCGGTGACGCCACCGACACCGCGGTCGATGACCCGCAGTTCCACCTCGTCGTCGATCTCGATACCCAGCAGGGCTTCTTCCAGCGCCTCCACGGTGCCGGAGTTGTCGCCCTTGAGGATCAGGTTCAGCTGCGAAGTCTCCTTCAACGCTGCATCGAGATCGTCCAGGCTGATGCGCTTGCGGGTACGCGCGGCCAGCGCGTTGCGCTTGCGCGCGCTGCGCCGGTCGGCAATCTGGCGAGCGATCCGGTCCTCGTCGACAACCAGCAGGTTGTCACCGGCACCAGGCACCGATGTGAAGCCGATGACCTGGACGGGCCGCGACGGCAGTGCGTCGTGAATGTCCTCGCCATGCTCGTCGACCATGCGACGGACGCGACCGTAGGCGTCGCCCGCCACGATCGAGTCGCCGACCCGCAGCGTGCCGCGCTGGATGAGCACGGTCGCCACCGGACCACGACCGCGGTCCAGGTGTGCCTCGATCGCCACACCCTGGGCTTCCATGTCGGGGTTGGCCCGCAGGTCCAGCGAGGCATCGGCGGTCAGCAGGACCGCTTCGAGCAGCGCGTCGATATTGGTGCCCTGCTTGGCCGAGATATCGACGAACATGGTGTCGCCGCCGTACTCCTCGGCCACCAGGTTGTACTCGGTGAGCTGCGCCCGGATCTTGGACGGGTCAGCGCCCTCCTTGTCGATCTTGTTGACCGCAACCACGATCGGCACATCAGCGGCCTGCGCGTGGTTGATGGCTTCCACCGT
>JARLGS010000944.1 GCA_031292695.1 Mycobacterium sp. | reverse complement strand
GAGCTGGAGGGCACCGGCGTGCGTGCCTCGGTGGTGCATCCCGGCCCGACCATGACGTCGATGGGGTGGAGTCTGCCGGCTGAGAAAATCGGTCCGGCCCTTGAGGATTGGGCCAAGTGGGGCCAGGCCCGACACAGCTACTTCCTGCGGGCCGCCGACCTGGCCAGGGCCATCACGTTCGTCGCCGAGACCCCACGTGGCGGCTACATCGCAAATCTGGAGATTCAGCCCGAGGCGCCGCTGACCACCGTCAAGGACCGTCAGTCGCTCGCCCTGGGCGAGGAAGGGATGCCTGGAGAATGACGACGACAACTGAAGTACAACGGGTTTCAGGCGGCGAAGCCGAGCACGGCCACCTGGAAGAATTCCGCACCGACCCGATCGGCTTGATGCAGCGGGTCCGTGCCGAGTGCGGTGATGTCGGCTGGTTCCAGTTGGCCGGTAAGCAGGTGGTGCTGCTGAGCGGAGCCGAGGCCAACGAGTTCTTCTTCCGTTCCACCGACAGCGAACTCAACCAGGCCGAGGCGTACCCGTTCATGACGCCGATCTTCGGAGAGGGCGTGGTGTTCGACGCCGATCCCGAGCGCCGGGCGGAGATGCTGCACAACACCGCGCTGCGCGGCGAGCAGATGAAGGGGCACGCCGCCACCATCGAGCACGAAGTGCGGCGGATGACCGAGAACTGGGGCGACTGCGGTGAAATCGACCTGCTGGAGTTCTTCTCCGAACTGACCATCTACACCTCGACCGCCTGCCTGATCGGTCTGAAGTTCCGCAATCAGCTGGATTCGCGGTTCGCGAACTACTACCACCTGCTGGAGCGCGGCACCGATCCGCTGTGCTACGTCGACCCGTACCTGCCCATCGAGAGCTTCCGTATCCGCGACAAAGCCCGGGCCGACCTCGTGGAACTCGTGCAAGAGGTCATGACTGGGCGAATTGCCAACCCACCCACCGACAAGAGCGATCGCGACCTGCTCGACGTGCTCGTTTCGATCAAGGACGAGGAGGGCAACCTACGCTTCTCGGCCAACGAGGTCACCGGCATGTTCATCTCGCTGATGTTCGCCGGGCACCACACCAGCTCTGGCACATCGTCGTGGACACTGATCGAACTGCTGCGTCACCCCGACTTCTATGCCAAGGTGCAGCAGGAGCTCGACGACCTGTACTCCGACGGTCAGGAAGTGAGTTTCCATGCGCTGCGCCAGATTCCGAATCTGGACAACGCACTCAAGGAGACGCTGCGCCTGCATCCGCCGCTGATCATCCTGATGCGGGTGGCGCAGGACGAGTTCGAGGTGGCGGGCCACCCGATCCACAAGGGCCAGATGGTGGCCGCCTCCCCGGCGATCTCCAACCGGATCCCCGAGGATTTCCCCGACCCGGACGCCTTCGTCCCGGACCGTTACGAGAAGCCGCGTCAGGAAGACCTCCTCAACCGGTGGACCTGGATCCCGTTCGGCGCCGGCAAGCACCGTTGTGTGGGTGCGGCCTTTGCCCAGATGCAGATCAAAGCGATCTTCTCGGTGCTGTTGCGCGAGTACGAGTTCGAGATGGCGCAGCCGCCGGAGACCTACCGCAACGACCACTCGAAGATGGTCGTTCAGCTGGCGCGGCCGGCGAAGGTTCGGTACCGGAAGCGCGATTCGGCGGGCACGAGCGTAGCGACCGGGGATATCGGAGCCTGAGATGGGCCGCTATCGCGTAGAGGTCGACGCCGATCTGTGCCAGGGACACGCCATGTGCTCGCTGGAGGCGCCGGACTACTTCAACGTGCCCAAGCGCGGAACCGTCGAGATCCTCGACGCGACCCCTCCCGACGAGGCTCGCGAGGAGATCGAGCGGGCCGTCGAGATGTGCCCCACCCAAGCACTGTTCATCCGTGAAATCACCTCAGAGACAAAGGACTAGGACAATGACGTCGTTCCCTCGCGAACAGCTCGAAGAGTGGGTTGAGCGGTGGCTGCAGGTCAACCGCGATGCCGAGGCAGCCGGCGACTGGAAGCCGATGGCGGACTTCTACTCCGAGGACTCGACCTACGGCTGGAACATCGGCCCCAAGGAAGACGTCATGTGCATCGGCAAGGCCGAGATCCGGGACATCGCACTGGGTTTGGAGATGGAAGGCCTGGAGGGCTGGAAGTACCCGTACCAAAAGGTCATCATCGACGACAAGCAGGGCGAGGTCGTCGGGTTCTGGAAGCAGGTCGTTACCGATCCTGCTGACGCAGCAGCCCCGGAGCGGGAGATCTACGGCATCGGCGGCAGCTGGTTCCGGCTGCAGAACGTCGACGGTGAACCGAAGATCGCCTGGCAGCGCGACTTCTTCGACTTCGGCCACGTGCAGAAGCTGTATCTGGACCTGATGACCACCGGAAAACTGTCGGCGGGAATGCAAAAACGCATCGAACGCAGCCTGGCCGGTGAGAAGCTGCCGGGGTACTACCCGCTGGGCGAGGCTCCGGTACCCATCTGGTGACCTGACCCCCTGGCGTTTCCTTATGTGACCTAGGTAACTTGGACACCGAAGGCCTCAACCCGAGCTAAGGATTCAACGATGAAGACAAAGGGCGCCCTGATCTGGGAGTTCAACCAGCCGTGGTCGATCGAGGAGATCGAGATCGGCGACCCCGTCAAGGACGAGGTCAAGATCCAGATGGAAGCGTCGGGCATGTGCCACTCCGATCACCACCTGGTGACCGGTGACATCCCGATGGCCGGCTTCCCTGTCCTCGGCGGCCATGAGGGTGCCGGCATCGTCGTCGAGGTCGGCCCCGGCGTCGACCACATCGCCGTCGGCGATCACGTGGTGTTGTCGTTCATCCCGTCGTGTGGTGAGTGTCCGTCGTGTCAGGCGGGCATGCGCAACCTGTGCGATCTGGGTATGTACCTGCTGACCGGTACGGCGGTATCCGACGGCACCAACCGCGTCCACACCGCCGACGGCACGCCGGTGTTGCCGATGACACTGCTGGGCACCTTCAGCCCGTACATGGTGGTGCACAAGAGCTCTGTGGTGAAGATCGACCCGTCCATCCCGTTCGAGGTGGCCTGCCTCGTCGGCTGCGGCGTCACCACCGGCTACGGCTCGGCGGTGCGCAGCGGCGACGTGCGCCCCGGCGATGATGTGTGCATCGTCGGCGTCGGCGGCGTCGGCACCGGCGCGCTGCAGGGCGCACTCAATGCCGGCGCGCGCAACGTCTTCGTGGTCGATCCGGTGGAGTTCAAACGCGATAACGCACTGAAGTTCGGTGCCACCCACGCCTACCCGGACATCTACAGCGCGATGGCCGGAGTCGCCGAAGTCACCGAAGGCCGGATGGCCAACAAGACCATCGTCACCGTCGGCGAGCTGCACGGCGAGGACATCGACAACTACCTGAACATCACCAGCAAGGGCGGCACCTGCGTGGTGACCGCGGTGGCGAACATGGCCAGCCTGGATGTGAAACTGAACCTGTCGATGCTGACCCTGCTACAAAAGCGCCTGCAGGGCACCATCTTCGGCGGCGGCAACCCGCACCACGACATCCCGTCGCTGCTGGCAATGTACAAGGCCGGCCGGCTCAATCTCGACGACATGGTCACCCGGCAGTACAAGCTGGAGCAGATCAACGAGGGCTACCGGGACATGCTGGAGGGCCGCAACATCCGCGGCGTCATCCGCTACACCGACGCCGACCGCTAACCATCTCAGCCCGAAACTGCATTCCGGCAGGAATAGTTCGAGTAACCACCTGCCGGAATGCGGTTTCGGCGTTTACCAGAAGGAAAACCTTTGTCCGAGAACGCCGTTGTAGCAGCTTCGCAGTCGTCATGGCGCTGTGTGCAAACCCACGACCGGGCAGGCTGGCTGGCCCTGATGGCCGACGACATCGTCGTCGAGGACCCGATCGGCGAGGCCGTCACCAATCCGGACGGCACCGGCGTCAAAGGCAAGGAGGCGCTGGCCGCCTTCTACGACACCAACATCGGGCCCAACCAGCTGACGGTCACCTGCGAGGAAACCTTCCCGTCCAGCTCGCCCAACGAGATCGCCTACATCCTCGTGTTGTGCACCAAGTTCCCGAACGGCTTCACCGCGACGGTGCGCGGCGTGTTCACCTACAAGGTCGACGACGCCGGTCTGATCACCAACCTGCGTGGCTACTGGAACCTGGAGGCCATGAAATTCGAGCAGGCCGCAGATTAGCCAGTTGCTCTCCGGCTGCGGGGCCGTCGTTGTCGGCGGCTCCCGCGGCGTGGGGCTGGAAGTTGCGCGGCTGCTGGCCGGCCAGGGCGCATCCGTGGTCATCAACGGCCGCAGTGCCGACGCGGTAGATCATGCAGCGCAAGCCATTCCGAACGCCATCGGGTTCGCGGGATCGCCGGCCGACCCCGCCGTCGCCGATGCCCTGATCGACACGTGCGTGAGCGAGTTAGGGCGCATCGATATCTTGATCAACTGCGCCGGGACCGCCGAACCGCTCGGGTCCTCGATCCTCAACGTGACCAGTGCGCAGTTCCACGATCTGCTCGACGCCCACCTCGCCACCACGTTCGAAACCTGCCGTGCGGCGGCGCCGAGGATGGTGGCGGCCGGGGGCGGATCCATTGTCAACACAAGCTCTTTCGCGTTCCTCGGCGACTACGGCGGCACCGGCTATCCAGCCGGTAAGGGCGCGGTCAACGGCCTGACCCTGGCGATCGCTGCCGAGCTGAAAGAACACCGCGTGCGGGCCAACGTGGTGTGTCCGGGCGCCAAGACCCGGCTGTCCACCGGACCGGACTACGAGGCCCAGATCGCCGAGCTGAACCGGCGCGGACTACTCGACGATGTCAGCATGGCAGGGGCCCTGAACGCCGCGCCCCCGGAGTACGTGGCGCCGACGTACGCTTACCTGGCAAGCTCGCTTGCCGCCCACGTGACCGGCCGCATCTTCATCGCCGCAGGCGGTTTCGTTGGCGAATTCACCCGGCAGACACCGGGTTTCATCACCTATCGGGATCATGACCCGTCCCCACCGTGGACCGTCGAAGAGGTGGCCGGGCTCATCAAAGCCTGAATCGGATCGGGCTCCGCGCCACCGGCGAAACTGCATTCCAGCAGGAAAATGTCGAGTAACGAGCTGCTGGAATGCCGTTTCGGCGGAGAAGTGCCGCAGCGGGCGTGGCATGCTCGTGGTCATGCCGTCCGTGTTCACCATGATCATCAACCGCGAGCTGCCGGGCCGATTCGTCTACGAGGACGACGACGTCGTCGCGTTCCTGACCATCGAGCCCATGACGCAGGGGCACACGCTTGTCGTGCCTCGGGCAGAGGTGGATAACTGGCAGGAACTGGACCCCGAGCTGTTCAACAAGGTGATGGCCGTGTCGCAACGGATCGGCCGCGCGGTGTGCACGGCCTTCGACGCGCCGCGGGCCGGCATGATCATCGCCGGCCTGGAGGTGCCGCACCTGCACGTCCATGTGTTCCCGACTCGCAACCTGTCAGACTTCGGGTTCGCGAACGTCGACCGCAACCCGTCGCCGGAATCACTCGACGAAGCTCAGGCCAAGATCATCGCTGTCCTCGGCTGACGCCGACGCGTCACCGTCCATCCGGGGCAGCCGCACCGCGAATCGACACCCCTGGCCCAGTCCGGTGGTCACCGTCACGGTGCCGCCGTGCGCCCGCACCAACGAATCGACGATCGACAAGCCGAGGCCGGTGCCGCCGCTGGTCCGGGCCCGGGACGAGTCGGCGCGGTAGAAACGCTCGAAGATCCGGTGGGCGTCTTCAGCCGACAGCCCGGGTCCTTCGTCGCACACCTCCAACACGGCGTCGCCATCGACTGTGCCGACCCGCACCGTGATGCCGCAGGACTCGGGCGTGTGCTGGGTCGCATTGATCACCAGGTTGCTCAGCACCTGACGCAATCGGGCCTCGTCGCCGATGACTTCCGGGGTCCCCGGCCCGTCGAACACCTCTAGCGAGACCTTTCGCTTCGGGGCAATCGACTGCATGTCGTGCACCGCGTCGGTGGCCAAGATCAACAGGTCGACTGGGCGCTGCTCCAGCGGCCGCTGCTGGTCGAGCCGGGCCAGCAACAACAGATCCTCGACCAGCAGCCCCATCCGTCGGGCCTCGCTCTCGATCCGGCTCATCAGCATCTCGACATCGCTGGCCGCGCCCTGGCGGTACAACTCGGCGAATCCCCGGATCGTGGTCAGTGGGGTCCGCAACTCGTGGCTGGCGTCTGTGATGAACCGTCGCATCCGGTCCTCGGAAGTCCGCGCCGTGTCCGCCGACTGCTCCGATGAGGCGACGGCGTTCTGAATCTGCGCGAGCATGCCGTTGAGCGCCGACGACAACCGGCCGACCTCGGTGCGGGCGTCACGCTCGGGAACACGACGGTCAAGCTGGCCGGCGGCGATGTCCGCGGCCGTCTGCTCCACCTCGACCAGCGGCCGCAGGCTGCGGTGCACCGCGATGTAAGCGGCGATGCCCAGGATCAGCAGGACCGCGGCACCGATACCGACCTGCGACCAGGCCAGGGCCCGCACGGTCGACGACACGTCCGAGAGGTCGATCGCCACCGTCGTCAGCTCGCCCGTCGGCACGTGCACTGTCACGGCCCGCCACTTCACGTCGGAGTGGTTGATCGAGCCGACGGTGACCGGGACGGGGCCGACGTCGTTGTCGTCGGGCAGCGCGGGTTGCGCGGCGCTGTCGTTGACCGCGATCCACACCCGGCCGTCAGGGTCGATACCGCGGACATAGAAGTTCGACGGCGGCCGCGCCGGGTTGGGGCCTTCGATAGGGGTAACGGGGATCCGCCGCGGTTCCTGCGCCCAGCTGCGGGAGGCGTCCAGCAGCGTCTCGTCGATCCGGTTGATCAGGCTGTGGTTCATGATCGACGTCACGGCGACGCCGGAGGCCAGCAGACCGCAGGCAGCCAGCAGCACCGTCGCAGCGACCAACCCCACTTGCAGGGGGATGCCGCGGGCACGCAGGCTTGTCATGCCTCCATTGTTGGCGATGGCGCGCCAGTAATGGCGAATAGTGCTCAGCTCAGGTCGACGCTCTTCGCGCAAGCGCTCATCACAGTCTGTTCTTCGAGCAAGCGCTCATCACCGCGGTTCGCGCAGCACGTAGCCCACGCCGCGCAGGGTGTGCAGCAACCGCTTGTCGCCGGTGTCGATCTTGCGGCGCAGGTACGACACGTAGGACTCGACGACGTTCACGTCGCCACCGAAGTCGTAACGCCAGACGTGGTCGAGAATCTTGGGCTTCGACAACACGGTGCCAGCGTTGATGATGAAGTAGCGCAGCAGGGTGAATTCGGTCGGCGACAGCGAAACGGGTTCGCCGGCCTTCCACACCTCGTGGGTGTCCTCGTCGAGTTCGATGTCGGCGAAGGTCAGCCGGGCGCTGCGCGGCTCTTCGACGCCCCGGCCGGTGCGGCGCAGGATCACCCGCAGCCGGGCCACCACTTCTTCCAGGCTGAACGGCTTGGTGACGTAATCATCGCCGCCGAGCGTCAGGCCGGCCACCTTGTCCTGCAGGCTGTCGCGGGCGGTGAGGAACAGCGCCGGCGCATCGATGCCGTCGGCTCGCATCCGGCGCAGCACGCCGAACCCGTCCATGCCGGGCATCATCACGTCGAGGATCACGGCATCCGGCTTGATCTCGCGCGCCTTGTCCAGCGCGGCGGGGCCGTTGGACGCGGTATGCACCTCGAAGCCCTGGAACTTCAGGCTCACCGAAAGCAGCTCGACGATATTGACCTCGTCGTCGACAACGAGAATCCGGGCTTCGGGGGTCGCGTCAGGAACTGCAGGCATCGCCATGTTCCCATGCTGCTCCCGGCCCTTAAATTCTCCCTGCCTGGTCACTGTGAACCTACTGTGAGTCACACGGTCAATTGTCGGTTGCCTTTCCGCTGCTCGCACACACCTTGGCTGCATCGCGTGTGACGAGCGCCATACACTTGCCCGATGAATCTGGGCAAAACCCTTGCCGACCTCGCCAGCGCCCCGGTCCGGTTCACCCGCGCGGTCGCCAGCGTTGGTCTCGACATCGCCGGCGAAACCGTCGATGCAGTGCAGCGCAGCCTCAGCGGGGGCGACCAAAGTTTGCCCCGCAGTCCGGCGAGGTCATCCGGAAACCCCGTGAGCCGCATATTCGGCTTCGACGACGCATTGGAACGGATCAACCGGCTGGCCAGCCTGATGGACGATGACGCGCCGCTGGGACGGGCCCTGGCGCCCAGCGGTCCGCTGAACCGGCTGCTGGAGCCAGGCGGCCTCGTCGACCAACTGACGGCCGACGGCGGCTTGCTGGACCGGCTGGTCGCCGACGACGGACCCGTCACGAGGGCTTTGGAGCGCGGTGGCATCGTCGACAAACTCAGCGCCGAAGGCGGCTTGCTGGACCGCCTCACCGCCGACCAGGGCCCACTCAACCGGGCCCTCGCACCGGACGGCCTGGCCGCCAAACTGAGCGCCGAGGGCGGCCTGTTCGACCAGATCACCGCCGACAACGGCCCCATCACGCGCGCCCTACAGCCCAACGGCATCGTCGACCAGGTCCTTGGCGAAGAAGGCCTGGTTAACCGGATGACCGCCGAGAACGGCCCGATCACCAGGGCCTTGGCGCCCGGTGGCGTCATCGACCGACTCGGCGCCGAGGGCGGTCTACTGGACCGGCTCACCGCCGACCAGGGCCCACTCAACCGGGCCCTCGCACCGGACGGCATCGCCGACAAACTAACTGCGGAGGGCGGCCTACTGGACCGGCTGAGCGCGGACGACGGCCCGATCACCCGGGCACTGCAGCCCGGTGCCCTGGTTGAGCAGGTCATCGGCGAAGACGGCCTGCTCGACCGGATGACCAGCGAAGACGGCCCGTTGTCGCGCGTCGTCGCACCGGGCGGCCTGGTCGATCGCTTGCTGGCCGAGAACGGCCTGCTCGACGTCCTGGCGTCGGAGAGCAGTCCGCTGCTCAAACTCGCCGACGTGGCCGATACCCTCGCCGGTCTGGCCCCGACCGTCGACAAGCTGTATGACGCGGTGTTGGTGCTGAACGAAGCGGTGAACCCGTTGAGCAACATCGCCGGCCGTATTCCGCTGGGCCGTCAGCGCGGCAAGCGGGCGGCCGCGCGGGTGGCTTCGCAACGAGTCATCGATGAGAACGGTCGTGACCAGCCGGGATCCATCGATTCGACCCCGGCAGGTTAGTATTCGTGGCGGTTTCGGACCGCCATGCCTCCTTAGCTCAGTGGTAGAGCACCGCTCTTGTAAAGCGAAGGTCGTCAGTTCAATCCTGACAGGGGGCTCCACACTTCAACCGGCGCGCGGCGCCGGTCAAGCGTCAGGTCGTCGCTTCAGCCCCAGTCGGTTCGACGAACTCGACGCGTACGGTCACGGGAGCCGTTCCGCGGGCCGCGATTTTCGGCCCGAGTGCGCCGGCCCGACGGACGCGCGAGTCAACGTCGTCGTCTGGCACGAAGGTCGCGACGCCAGATCGCCAGCGATCTCCCTGTTGGATGCGAACGTTCGGGTTCGCGGCGATGTTGGCACCCCAGCCGGACAGCGTGCCGTGGCCGCAAATGATCCACGCACCAGTTTCATCGAAAATCGGCGATACCGGGACGCGGCGCGATTGGCCCGTCTTGCGACCAACAGTCTCCAGCTCGCTGACGTGAGCTGGGCTGACGGCACTTACCCGGACCAGCCCGCGCATCGTTGGGTTGAGCACGTACCGACCAAAAGCCCGAATCACCCGGAATCTTCTGCGCGCCTTTTCGCTGTGTACAGCCACAATTTTCTCCATGGTGGTGGGCCGAATATGCCGCGCAGATCACGCAGCGCAGCAACACCTTCAATCAAAAATATACCGATCGGTCTACTTCGATGCCAGCCATAACCCGCCGCACATTATTGACGCGCGTTACAATTCGCCCATTTTCATCTCTCCACACCCAAGGACAACCATGACCACACGCTCCACAGCGCTGCTGTCCGTCCCGCAGATGGCCGCCGCCCTGGCGGTCAGCCCCCTGCTGGTGGCGCCCGCGGCCGGCGCTGACGTCTGCGCCGGCGCCGACGGCCGGCACTTCGCCGCCGGCGGCTGCACCAACATCGCCGGCGACGTCGCCGTCGGAGCGGCCGTCGCGTCCGCCCGTGTGCCGTACGTGCCCGGCGAAATTCCTTGCTACACAGTCTAAGGCGTGCCCTACTTCACGCCGCCCGGCGCCCCCTGCTAGACGTGAAAGACCCGATCGCCCGGGGCAGGATCGCGTTTCGCGATCCTGCCCCGCCTTCGTCTGGCCCAGGCCTCGCTACCCGAAGGCGGTTTCGCGGCGATTCTTCCGCCAGGCCATTACATTCAGTGCCGCACAGCCCCAACCCGCAGCGAGGAGCACCATGTCCGAAGCCGGAATCTGGATCGCATGGGGACTACCCAGCCGTGGACGTGAGACCAAAGCTCTCGATGCGTTGCGCAGGGCCCGCGGCTACTTGCAGGAACTCACCGACGACGGCCGGATCGAACGGTTCGACATCACGATCCTGCGACCGCAGAGCACCGAGCTGGGCGGCTTCGTCCTCATCCAGGGCTCGCGCGGACAGATCGATACCTTGCGCCGCGCTGCAGATTTCGAGCGATGGGCCACCGGAGTGCAGTTGGTCGCCGACCGGGTGACATTCGTCGACGGCTGGGTCGGTCAGGGCATCGACCACGCCATCAAGCTGTACGAGGACGCCTTACGCCAGGCCGGCCTGACCGACTGACCTCAACCCGGCAGGACCCACCCTGCGCAAATCCCTCCGCCGCGCGAATCCATGTTGTTCCATTGACATTGGTCGGGAACGACAGGAGGTACACGATGGGAGCTGCCAGATATGTCGGCCGGGTCGGCAGGCTCGCCATCGCGCTCGGCATCGGATCCGCGATCGCAACCGGTCACGGCGTCGCGTGGGCTGACCAGTCAGACGGCGGCGCGTCCTCGGGCCACACCACGGGCTCGTCGACAAGCTCAGCGGCCGATTCCGCCGGTTCACCGAACTCCTCCCCCAAGTCCTCCGCCGGCGACACCCCGCAGACCACTGGGCACGGCCACAGTGATCGACCGAAGACCGCCGGCTCCGGCACCGGCACCGGCTCCGGCACCGAGAAACCTTCCACCCCAACAGCCTCCCTGCCCGGCACCACTGACGTCCCGAAAACGCCGAAGCGGCCCCGGCAGGCGGCAGAAACCACACCCAAGCCTGTCGCTGAAGTATCGAAGCCGGTGCCCCAAAGCCCCAAGCCGGTCACCACCGCCGCCACCAACCCGGTGACCCTGAAACTGCCCACCGCGGCTGTCTCGACGGCACCGGCGACCGCCACGCTGCCTGTCGCCTCACCGGTCACCGCCGCAGCGACCGGCCTGGTCTCCCCCAGCGTTGCCGCGCCCACCACCACCGGGCCGTTGAACCCGGTGGAAGCGGTGGTAAAAGCCGTTTCCAGCGTGCTGAATTGGGCCTTCAACCCCAATGGCAGTCCGACCGCGCCGACGTTGGCGTGGACCGTGCTCGCCTTCGCTCGGCGCGAGTTCGACAACCTCATGACGGCGTTCCAGCCGCAGACCCCGGCCGCCGTCCTCACCACCACGACTCAACTGCTGGCCTCCGCTCCGACCGCGCTGACAGCCGTGACCGCGGCCACCGCGGCCACGATCACGGCAGCGACCAACCCGCCGCCGGCGTTCCCCACCCCGGGCCAACAGCTCAGTCCGTCAACGAGTTTCGTCAACTGGGTCACCGGAAACTTCGATCCCAACAACACCCTCAGCCGGTTCGGTGTGTGGGGTACCGACGTCGGCACCATGTGGGACAACGGAATTGCCGACAATCCGAGTACCCCGATCGACGAACACCAGGTGCTCATGGCCTTTGGCGACACCTTCAGCGGTCCCAACATGACCGGCACCTGGCTGTCGAACGTCCTGTTCCGCACGTCGACCACCAACCTCGCCAATGGCATTTCGATCCCGGACGGCCAGTGGTTCAACGGCAACATGTTCGGCGGAGCCCCGTTATCGAGCCCGACCACCGCCCGCCAGATCATTCTGCCGTCGGGACTTCCGGCCGGCCTTCCCACCGGCGTGACCCTGATTCCGACCGCCGGCATCTCGGTGCCGACGCCGGGTACCCAGTTCGGCGCCACCCAGTACCTGAGCTTCATGTCAGTACAGCAGTGGGGTTCACCCGGCCAATGGACGACCAACTACTCGGGGATGGCCTACTCAACCGACAACGGGGAGAACTGGACGGTCGCACCACAGAGCATCCGGCAAAACTGGGGCGGCAACAGCAATTTCCAGCAGGCGGCACTGGTGCGTCCCGGTGATGGATATGTATACGAATACGGGACGCCGAACGGCCGCGGCGGAGCCGCCTACGTCTCGCGCGTCGCCCAGGCCGACATCCTGGACACCTCGAAGTACCAGTACTACAACAAGGGCAATCCGGGCTGGTTCTTCGGCTGGGGCGCAACGCAGGCCGGCTGGTACAACGATCCGTCGATGGCCACCCCGGTGTTCGGCCAGGACACCGGTGCGTGCGGCATTGCCCAGGCGGGCAACAACGTCGGCGAATTGTCCGTGCAGTACAACAAAACCCTGGGCAAGTACGTCACGCTCTACGCCGACCAGTTCAACAACGTCGTGCTGCGCACCGCCGACAGTCCGCAAGGCACGTGGTCGTCGGCCAGCGTGCTGATGCCGCAACAGAACGGCGGGATCTACGCACCCATGATGGACCCGTGGTCGCCGTCCACCCTGGGCACCGGCACCGACCTGTACTGGAACCTGTCGCTGTGGAGCGACTACAACGTGATGCTGATGAAGACCGACCTGACCAAGGTTTAGCCATGATTCGCGCGACCATACTGACCGCCGCCGTCGGACTGACGACCGCACTGGCCCCCGTTGCCACGGCTGATCCCGCTGCACCGCAACAGGATCAGCCGTGTCCGTCGGCGGCTGCCGAAGCCACCACCATGCCGGGGACGCCGGCGCCCGTGTCGGGAGCCAATACCCCGTTGCGGTGCCATGACGGCCGATGGCAGCCGGTGGCGATGCCCGCCGACCCCAGCGACCGGTGGTTGAGCACCGGCCCGGTGGTCGCACTGCACGGCCAGGGGCTGCGGAATCCAAACCTGTTGTCCGGCTTCTGGACCGGCACCCCGTTGGACCCGTCGACCACGTGCCGCGCGCAACAACGCGCGGTGGTCAGCGCCGGCGTGGTCAGCCCGCCGACGGTGTCCGAAAGCGCACCAGGCCAGCCGGTGTCCTTCGATGTGGCACCGGTCGCGTACTCGGTCGAATTCTCTGGTTACTGCCTGTGGACGCGCACCGACTGATCACCCGGCTCAGGGCATCATCTCGTACCGGCCGGCCAGGTCCCGCACGGCACGCACCATGCGTTCGAACCGGTCCGGGTCACCCACCGGCTCGACAATGAGGTCCGCGCCAGCTTCTTCTGTGCAGCGGTGGCGGTGGTCTTGCAGTGCAGCGTGGTGGCGTGCCGGGCAGCCTCGCCTAGCCGAAATTCTCGATGCGCCAGTTCTCCGCACCCTTTCGACATATGTCAACACGCTGGGTAACATCTCGTACATGCCCAAGGCGCTGCCCGTGATCGACATGACCGAGCCCCTGCGCTGCCGTCCGGTGGCCGCGGCGCCGGCAGACGACGCCGAGTCACTCGACCTGGCGATGCGACTCAAGGCACTCGCCGACCCGGTTCGCGTCAAGTTGATGTCACTGCTGTTCACTTGCGAGGGACCCTGCACCACCGGATCCCTCGCGACAGTAGTCGGTTTGGCTGAATCCACCGTCAGCCACCACCTCGGCCAACTCCGTACCGCCGGGTTCGTCAACTCCGAGCGACAGGGCATGAACGTGCACCACACGCCACGCCGCGATGCCCTCGCCGCGCTGTGCCGGGTGCTCGATCCGAACTGCTGCTGACCGCGCCCACTCAATGCGGTAGCGGCACACCGAACACGGTGATTGCGAGCGCCCCGGCCACCGCCGCCAGCAGTAGCGTGACCACCACGTTCAACCTGGCGAACAACGCGACCAGTGCGGCGACCAGAATCAGGTACTGCCACGGCTGGGTGATCGACCGGGCCAGTGGCACAGCCGAACCGAGAATCGCGCCGATCGCGGCCGGACCGGCACCATCCAGGAAGGCCCGCACCCGGACGTTGCTGCGGATGCGATCAAAGTGCCTGGCGCCGAACAGGATGAACAGGAACGACGGGCTGAAGGCGACCATCGAGGCCAGAATTCCGCCGGTCAATCCTGCCGCGGCGTAGCCGACCACAGCGACCGTCTGGACGACCGGGCCCGGGGTGATCTGGCCCAGTGCAACGGCATTGAGAAATTGCGGTCCGGACATCCAGTGGTAGTGGTCGACGGCGTCGCCCTGCATCAGGGGGATGATGACGAATCCGCCGCCGTAGGACAGTGCGCCGACTTTCAACGCCACCCAGCACAGGGAACCCAACGTGCCCAGCGTCAACGAGTGCAGTGCCAGTATCGGCATGCTGCGGGTACCAGACCTGGGCAGGGCGGTTGTCCACACCAATTCCATTACGCCACAACCCAACAGCACCAGGACCAGCCACGGGCCGAGGGTGGCCGCCGCGGCGGCGCCCAGGACGAGGTAGGCCGACCAACGGATGGAACTTGCGCGGCGCTGCCAACTGGCCGGGATCAGAGCGGCACCCGCGTGCACCGCGACCGCGGCTACTGCAGCACCGGCGCCCGCGCCGGCAGCGAGCACCCACCGCGGCGGCGCACTGGCCAGGAACAGCGCGGCCAGCGCGAGGATGACGATCAAGCCCGGCACAATGAAGGCCACGCCACCGACCAACGCACCGAGGCGGCCCCGCACCCGCCAGGCGCAGTAGATCGACAACTGAGTCGACGCCGGCCCGGGCAGCAGATTGCACGTGGCAATCGCATCTTCGAACTCGGTCGCGCCTATCCAGCGATGCCGATCAACGCACAGGCTGCGCAGCAGTTTGATGTGAGTGGGCGGCCCACCGAATCCGATACATCCGATGGTGCCCCATTCGCGTAACACCGTGCCCAGCGTCGGCGTGGTCATGAGCAACCACCTTGGCATGTGTGCCGACGCCGGGCCAGTTGCCCGGGCCGCTACTCACGACCCGGGACCGGACTCTCCAAGGGCTTACGCGCAGACTGTGACGTAACCGAGCGGGCCGCTCACGCACGGCGGCGTGATGTAGACGCCCGGACCGGGGCCGCCCCAGCCGCGGTTGTCCCAGCCGCGGTTGTCCCAGTCGCGGTGGTCGTTCCAGTCCCCGCCACCGTGACCCCAGCCCCAACCGTGATCCATCGGGATGACCGCCGGATCGGTAGCCGGCGAGGCACTGGCAATACCCGAACTGATGCCCAAAACCGCAGCTCCGAGGCCTGTGGCAAGTGCTGTTGTCGACGCAATCTTCTTAAACGTGGCCGTGGCCAACCTCCGAAATCAAAGAAATCAAAACAATGCAATAAGTAATAAACGCGTCTAACTATATGACGCTGACGTCCGTGCATAAATTCCCGGTCCGACAACGTCCGTCTAGGGTGCTCGGCATGGCCTCGACATTGCAGACCGCCGCCACTGCCGTCGGGCTGTTCGCCGGGACCAACGTCGACGACCTGGTGGTGCTCAGCGTGCTGAACATCTCCCACGCCGCCGAGGGCCGGCCACGGCGCTGGCAGATCTGGGCCGGGCAGTACCTGGGGATGGCTGTGCTGGTGTCGATCTCACTGGCCGCGTCCCGCGGCTTGACCCTGATTCACGCGGAATGGGTTGGGCTGCTTGGCCTTATCCCGTTGTCACTCGGCCTCTATCGGCTGGCCCTGGCGGTGCGGGCCCGACGATCCAACGATCAGGTGCCGATGGTCGGCGCGACCGGTCTGGCTGGAATTGTCGGCATCACGGTGGCCAACGGCGGTGACAACGTCCTGGCGTACACGCCGGTGTTCGCCGCTCAATCCACGGCGGCACTCGTGGTCACCCTCGTGGTGTTCGCGACAGCCGTTGCGTTGTGGTGTTCGGCCGGCGCGCTACTGGTATCGCACCGACGGGTCGTCGACATCATCAAGGAGTGGGGGCATTGGCTGGTTCCGTTGGTGTACATCGTCATCGGACTCTGGTTGTTGATCTAGGTCGGTCACGCTCCGCCGGTCGCCGCTCCGTTACCCGTTGCGACAACACAGCCACCGGAGTGCCGCGGTTCGCGTACCCTGGCAGCAAATCGACCGATACACAGGGGACGCGGATGAAACCCACAAGAACAGCAGCCACGCTCGCTGCGATCTCGTCCGTGGTGGCCACCATCGCGATCGCCGTGCCGGCCCGCGCCGACAACCAGGTCGACCCGATGTTCTTGAAGGCCATGCATGACAAAGGCCTCAGCATGGCCGACAGTACTGCCCTCACCCTGGCGCACGGCACCTGCAACGCACTCAGCGGCGGCGGCGTCAACGCCGCGCTGGGCTATCTGAAGAAGAATTCCAACCTGTCCGACAAGGACATCGTCAAGTTCGGCGGGCTGGCCGTCTACGCATACTGCCCGTCGTTGGCGCCGAAGTAACCCGCGCTCACACCTCGTCGGCCGGCTCATCGGCGCCCAGCGCATGCGCCGCTTCCATCAGCATCCAGCCGGCCACCTGTACCGACAGGTCACGCTCCGGAATCTCTGACGAATTCACTGCGCCATCAACAGATTTCGCCGCCTCCGTGTCAGCCTTCGGCAGTTCCGCGGCGCGATCCCAGAACGCCCCGAACAACGGGATGCCATCGACCGACTGCCGGTAATCCCACGCCGACCGCGCGGAGCTGAGCACCAGCTCGCGGGCCATCGACCGGGCCGCCTCGTCCTCCTCAGAGTCCCCGGGCAGTGTGGTGGCCACCAACGTCAGGTAGCGCGTCAGGATGGCGCCGAACAGTCCACCGTCGCCGCCGCCGGCACCCTTGATCACGCCGTCGGTCGCCATGTGATCGCGCACCGCGGTCACCAGCCGGCGCACCCGCTCGCCATGGCGCGGATCCCCGGTGCGCGCAGCCAATTCCACCTCCAGGCCCAGCACCACGCCCTGGCAATAGGTGTACTGCGCGCGGACCAGCGAACCGGACTTGATGCCGTCGAACACCAGGTGAGTCTCGGGATCGATCAGCGTGTCATCGATCCAGTCGGCCATCTGCTGGGCCCGGCGCAACCGGTCGTGGCGAGCCAGGAAGATGCCGGCCGGGCCGTTGGCGGGGGCGTTGAAGAATTGGTCCTGCTTGCGCCACGGGATGCCGCCGCCGTCCTCGGGCACCCAGGCACCGAGGAACTGGTCGGCCAGGGTCTTGAGTGCATTGGGCCGCGCCACCCCCGCCAGCCGACCGGACCGCTCCAGTGCGAGCGCCAGCCAGGCCATGTCGTCGTAGTAGCTGTTGACCCAGGATCCGGTGTTACGCAGTCGATGTCCACGGATCTGGCGCTTGATGCGGTCGACCCGGTACTCCTGCGGGTCGCGCACCTGCGCGTCGACCAGGCAGTCCAGCACGTGCGCCTGCCACCAGTAATCCCAGCTCTTGAACAGCCGGTCGGCGCGCGTCGACGGCCAGGCCACCACTGCCAGCTGAGTGCCGGGCAGCCCCCACAGGCGCCGGAGATGTCGATTGAACACGGCCGTTTCAGCACTGGCCGCACGGTTAGCCCAAAGCTGATCCATGCGGACCATCCTGCCCTACCAGGCCCGATCGAGTCCGGCATGTTGAGCGATCCAGCTATGCATGGCGATCCCGGCGGCCACCGCGGCATTGATGCTGCGGGTCGAACCGAATTGCGCGATGGACACCGTCATCATCGAACCCGTCTTGGCGTCGTCGGTGATGCCCGGCCCCTCCTGCCCGAAGATCAACAGGCACGCGCGCGGCAGCTCGGTCTGCTCCAGCCGCACCGATCCGGGCACGTTGTCGACAGCCACCGGGGTCAGCCCGTGGTCATCGGCGAATGCCAGTAGCTCAGCAGTGGTGTCGTGATGCCTGAGCCGTTGATACCGGTCGGTCACCATGGCGCCCCGGCGATTCCACCGCCGGCGGCCCACGATGTGCACGGTGTCCACCGCGAATGCGTTCGCGGTGCGGACCACCGCACCGATGTTGGCGTCGTTGCCGAAGTTCTCGATCGCGATGTGCAGCGGGTGCCGGCGGTCGTCGATGTCCGCGATGATCGCCTCGCGGGTCCAGTACCGGTAGGCGTCGACGACGTTACGAGTGTCGCCGTCCCGCAACAACTCCGGGTCGAACCGCGGGTCGTCGGGCAGCTCACCCGGCCACGGCCCGACGCCGGGCGTGGCCCCCCATTCGGTGGGCCCCGGTTGATCAGGCACGCGAAATCCACACCGCCGCATGGGTTCCCACAACCGTGACGGTGGCATACAGCAGCGCCTGAGTCATGTCACCCTGGGTGCACAATGACGCTCGCGTCGAGATCGCGCCGACCTTTGAGTCCGGCAGCACCAACAACGACGACCCGTAGACGTCGCACGCGTGCGACAGCCCCGGCGGCGGCAGAGTCGGTGCCATCGTAAGCATCAGCGGCCCGCCCCGCGTGTCCGCGGCGTGCCGGTTTTTGGTTG
>JARLGS010000943.1 GCA_031292695.1 Mycobacterium sp. | reverse complement strand
AGCGCTGGACATGGTCGTTCAGGTTGATCTCGCTGTAGCGGGCCGCCAGTTCGAAGGCACCGAAGTCACCGGTTGCCAGGTTGAACGGATGATCCGGCTTCACGCCACCAAAACCACCGCGAGAGGTCTGATAAGCACGGCTTTCACCGGTGATCACCCAGGCGGCGTCGACATAAGCACCGGAGAAGGTCAGATCAGGCGTCGCAGCGCCGGCACTGGCCTGATGCTGGCGATTGACCTTGACCTCGACGTATTCCGCCTGCACCAGGAAGTTCTGGTAGCGCAGGCCCAGTTACGGGTTCCAGGTGCTGACGCCGGTGGCGGAGATGTTGCCGGTGTTGACCAGCTTGTTGGTGTCAACGCGCAGTTCCGGCTGCACGGCGAACGAGATGTTCTGATTCAGACGATTGGCATCGTTCTGGTTCATCGAGAACACCTTGGACCCGCTGAAGCCCACGTGCACGTCGTAGTCGGCGTCATAGAGGGGACGACCGGCCAGACGGACGACGGCGGCGGTCTGCTGACCATTGGACGCCGAGGTGGTGGAGATGGAGGTCGACGCGGTGCTGCCGGTGATGGTGGTGGTGGCCGACGTGGTGGACTGACCGCCATAGGACTGGCCGGTCAGGTAACCGGACACGAAGAAGCGATCCTGGAAGTACTTGGCGCCGACCGCGGCGCGGGCGTCGCCCGCCGCGATGTTACGCTCGATGTCCATGATGGCCGGACGTTCCATGAACAGGAAGTCGTTGGAGCTGGACGCGTCCTGCAGGCTGATGTTGGGCTGCAGATAACCGACGGAGGCGGTCAGGCCCTTCACCTGCGACGGGCTGTAGTTCAGGTTGGCTTCGTACAGGTACTGCGAGTTCTGACGGCCATCGGTGCCACCGCCGAAATCGGGGGTCACGTTGGCGACGAAATCACCGTACTTGAACACGAACGGGATGCGGATACGGCGGGCGTTGACGCCGTCGCCCAGGTCAGTGCCGGTGCGCTTGACGCTGGTGTTGCTTTCAAAATAGCTGGCGGCGTCGAACTGCGCCTGCAGACCGATCTGCAGAACACCCTT
>JARLGS010000942.1 GCA_031292695.1 Mycobacterium sp. | reverse complement strand
GCGCGCGCCGAGGCCGGCGCCACGATGGAGTGGATGGACGGCAACTTCGGCTCGAAGGTCACCATGTAGTACCCGGCGGTCTGGATGACCGGCGAGCATGCCAAGGGGGAGGTGCTCTCGGTGGCATTCGCCGGCGAGGGCCAGCATCAGGACACCGGCGCCAAGATGCTGCACCTGGCGCCCAACACGTCGAGCAACATCGTGTCCAAGTCGGTGGCGCGCGGCGGTGGCCGGACGTCCTACCGGGGCCTGGTTCAGGTGAACAAGGGTGCACACGGTTCGCGTTCCAGTGTGAAATGCGATGCGCTGCTGGTTGACTCGATCAGCCGCAGCGACACCTACCCGTACGTCGACATCCGCGAGGACGACGTCACCATGGGCCACGAGGCCACGGTGTCGAAGGTCAGCGAGGACCAGATGTTCTATCTGATGAGCCGTGGACTGACCGAGGACGAGGCCATGGCGATGGTGGTGCGCGGCTTCGTCGAGCCCATCGCCAAGGAACTGCCAATGGAATACGCGCTCGAGCTCAACCGGCTGATCGAGCTGCAGATGGAAGGCGCGGTCGGCTAGTGCGGGCGAGCGAAGCGACAGGAAGAGATCTGTGAGTTCGAATCTGACTGAGGCGATGGAGGGCATCGTCGCCAACAAGGGTGAGCTGTTTACGTCCTTTGACGTCAATGCTTTTGAGGTGCCTGGCGGCCGGGACGAGCTCTGGCGGTTCACCCCGCTGAAGCGCCTGCACGGCCTGCACGACGGATCCGCGACTGCCACCGGCAGTGCGCGGATCGAGGTCGGTGTGCGTGACGGCGTCACTGTCGAGACTGTGGGTCGCGACGACGAGCGACTGGGCCAGGGTGGGGCGCCCGCGGACCGTGTTGCCGCACAGGCATATTCGTCGTTCACCGAGGCGACTGTGGTGTCCGTCGGTCGTGACGTTCAGGTCGCTGAGCCGATCGAGATCACCATCGCCGGTCCCGGCGAAGGCGCCGTCGCGTATGGCCACCTGCAGGTGCGGGTCGGTGAACTCGGCGAAGCGGTCGTGGTGATCGACCAGCGCGGCAGCGGAACCTATGCCGACAACGTCGAATTCGTCGTCGGTGACGCCGCGCGACTGACGGTGGTGTCCATCGCGGACTGGGCCGACGACACCGTGCACGTCAGCACCCACCACGCGACGCTGGGCAAGGACGCGGTGCTGCGGCACGTCGCGGTAACGCTCGGCGGCGACGTGGTGCGGCTGACGTCGCGGACCCGTTACCTGGCGCCCGGCGGCGACGCCGAGATGCTCGGCATGTACTTCGCCGACGACGGCCAGCACTTCGAGTCGCGCCTGCTGGTTGACCACGCGCAGCCGAACTGCCGCTCCAACGTGCTGTACAAGGGTGCGCTGCAAGGGGATCCGGATTCGAAGAAGCCCGATGCCCACACGGTGTGGATCGGCGATGTGCTGATCCGGGCCGCGGCCACCGGCACCGACACCTTCGAGGTCAACCGCAACCTGGTGCTGACCGACGGCGCCCGCGCCGACTCGGTGCCCAACCTCGAGATCGAGACCGGCGAGATCGCCGGTGCCGGGCACGCCAGTGCCACCGGACGTTTCGACGACGAGCAGCTGTTCTACCTGCGGGCCCGCGGCATTCCCGAGGACCAGGCCCGCCGTCTGGTGGTGCGGGGCTTCTTCGGCGAGATCATCCAGAAGATCGCCGTGCCGGAAGTCCGCGACCGCCTCACCGCCGCAATCGAACACGAACTTGAACTGACTGAAGGACGCAACAACTCATGACCACGCTGGAAATCAAGGACCTGCACGTCTCGGTCACCGCACCCGACGGCGGCGACATCCCGATCCTCAAGGGTGTCAACCTGACCGTGAAGTCAGGGGAGACCCATGCGGTCATGGGCCCCAACGGTTCCGGCAAGTCGACGCTGTCCTACGCGATCGCCGGCCACCCCAAATACACCGTCACTTCGGGTTCGATCACCCTGGACGGCGAGGACGTGCTGGCCATGAGCGTGGACGAGCGGGCTCGCGCGGGCCTGTTCCTGGCCATGCAGTACCCGGTCGAGGTGCCTGGTGTGTCGATGTCGAACTTCCTGCGAACCGCAGCCACTGCTGTTCGCGGGGAGGCCCCCAAGCTGCGGACGTGGGTCAAAGAGGTCAAGACCGCCATGTCCGAGCTGGACATCGACCCGGCGTTCGGCGAGCGCAGCGTCAACGAAGGATTCTCCGGCGGCGAGAAGAAGCGTCACGAGATTCTGCAGCTGGGCCTCCTGAAGCCGAAGATCGCCATCCTCGACGAGACCGACTCCGGCCTGGACGTCGATGCCCTGCGCGTGGTGTCCGAGGGCGTCAACCGGTACGCCGAGGCCGAGCACGGCGGCGTGCTGCTGATCACCCACTACACCCGCATCCTGCGCTACATCCATCCGCAGTTCGTGCACGTGTTCTTCGACGGCCGGATCGTCACCTCCGGTGGTCCGGAGTTGGCCGACGAGCTCGAGGAGCACGGCTACGAGCGCTACACCCAAGCCGCCGCCGGAGCCTGAGATAGCGCGGACGCGAGGGGCATGACGGTGGTGCGGACGGGAGGAGCAGAACGGTGACAGCGTCAGTTGATCTTGATCTGACGCGGATCAGGGGCGACTTCCCGATCCTCGACCGCGTGATGCGCGGCGGGAATCAATTGGCGTACCTGGATTCCGGCGCCACATCGCAGAAACCGCTGCAAGTGCTCGACGCCGAGCGGCATTTCCTGAGCACCTCCAATGGCGCTGTTCACCGTGGTGCGCACCAACTGATGGAGGAGTCCACCGACGCGTACGAGCAGGGCCGCGCGGACATTGCTGCCTTCGTCGGCGCCGACGACGACGAGCTGGTGTTCACCAAGAACGCCACCGAGGCACTTAACCTGGTGTCGTATGCGTTCGGGGACAACCGGTTTGACCGTGCGGTCGGGCGGGGCGACGTCATCGTCACCACCGAGCTGGAGCACCACGCCAACCTCATTCCCTGGCAGGAGCTGGCCCGCCGGGCCGGTGCCGAGCTGCGCTGGTACGGCGTGACCGACGACGGTCGCATCGATCTGGATTCACTTCAGCTCGACGAGCGTGTGAAAGTCGTTGCCTTCACCCACCATTCGAACGTCACCGGAGCCATCGCGCCGGTCGGCGAACTGGTGTCGCGGGCCAAGGCCGTCGGTGCGCTCACTGTGTTGGACGCCTGCCAGTCGGTGCCGCATCAGCCGGTGGATTTCCACGCTCTCGACGTCGATTTCGCGGCGTTCTCCGGTCACAAGATGCTGGGGCCCACGGGAATCGGCGCGTTGTACGGGCGGCGTGCGCTGCTGAATGCGCTGCCGCCATTTCTCACGGGCGGGTCCATGATCGAGACCGTCACGATGGCAACGGCGACCTACGCGCCGGCTCCGCAGCGGTTCGAAGCGGGTACCCCGATGACCTCGCAGGTGGTCGGATTAGCCGCAGCTGCAAGGTATCTGAGTGAGATCGGCATGGCTGCGATCGAAGCTCACGAAGCGGAACTGGTGGCCGCCACCCTGGCGGGCCTGGCACAGATCCCGCAGGTCCGGATCATCGGACCGACCAGCACTGAGCACCGGGGCTCGCCGGTCAGCTTCGTGCTCGATGGCGTCCACGCCCACGACGTCGGCCAGGTGCTCGATGACGAAGGCATCGCGGTCCGCGTTGGCCACCACTGCGCGGCGCCGCTGCACCGGCGCTTCGGTATCGCTGCGACCGCCCGCGCATCGTTCGCGGTGTACAACACCCTCGACGAGGTCGACCGGTTGATCGCCGGCGTCAAGCGTGCCATCGAATTTTTTGAGCGTGATTCCGCATGAGAATGGAACAGATGTACCAGGAAGTGATCCTGGACCACTACAAGCACCCGCACCACCGCGGCCTGCGCGAGCCGTTCGGCGCGCAGGTGCACCATGTCAACCCGACGTGCGGCGACGAGGTGACCTTGCGGGTCGCACTGTCGGCCGATGGCGACACTGTCACCGACATCTCCTACGACGGCCAGGGCTGCTCGATCAGTCAGGCGTCCACCTCGGTGTTGACCGATCAGGTGATCGGACAGACCGTCGGAGATGCGCTCAAGACGGTCGCGGCGTTCACCGAGATGATTTCCTCGCGCGGCAACGTCGACGGGGACGAGGATGTGCTGGGTGACGGCATCGCGTTCGCCGGTGTCGCCAAGTATCCGGCCCGGGTGAAATGCGCGCTGCTGGGTTGGACGGCATTCAAGGCCGCGCTTGCGGAGGCGAGCGAGACAGACGCCGCGCTCGCGCAGGCGAGCGCATCAGACACTGTGCTGGCATCCGTCGGCACCGACGTGGAGGACAAGCGATGACTGAAGGCACACCCGAGACGACCGCCGCGGCAAACGTCGTAGACGACCCGGAACTGCTGGACGCCGTCGAGGAAGCCATGCGCGATGTCGTCGACCCCGAGTTGGGCATCAACGTCGTCGACCTGGGCTTGGTCTACGGGTTGAGCCTTGAGGAGGGCGACGAGGGCACCGTCGCCAAGCTCGACATGACGCTGACCTCGGCGGCCTGTCCACTGACCGACGTGATCGAGGACCAGTCGCGCACCGCGCTGGTGGGAGCCGGCCTGGTCAGCGATCTCAAGCTCAACTGGGTGTGGAACCCGCCGTGGGGCCCGGACAAGATCACCGACGACGGCCGCGAGCAGCTGCGCGCGCTGGGCTTCACGGTTTAGGACCTGTTAGGGCCACAGTCTGCTGACCTCCCACCTGTCGCCGACGCTCTGGTAGAGCAGCCGATTGTGCCGCCGCTCCGGTGAGCACCGGCAGACTCCGCAGGAACGCCCGGCCACCGTCTGCGTCAGACCATTCAGCCACGCTCCGACGTTAGCCGTTCTGGCGCAGCGGAAGTGTTGAGGCCGCCACACTGACGGTGTGCTCACCGTCCCGGCGTTCGTGTGGCGAGGTGGCTTCCTGTACCGCGCCGCGCTGACGGGTAGCGTTGTCGGCCTCGGCCTTGGTGTCCTGGCGTGGATCGACTCGGGTTTCCTGCCCG
>JARLGS010000941.1 GCA_031292695.1 Mycobacterium sp. | reverse complement strand
CGCGGTGGTCGTGCACGCGGGAGTGCCGCTCACCTGCGCCGTCGTGAGCGTCTGGTTGCCGAGGAGGCCAGAGATCACGTACGTGAACGCCGGATTCGCCGTCCCGAAGGGCCGGGTCTTGGGATCGGGGGTCACGGTCAGGATGGGAAGTGCATTCGGCGGCACGATGAAAAGGGAGCCAGCTGCGTAGCTGATCTGGTAGTTAGCGTCGGACGCGCCCGAGCACGTCGTTGGATAGGTGCCGATCGGTGACGAGCTCGTGGCGGTGGTCGAACAGGACGGCGGGGTGGCCGGGGCGGAATCGCCGTTGACCAGGCCCACGTAGCTCGGGGTGATCGCCGGGACCAGGCTGCCGTATGTGATCGCGCCGCTCGAGGCGGTAATCGACAGCGGGGCGCGGGTCACGGCGAGGGAGGCGCTGCCGGTCGCGGCGGTGAAGTTGGTCGAGTCTGTCGGGGTGAAGGTGGCTGAGAGATTCTGGACCCCAGCGTCTGGAACGGTTCCGGACGCCGGCGTGTAGGAGAAGGTGCCGGATACGCTCGCCGTGGCATTGAGCTGGGTGCTCGAGAGTGCGGTTCCGTAGGTGATGGAGGCCGGAGTGGGCCAAGTGATCGTTGGCGTCACTTGGTTGACCGTGAGGGTGGTGCTGCCGGTCGCGGTTGTGTAGTCGGTCGCGTCGTTCGGTGTGAAGGTGACTGACAGGTTCTGGGTCCCTGCATCCAGGAGGGTCCCCACGTCAGGCGTGTAGGCATAGGCACCGTCCACGACGGCTCCGTTCACGTTGGCCGTCGCGTCGAGCTGCGTCGCGGATAGCGCGGTGCCATAGGTGATCGCGATGGGGGTCGCCCACGTCAGGATTGGGGTGGCCTGGACGACGTGGAGCGTCCCGGCAACCGGAGTGAACGTGTAGTCGGCGGCCGAGAGGCCGGTCACGTCACAGGTGATCGGGTAATCCCCTACCTGACTCGCCGCGGTGGCCGTCGTGGTGCAGCTCGGGGTGCCGCTGATGACCGCGCTAGTGTCGTTGTTGACAAAGCCGCCGTAGGCGAAGGTGAATGTCGGTTCGCTCGTGCCGTAGGCCCAGCTCTGGTCGTTGGCGGTGACGGTGAGCTGCTTCTTGTTGACCGTAATGGAAACGCTGCTTGTGCCCGTGGTGTCGTCAACAGGGTGGGAAGGAGTGAAGTCGACCGTGAGGGTCTGGCTCGAACCCGAATGAAGAACTGTGCCCTCAGGTGGCGTATATGCGAGCGAGCCCTGCAAGTCAACCGTGGCGTCGAGCTGTGTGCTCGATAGGGCGGTCCCGTAGGTGATCGGCGCTGGGGCGTTCCAGGTGATTACCGGTGTCGCCGCGGCCACCCCCGCCGGCAGCGCCGGCATCACGAGGAGCGCGGCGAGCCCCGCGACGATGAGATGGCGCGTGATCCGCATATGCACGAGGGCGACCTCCAGCAGTGTCCGCGTGCGAGTCTAGCGCCACGCTCTCAAAT
>JARLGS010000940.1 GCA_031292695.1 Mycobacterium sp. | reverse complement strand
GCGGTACCCCGCCGCCTAGCCACACCATCACTGGCGACGTGGACCTCTATGACAAGCCCGGCGGCAACGGCAAGATCATCGGACACCTCAAACAAAACGATGCGGTCACCCTGAACGGCCCGTGTCCGATCCAAAGTGCAGACAATACCAACGGCTGGTGCCTCGTGACCGATACGACTCAACAGCTCTCGGGGGCAGTCTGGGGCGACTTCGTCTCGCACTGATCTATGACCTCGCTCGACGGTATGCCGTGATCAGCAGAACGGGCCGGTGCCTGCTGGGAGCAAACCAGGAATCGGGTTAGGAGCGCACGGTGCAGGTGCCGGCGCGTTGGTTGCGATACGCGAGGCGGCTGCCGCGTTGTCGTTCGCCGCCTGTGTCCGGCTGCCTGGTGGGACGCAGACGTGGTCACCGGAGAACGCCTCGCGCCAGACGAAACCCTGAAGACACGTATCTGGTCCATACGGGCCGCCGTTCGGATTAACCCGCTGAGCAGCAAGCTGATTCTCCTGCGCTGTGGTGTCGCGGACACCAGGGCTGACGCATACTGCGTCTCCGGGGCGGGCCGCGCGCCAAACGTATCCCTGGATGCAGATGTTATTGGTGTCGGCGAACGCCACCGACTGTGGGGCGGTACCACCCAGAGCTGCAAGGATCGCCAAAAAAGTAGGCAGCGCTGACCGCTTTGCCCGGTTACTCGACATCGTCGTTCTCCGTATTCGTTGGCTGGCTTTGCGATTCGTTGTCTAGCTTTGCAACATCGACCCTATTGGTGACCCCCCGTCAGCGAATCAGGGGTTTTCCTACAGATTTGGTCCGCGAAGACGTTGCCCGGCGTAGGGACTGGACGCCTACCGATGTCGGCTCATTGGGCCTGTTGATAACTCGCGGCAGACCGGTGTCAGTGCCGCCGGCATCCAAGCGGTTCAGGCGAAAGAGTAGTGATATGCCCTATTTATTGGCGATGTCTTCGCCGATAGCGTCAGCAGAGATGGCATCTGGACCTGGCGTCGAGGGCGATTTCCCTTGGGTGCGTGCTGATTTCGACGCTTCCTCAAGGGTTGCACCAGGTGGGGGCGTCATCCCTGATGCAACTGTGCCCAGGAAGGGAAACCACTATGACTTCACACATCGTGTCGCCCGGTGCCCTCAGTGGTCGGTTTACCGTCCGCCCCGCGCAGCGGACGTTGCTGGTCACCGCGCTGGCGCTGTGCTGCTCGATGGCAGGTTGCCAATTCCATAACCCGAGTGCCACTTCAGGCGGGCCAGGTGCGCCGCCGGGGGAGCAGGCACCGGGTCCAGCGCGCGCTGCGAAGCGGATCGATGCTTGTTCGATGGTGTCCCCGCAGGATATTTCGGCGCTGCTGGGGGTGACGGTCCACGGCAAGTCGACGGGCACAGAGGCCGACATGGGTGACTGCACGTGGGAAAACCCCGCAACCCTGGAATCGGTGTCTGTTCAAATCAGTAATCCTGGAACGGCTCTCAATGACACCCTGCCCTCGGGGGAGCCGGGCTTGCCGGGTCCGAATGTTCCCGCGCCAAACGGGATGCGTCTTATGGGCGGCGGCACTGTCGAATTTGCCGCCGGTAACCGGTCGAACACTGTGCAGGTTGCGGTGCTGAGACTCTCAGCAGACCAAGCCAATTCAGCCGCCGTTGATCTCGCTCGAAAGATCGCCCCGCTGGTGCCCCAATAAGACCCTTCGCGCTCAGTGTGGAGGGGCGAAGGTGCCACCGGGCGGCGGCCCTTGCGGTCGCCCCGGTGGCGCCGGTAGCGGATGCGCCTGCGTCGTCGTCTGTTGGTCTGTGTTCACGTACAAGGTGCCCGACCAGCCACTCATGGCGCCGGTGTTGCAGCCACCCGGTGTGCCCTGCATTTGCGCTGCTACCAGATGAGGACCCTGCTTCAAGTGCATGCTGTGGTCCTTGGTCGCACCACCGGGTTGCACTAACTCCGGCGGTCCCACCGGCTGGTCGTCGACGTACAGGGTTACCAGTCCCGGCGCGCACGCTGGCGGGTTCGGATCGGCCTGGAAGAAGAAGTTGACGGAATCGCTTGTGTCACCGTTGGAATCAAACGAAATGCCTTGCCGGGGCGGGCAGGTTTGACTGTAGGGCCGAGGGCAATCGACAGCGAGGTGCTTGTCGTAATTCTTGGAAGCGGGTGGGTCCGCGAACGCGAGCGGGACACATCCTGTCGCGATGACGAACCCTGCCGCAGCTGCGGCTGAGCGTTTACCGCTGAAGCCGTGGGTAGTCATGTGTTTGGTCCCTTCTCGTAGGGGTTGAAGCGGACTCCGAGGCGCGGAGATTGGAACGAACCCGGGGCGGTGAACGCCCCGACCATTGCTGCCGCTACGTCTGACAAGATCCTTCTCGTCGCGATCCCCGATGGGAAAGCTGATGGGGCGTGTCCGTGTTCAACTGTGTGGCAGAGTATTTCGGCTAGCATCGACGCTATCGATGAATCAAGCCGCGACCAATACGGGGTCTTACTACATTTACGCCCGATCGATCCGGCCAAGGCTGACCACAATCCGGCGCGGCCGCGTCACCCTGGACCCGATCACAACGCAGAGGGGGCACTAGGCGCTTCGACGGCAGCGCTGACCCGGTCGGCCGGCAGCCCGGCCTGCTCGCACGCCTGGGCGACGGCATCCGCCGAGTCGGCGCTGAATACGCCGAATGCATACGCGTCCTGCGGTACCTCAAGTGCATAGAGCAACGCCGGCGAATGCGCTGGAGTGGGCATGGCGTCCAGCGATCGTCGCAAGCATTGGGCGATATCGGCAATTGCCCGGCCGTGCAGATGCGGGGTGTACCACTCCACGAGATACCGCAACGGCACTGCGTCATCGGATCGCATCGGAATACGCTACCCCCGTCGCCATCCTTGATCCATCAGGCATTTCACTACACTTTGGCCCGGCTCAACTATCCGGTGCCAGCGGTCGAGAGCCGTCGGGTGTGTCAGCGCCGGTCTTCCTCATCGCGTGCACGAGCTCGATGCGGGAGTGGATTCCCAACTTGGCGTAGATGCGAGAGAGGTTGGTGTCAACCGTTTTTCGAGCAATGAACAAGGTCGCGGCGATGTCCTTCGTGCTCATCCCGTCGGCGGCAAGCTCGGCTACGCGTTGTTCGGCGGGGGTCAGGCCCGAGGTCTTGGATCGGCCAGGAGTTCCACGTTCGAGCTCGGCCCGCACCTGCGCGGCCCACAGCGGTGTCCCGACTTTCTCGAAAAGACTCAGTGCCTCGGAGAACGCAGCGGTTGCCGGGCGCCAATGCCGGAGCCGGCGCTCGAATCGGCCCAGCGTGAGAAGGGTTCTGGCCCGTTCAAAAGGCATGTCCAGTCGATCGTGGTGATGCAGAGCATGACGGGCCTGCGCGGCTGCCGTATCGAGGTCACCCCCGGCAGCGGTCAGCATGGCGCGGCAGCGGGCTCCGACAGCCAGCATCCACGGCCGCTCCAACCGCGCTCCGTTCTCCTCAAGTGCCACCACCAGAGGCTCGGCATCGTGAGGGCGGCCACGGCTGATCAAAGCCTCGACGGCGTCGGGAAGGAAGCCGGCCGTGATGATTTCAGTGCAGCGGGGATCGGACTGCACCATCAGCAACTGCGGCTCCAGGAATGCGAGTGCCTTCTCATGATCGCCGAGCGAAAGTTCCACAAACCCTCTCAACGAAGTGGCATATCCCATCATGAGTACGTAGCCACTTTCAGCGCCGGCTGTCAGAGCTAAGTCGATGTGGCGACGCGCATCCTGCACACGGCCCTGATAGGCCGCGACCGCGGCCTCTAGTGACGATGCGATGAAGCTGGCGGCCTGGCCGCCGAGTTGCCGTGCGCGACGCAGCGCCTCGCCGGCGGTCTCAGCCGCCTGGGCCAGCTCGCCGCGCCAGATGTCGAAGACCGTGACCTGAAAAGCGAGAAAAATGAGCTCGCCCTCCTCGCCGCGTGCAGCGCTGCGTTCCGCAATACGGTCGAGCTCTGCGCGCGCCGTGGCGTAGTCGCCCGTCCAACCGCGCAACAACGCGCTCTGCACGGTGGGACGAAGCGCTACCGGCACTCGGTCATCGACATTCTCGAGCGCCCAGGCATGCTGGAGATCGGCAGGATCCAACTCCTCGCCGGTGAAGAATCGCATGATGGATCGCATGCCGCGGGCCCGGTCAAGCAGCCCGGCCTCGCCCAGCCGTTGGGCGGCGGTGAAAGCCTGCTCGGCCGTCGCCAGTGCGCTGTCTGGTTGTCCGGAGTTCAGTTGAGTAAACGCCAACGTGGTCAGGACGCTGATCTGCAGTTCCGAATCGTCGGCGCAGTCGGGGAGTGCTTGCTTGAGCGCCTCGGTCGCGTCGGTGAAGCTGTCGTCGTAGAGCCGCACCATAGCCAACTGCTGCCGCGCATCGGCGCGATCGCGTCCAGTGCGTGCCTCGGCGATCGCCGCTTCCAGCGCGTCACGCGCGCGGCGCAGATCTCCGGAATCAAACAGGCACTGCGCCATGCGAATACGCCGATGCAGCGTTGGACCGCCGAGGTTGATCGCCAGCTCCAGGAGATCGGCGGCCGCGGCAGGTGCGCTCCGAGCTCGTGCAATGTCGGCGGCGGCGTCAAGGGCATCCAGCGTCGCCGGTTGCCCCAGGGGATCGGCCAGCGCGAGGTGGCGCGCGCGCAGTTCGGGTTCGGACACGACCTGGGCGAGCTGACGATGGGTTGACCGGCGTTGGGCAGGCGTGGCGGCGCTGTGCACGGCGTGGGCCAGTAGCGGGTGCGTGAATTGGAGGCGCTGCCCGGCGATCTCGACCACGCCTTGTGCCTCGGCGTCGCCGAGTAGCTCGATGAGGTCGCTGGGTGACAGTTCGAGTGCTGCGGCCACCAGGTTGATGGTTGGCTCGGCGAGGCTGGCGATCGCCAGCAGGGCGCCGGCGGCATCCGCGTGCACGTGGCCGATCCGTCCCCGCATCAGCTCGGTGAGGCTCTCCGGCAAGACGAGTTGCGCGTCGGACTCGTGCCGATCGAGCTCGCGCGCGAGTTCCAGGGCGTAGAAGGGATTTCCACCGGACATGTGATGGATGCGCAATAGGCGCGGCCGCGCGACGGGATGCTCGAGCTGGCTGGTAAGCACTTCGTGTAGGTCCGCGATCGCCAACGGCGGCAACCGGATTCGCCTCACGTTGTCCGGTCGGGTCAGCTGCACCCAACTGGTGGAGGCACTCGCAGCATTGGTGCGTACGGTCGTAACAACAATCAGCCGATCCGGCAGGCGCCGGATGGCGAAGGCAACTGCAGCCGCGCTCGAGTTGTCGAGCCACTGCAAATCATCAATGCCTACCAAAACAGGTGCGTCGGCAGCTAGCCGGGTGAGCACAGCAAGAAACGCAGCCCCAACCGCACGCGGGTCGGCGGCGAAATCTGTGCCGTTGTTGTCTTCGACGCCGTCACAGTCTTCGAGCAACGCTGCTGCGAGCGCATAGCGCTGCGGCGCGGGCAGGTCGACCCACAGTGCCCGCTCGACGCCGGTCAGCAGGTCGGCCAACGTGGCGTAAGCCAGCACCGATTCGGCCGCGCTCGCGCGTGCGGCCAGCACCTGCACTCCTCGTTGGCGGGCTCGCGCAATCGCGTGGTGCCACAGCGTGGTCTTGCCGATGCCCGGCTCACCTTCGATGATCAGCGCTGCCGCCTCGACGGCTGCCGAATCCAGCAGGGCTTCGACGGCATGAATCTCGGAGCCGCGGCCGACGAGCAGGGTCACCCCCGCCGGCCTTCCCGCCGTCGCACCACCGGCGGGTCGGTTGACGCGTTACTTGATGCAGACACGTCTCTCCCGATTCGCATGATTGCCACACGCCACCCGTGGAGCACCGTTCGGCCGCAGTGCACGATGGCTTCAGGCTGTGGGTTTCCTGGCACTACCTTAATGACTGGAACGTACGAGCGCTGGCCCAAACACAATGCTTGGCGTTTGCTGTGCGTCAGCTGGCGGCTGTACGACTCCGCATCCCTGATGAGGGTGGCATTCTGGCCTTTTCCGTCCACAAGTTCGCGTTCGACGCGCCGCTAGGTGGTTCAGGGTGGATCGAGGCTAAAATTTCGTGAAGGTTTCGGTTGAGCAAAGGTACTGCAGCTACCTGCGACGCGCGGGCCGATATCGCCTGTTTGGCTTTAGTGTTGGCTGTTATGGCCGGACTGGACAATTACGTGAAGCGCTGGCGCACAGCGCTTCACGTGACCGTGTCGGCATTGGTGGCTACCACCCTCGGACTCGCCATCACGCCGGTAGCTCATGCGGCTGCGGCCGCGGCGACGTTGTCGGTGTCACATGCGTGGCAAACGGGTTTCATCGCCCACTTCACCGTTACCAACTCGAGCACCGTGCCGATGACCGATTGGCGGCTTGAATTCGACTTGCCGGTGGGCGAATCCGTCTCGCACACGTGGAACAGCACCCTTAGCCAATCTGGCACGCATTACGTTCTCACCCCCGCGAACTGGAATCGCACCATTGCACCCGGTGGTTCAGCCACCGGTGGTCTAAGAGGTGTGCTGAGCGGTTCCTACTACCCACCGTCGAATTGTGTGCTCAACGGGCAGTATTTTTGCAGCTAGAGGCGACTGCGCACGGCTCCGCCGTCCTTGCTCTCCGTTGCGGGTGGCCAGGGTTCTCTCAGTCAACGCTCGCATACTGATGATGTGCCGCCCAACGGTTCAGGGACGCCCGAGCCGCCAGTCCCGACGCCGATGCCGCCGATGCCGGATCCCAATTTCAACCGATATGGGCATGGGATCTCGCTGCTCGGTGGATGGCTGCCGCTGAGCGTCGAGATTGTGACGATCCTCGTGCTGGCTGCCGCGATCGGATGGCGAACGCGACGTTGGCGGACGCTCTGGATACCCATCTGTGTGGCCTTTGGCGTCGTCGTCGCGCTTGCGGCCCGCGCTTACGTGAACGCGCAAGGGCTGGCTTCCGATCCGGCGCCGATCACGCTATGGGTGTGGACGGCAGTGTTCGCCGGTTCCACGGCGGTGGCGATCGTGGGTTTTCGCGGTACCCGATGGTGGCGGCGGACTCTGGCTACATCGGTCATCCCGCTGACGTCGATTTGCACGCTGCTCGTGCTCAATAGCTGGGTCGGCTATTACCCGACGGTGCAGCGTGCGTGGGCAGACCTCACATCTGGGCCCCTGCCGGACGAGACGGATGCTGCCGCACTTGTCGGCATGCGCAACACCCGGCCTGACACGGGTAAGGTCGTTTCAGTCGACATTCCCTCCGACGCAAGTGGATTCACGCACCGGCGTGAGTTTGTCTACCTGCCACCCGCGTGGTTCAGCGGCGCCACTCCACCGGCGCTGCCTGTCGTCATGATGATCGCGGGGGAGTTCAGCAATCCGACAAACTGGATGCGCACCGGGAACGCGATCGGGGTGATCGACAGCTTCGCCCGAGCACACGGGGGAGCCGCGCCGGTCTTCGTCTTTGTCGATTCCAGCGGAAGCTTCAACAACGACACCGAGTGTGTCAACGGCCCGCGCGGCAACGCCGCCGACCACCTGACCATGGACGTCCGTCCGTACGTCGTCTCTCGCTTCGGTGCTTCATCGAACGCCGCGAGCTGGGGCGTGGTCGGGTGGTCGATGGGTGGCACCTGTGCCATCGATCTGACGGTGATGCACCCCGAGATGTTCCAGACGTTCGATGACATAGGGGGTGACCGCGGACCGAATTCGGGCACCAAGCAGCAGACGATCCGCCGGCTCTATGGTGGCGATGCCAATGCGTGGGCAGTATTCGACCCGCGAACGGTGATGGCCAACCATGGTCCATACGTCGGCGTGGCCGGCTATTTCGACGACTCGCAGGAGCCTGCTGACGACAAGACGAAGAATCTGCCGAACCGTCCCGATCAGCATCCCGCGCCTGTCGGTTTCGGCGGACACGACGACGCCGACGAGTTCCGGGAGAAGGGCGCATTACCCGATCTCTGCGCAGCGGCTGTCGCGGTTGGCATTGGCTGTTCGCTGCGCGTGTATCCCGGCTACCACACTTGGCAGTTCGCGGCCACGGCGTTCGCCAATGCGCTGCCGTGGCTGGCGCAACGCGTGCACGTCCCCGGCGTCTAGGAGCGTGACGCGCACCCGTGCCGTCAATTCAGTTACCAACTTCGTTGGCCGAGTGCGCATATCCTGATCATTAGGACCACAAATCCGGCCACATGGCTGCCGCTATGACATCACAATGCGACGGCCAGCCACGAACGACGCCGCTGTGTGCGACGCCCGGACATCCGGGAGGTAGCGATGTTCGAAGAAGCTCAACTTTATGCACCGGTGACGCGCTCGGGAGACGGCGTCACCGTTCACTTGGCTGCCGATCACCCGGGTGCGGTGGACCCGGAATACCGCGCCCGCCGCAACGCGATAGCCGCGCTCGCCATGGATTGGCAGCCTGGCACACCGCTACCCATCGCGACCTACACCGACGCCGAGCAGGAGGTCTGGCGCATCGTGTGCGCCGAGCTTCACAGGCTGCACCAGCGACGAGCCTGCGCCGCGTACCTGCACGGCCGGGAGCGACTCGGACTTCCCGAGGACCGGATCCCGCAGCTCGTCGAGGTCAACGAACTGCTCAGGCCGCTCACCGGCATTCAGTACGTGCCGGCGGCCGGGCTGGTACCGCTGCGTGAGTTCTACGGATTCCTCGCCGACGGCATTTTCCACTCGACCCAGTACATCCGGCACCACTCCGTGCCGCTCTACACGCCGGAGCCCGATCTGATCCACGAGGTGGTCGGCCACGGCAATTGTTTGGCTCATAATCGTTTCGCGACGCTGTACCGGTTGGCCGGCCAGGCGGCTCGGCGTATGCAAACGACCGAGGCGCTGGAATTCGTCTCGAAGGTCTTCTGGTTCTCCTTGGAATTCGGTGTGGTGCGAGAGCATGGCGAGGTGCGCACCTACGGCGCCGGCCTGCTCTCCTCATACGGGGAGATCCAGCAGATCGACGACGCGGAGCTTCGGCCGCTGGACGTCGGCCGGATGGGCGTGCAGACCTACGACATCACGCACTACCAGCCGGTGCTGTTCTGCGCCAAGGGATTCAACGAGATCGAAGATGTGGTCGGCGCGTTTTTCGCCGATGTCGATGACGACATGGTGGAGCGCTTGCGGCATGACGCTTCCGCGCCTAGTAAAGCAAGCCCTTAACCAGATCGCGGGTAGGTGATCGCTGGTTGTACGACGGCGACACACTCGCCGAATCCGATGGCGGCTGCGCCCGCGTGATGGGCCTTGGCGGTCAGGATGACTTCGTCACCGTCGTCGAGAAACGTACGGGTTTCGCCGTTGGGCAGTGTGATCGGGTCTTTTCCGCCGTGGGTCAGTTCCATCAGGCTGCCTTCGGAGCCCGAGGTGGGTCCGGAGATGGTGCCGCTGCCGAGCAAGTCACCGGGCTGTAGGTCGCATCCGTTGCTGGTGTGGTGGGTGATCATTTGCGCGACACTCCAGTACATGTGGCGGCTGGACGAGCGGGAGATCAGGTGCGGCGTCTCGCCGTCTTTACGCATCTGCGCCGTGCTGATAAGTACCTGCAGTTCAAGATCGAGACCGGCATGGGTGCGGTGCCCGGGACTGTCCAGGTACGGCAGGGGGTCGGGATCGTCCTCGGGTCGATCAACCGGAATCCGAAACGGCGCCAATGCTTCTGGGGTGATGACCCAGGGGGAGACCGTGGTGCCGAAGTTTTTGGCCAGGAAGGGCCCCAGGGGCTGGTATTCCCAGGCTTGCACGTCGCGGGCAGACCAGTCGTTGAGTAGGCAGTAACCGGCGATGTGGGATTCGGCGTGATCGAGACTCACTGGCTCGCCGAGACGATTTTCCGGGCCGATCCACACGCCGAGCTCCAGCTCGAAATCCATCCGCCGGGTTGGCGCCAGCACGGGTGCCGGCGCATCACCGGACTTCAGTTGCCCGTGCGGGCGGGTGACCGGGGTGCCGCTGACACGCACGCTGGAAGCACGTCCGTGATAGCCGATCGGAACCCATTTGTAGTTGGGCAGCAGCGGGTCGTTCGGCCGGAACAGAGCACCGATATTGCGGGCGTGGTGAATACCGACGTAGAAATCAGTGTAGTCACCGATGCGGGCCGGCAGCAGAACGTCAACCTCTGCAAGTGGAGTGAGGAACCTGGCAACGGTCTGCTGGTGCTGTGCCCCCTCGACGAGCAGCGAATGTAGCGCCCTGCGCAGAGCGACCCGCGGGCCAAATCCCAAGCCGAACAGGGCGTTAAGCGTTCCGTGTGCGGCAGCTTCGGCGGCCGCCTGGGCATCGCCGGTGAGCAACCCTGATGCGGCGAGACCTCGCAGGTCCAGGACCGCACCGCCGATACGGACGACGCCATGGGGGGCGTCGTGCTTGGTGACCCCGGTAGTGCCGGTCACCACGCCAAACGGCAGGTTTTGCAGCGGGAAGTCGCTGGTGGCACCGGCAGAGGTAACCCAGCTGCGCAGGCGCGGATCATGCGTGACGTCCAGTGCAGGCGTCGACGAGGTCATGGCTTGTCCGCGTGGAACCGCTTGGTCAGACCGCTCCAGCAGTCCGCGTAGTCCTGTTGTCGCTGTGGAAGATTCGCGGCATATGTCGTGACCTTCTGCGGGAACCGGGTTTCGAACATGAAGGCGAGCGTGTTTTCCTGTTTGACCGGTTTCAATTCTTCGGTGCTGGCGACTTTGAATGCGTTGGCGTCGGGGCCGTGCGGCGTCATGCAGTTGTGCAGGCTGAAGCCGCCGGGCACGAACCCATTTGGTTTGGCGTCGTAGACACCGTGCACGAGTCCCATGAACTCGCTCATGATGTTCAGGTGGTACCACGGCGGCCGGAAGGTGTCCTCGGCGACCATCCACCGCTCGGGGAAGCACACGAAGTCGACGTTGGCGGTTCCCGGGGTCTCGCTGGGCGAGGTGAGCACCGTGAAGATGGACGGGTCGGCATGATCGAACAACAGTGGGCCCACGGGGGAGAAGCGCCGCATATCGTACTTGTACGGCGCGTAATTTCCGTGCCAGGCAACAACATCCAACGGTGAATGGCCCAGTTCGGCCTGCCAAAGGACGCCACCCCACTTCACATACATCGTGGACGGGACTTCGCGATCCTCGTAATTCGCCACCGGGGTCAGGAAGTCACGCGGATTGGCCAGGCAGTTGGCGCCGATCGGGCCGCGCTCGGGGAGAGTGAAAGAGCCACCGTAGTTTTCGCAGAGATAGCCGCGCGCCGGACCGTCGGGCAGCTCGATGCGCAGTTTCACTCCGCGCGGGATGACGACAATCTCGCTGGGTTCGGCGTCGATGATCCCGAACTCGGTGCAGAACCGGACGCTGTCGTGCTCCAGGACGAACAGCATCTCGGCGTCGCCGTTGTAGAAGTAGGCGTCCACCATCGACGACGTGATGCAGTAGATGCTGCAGGCGAATCCGGTGCGGGTCCCGACGTCCCCGCCGGTCGTGATGGTGCGCACGCCGGTGATGAACGTGGTGTCTTCGATCGCGGGATTCGGTGATGGCAATGGGTTCCAGCGCATTTGGGCGATCGGCACAGGCGATGCGTCGTCAGGAGCCGAGCGCCAGTACGCGACTCCTTCGGCGGGTACGGGTGTGAAGTGGCCCCAGTGAGCCACGCTGGGGCGAATCCGGTACAGCCAGGACCGTTTATTGCTGGCGCGGGGCGCGGTGAACGGTGAACCGCTGAGCTGCTCGGCGTATAGGCCGTAGGCGCACTGTTGCGGGGAGTTGCGGCCCACGGGCAGCGCGCCGGGCAGCGCCTCGCTTTCGAAGCCGTTGCCAAAGCCGGACAGGTAATCGGTCGTCACAGGTTTCCGCGCCTTTCCTGCTCACGCTCGATCGACTCGAATAAGGCCTTGAAGTTGCCTTTACCGAAACCCAGCGAACCGTGGCGCTCGATGAGCTCGACGAAGACGGTCGGCCGATCGCCCAACGGCTTGGTGAAGATCTGCAGCAGATACCCGTCCTCGTCGCGGTCGACGAGAATCCCGCGCTGTTGCAGTTCCTCCACGGGTGCGCGCACCTCGCCGATACGGGCACGCAGTTTCGGGTCCTCGTAGTAGGCATCCGGGGTATCGAGGAACTGCACACCCTCTGTGCGCAGCGCGTCGACGCTACGCAGGATGTCGTTGGTTGCCAGCGCCAAGTGCTGAACGCCGGGACCGCGGTAGAACTCCAGGTACTCATCGATCTGAGACTTGCGCTTGGCGGTCGCCGGTTCGTTCAGTGGAAACTTCACCCGGTGGTTGCCGTTGGCCACCACCTTCGACATCAGCGCCGAGTAGTCGGTGGCAATGTCATCGCCGATGAACTCGGCCATGTTCACAAACCCCATGACCCGGTTGTAGAAACCGACCCACTCGTCCATCTTGCCGAGCTCGACATTGCCGACGATGTGATCCAAAGCCTGGAATAGACGCTTGGGGGCGCCGTCACGTTTGACGTAGCCGCTCGTCGCCGGCTGATAGCCCGGCAGGTAAGGGCCGTCGTAGCGGGTGCCGGTGACCATCCGCTGCACCAGCGTATGCCGCGTTTCCCCATAGGTCGCGATGGCCGCGACCCGCACGGTACCCAGCTCATCAGACAGGTTGTGAGGTTCTTCGAGGACCGTGGCGCCGGCCAGCTTGGCTTGCGCGATGCACTTGTCGACGTCGGGAACCTCCAGCGAGATATCGACAACGCCGTCACCGTGGCTGGCGTGGTGAGTCACGAGCGGGCTGTCGGGGCTCGCGGCGCCCTTCAGGACGAACCGGACGGAGCCCGAGCGCAGCACGAACGCCTTGTGGTCGCGGTTCCCGTTCTCGGGCCCCGAGTACGCGACCAGTTCCATGCCCCACGTGGATTGGTAGTAGCTCGCGGCCTGGGTGGCATTTCCGACCACGAAAACGATTGCATCCCAGCCGGTTACGGGAAATGGGTCGTTGCTCAGGTCGTAATCCACCAGGCCCACCAGCTGCTTGAGCTGTTTGACGTCGAGCCGGGCCTGCTTCTCCTGGTCGGTCAGGGTGCTCTGGTTCGTCATGTCGATATTCTTCTCTCTTGCAAGCGCCCCGATATCGGGATTGCAGGAAGACTTCGCCACGCGTCAAATCAGAACAATTACCGCTGTCGACTTTGGTCGTTGCGCCGCGTTGAGGCGGCACCGCGCATCGTCCTACTTCTGGCTTGCGCGCTTGCGGACGGCCCGCAGCCAGGTCCAGAGTGCGATCAGTGGGATCACGAGGCCGCCGATCCCCATGACGAGGAATCGTGTCCCGCCGGTGATGTGGCTGACGAGCCAGTCGAAGTTCTGTCCGAAGAACCCGGTCACGAAGGTTAGCGGCAGGAAGATGGTAGCGAGGACAGTCAGGCGTTCCATCGTGGTGCTTTGTTGCACGCTGACCCGAGTCTGCTCGACCGCGACGACGGCGATGTTGGCCTGCAGGATGGTAGCGAGCAGGTCGCGCTGCGCGGACACCTCTTCGTTGATCAGTTGGAGGCTGTCGTGGACGTCGCGTAGGTAATGCGCCACCGCCGTGTCCGCGGCATCGCGTTCGGCCGCGGTCAGCACCGCCAGCAGCGGGTGGACTGCACGGTAGAAGTTGCTCACTTCGCGACGCAGGAGGTAGATCCGCTCGGTCGGTGCGACCGCGCCGGAGAATACGGTGCCTTCGACCTCTTCGATGTCGTGTTCGAGGCCGGCGACCACTGGGCCGTACGCGCGCACCACCTGGTCGAGCACGGCCCAGAGCACCGACGCGGTTCCGACTCGGAGGAGTTCGGGATGCTCTTGCAGGCGAGCCCGAGCGGCGTGCAGTTCGCTGGCGACACCCTGGCGGACGGTGATCACGAAGTTGGGCCCGACGAAGATGCTGATTTCGCCGAAGTCGACTTCCTCCCGGTCGTCGTCATAGCGGGCGGTGCGCAGAATCACCAATTGCACGTCAGGCTCGAAGTGCTCGATCTTGGGCCGCAGGTGAAACGTCCCGGCGTCCTCGACTGCCAACTCATGGAGATCGAAAGCGGCTCGGACGCGCTCCATTTCGTCGGTGGACGGTTCGAACAACCCCAGCCACACGAATCCGCCCTCGCGGCACCGGCGTGCCGCGTCGTCGATGGGCATCGCGGCCTCACCTTGGCGCACGCCGTCGAGGTAGTGCGCGCAGTCTACGATCATGCCGTCTCCCAACCGAATTCGCGTCGGCGCCGGGATGCGGTGCCGAACGGAGTTAATCCGGCGAACCTGTGGGGAAGATGTGACTCGACTGTGAGTTCTCTACCTCAACGCCAGTGCAAATTATCTCGGTTAGGTCCGGGTTCACGGCTGCACCGGGCTGAGCCCGTCCGCCGTGTCGAGGGCACAAGAATTACCCAAGCCCGTCGTCGCATGGTTTACGTGACGGCCCTACAGGAGGTCGGCGGAACTAGCGAAAGGGGAGCGGAATGATGAAGCGTGTTGTTGGCGGACTGACTGCTGTGGCAACGGTGTTCGCTGCCGTCGGGCTGACAGGATTGGAGCTCGGCAGCGGGACCGCTCATGCCGTCACCGGCCCGCATCGGTGGTGCCCAGGGGACTCAATGTGGATATCCGGCAATCATGTGACGAACCCGGTGATTTGGGACGAGAGCGTCTGTCACAGCTACTACATGGTGCAATTCGGTCACGGCAACGTGGCTCAAAACGTTTGGGATGGGCCCAATCCGCCTGAGGATGACCCGCCGGCAGGCCCTGCCCCCAATCCTCTGCCGGGGATGTGCTGGTCCTTGTTTATTCCGGTGCCCTGCCGGTAGAGCAGCTTTGCTGAGCTCCACGATGTTCTCGCGGCCGGCGATCGCGGCTTTCTTGCGGGCGTCAGCCGCGGTGACCGTAACGCGGCCGAGACAGCATGAGGCAACCGCATCGGCCAGCGGAAAGGCTTGTGTGATCAAACCTTGACAGCGTTCCAGGCCGCCTGAGCGAGGACCGGTGCTGCGCCGAGGACGTCGAAATCCGTCGGCCGCGCAAGCCACAGCCTGGCGTATTCGACGCAGGGTCCCATCCAGAGCGCTTGGCACAACCGGGGCGGTAGGGGTTTGATGCGGCCCCCCTGCACGTGGGGGTGCAGCCAGGCGCTGGCCTCGCTGTAGAACTGCTCGTTGAGGGCGGAGATCGCCGTCCGGGACTCCTCGATTACCTCGTATTCTCGGCAATGAAACAGATAGCGCGCCCGCGCCTCGTTGGACACGACCCACTCCAGGTGGGTGCGCACGGACGCCTCGATCCCGCCACGCGCGGTCGAACTGCCCTGCAGGGCAGCGAGATAGGCGTCGAAATAATCGCGGAGTGTGGCGATGTACAGCTCGGCAGCGACGCCCTCTTTGCTGCCGAAGAAGTGGTAGATGCTGCCCACGCTGGCCCCCGATTCACGGTGCAGGGCCTCGATGGTGGTCCCCGCTACCCCGTTCTTGAGAAAGATCGTCAGCGCTGCGTCGAGGATGGCGCGCCGGCGCGGAGCGCCGGTCTGCGTGGCGGTGGGCATCACCGGACAATACCGGAATCGCGCATTGACTAGTAATTTATTCTAGAATATTGTTCGGGTCAACGAGCTGCCAGCCCGCGGTAGGTCGATGACCGGAAGGCTGGGTGAATGATCGGGAGCACCGACGACCGCACGAATAGTGAAGCGCGGCGGGCGAATCCAGTCGATGTAGCCCTCGGCATCGCCTGCGTGATCTGGGTCGTGATGACCCTGTGGTCGGGGATACAGACTGGCGGTGCTGGCTTGCCGGTCATCCCGCAGACGATCACATCGCTGGCGCTTGTGGTGGCGGTGTTCGGGCACATGCTCAAGCACCTGGGCGTGAAACTTGCCTCGGCGTATTTTCTAATCGCGACGGTGGTGGAGTGGGCATTCGAGCAGGCCAACATCACGTTCGGTGGGTTCATTTGGGGCGATCTGCGCTATGGCCACTTGCCGATGCTGGGTCCCCACATCGGCAGCGTTCCCCTGATCGTTCCGGTCGGGATGACGGCGCTGCTGTGGCCGGTCTACGTGATCATCAACGTGGTGCTCGACGGGAAGATCGTAGTGAACCCCCGCACGTTGCGGCCTTGGCAGGTGGTGTGGCATTGCGTGCTCTACGGGATGCTGCACGCCTGGATCGCCTTTCTTGCCAACGGTTTCTGCACCAAGTTCGGTGTATATGAGTGGGTCGGCAAGTCCCGGGCGCTACCCGCACAGGACTCATTCTTCGGCGATCCGGCGCTGCCGTTGGGCTGGACGGTCTGGGGCTTCGTCGTCACCCTTGTCATCTCATTCGTGCTCATTCCCACCCTGGGAAAGGACGCGCTCGCCTGGTCTGCGACACGCCCACTCAGCTGGGTTGATGCCGCGCCCATCGTCGTCATCGGGTCATACGCGTTCGCGCTGTTCCTCAACCCGGTGAACCAGTCCGTCGGCAGCGTCATTCTCTTCATGTTCGGGTTCATCTCGCTGTTGGCCCTGTACCGCTTCGCGGCACTGATGGTGGAGCAGAACGGTTCCAGCGCGGCGCCCAAGGCATCGTTGCAGGGTACCCATTGACTACGGTGAGCTCCTCGCTCGCGCAGCTCTGCTCGGAGGGCTACGTCGTGCTTCACGACGTACTGAGCACCCGCGAAGTGGAACGCATTGGCGACGAGATGGCACCGTTGCTGGTATCGGCGCCGTTCGGCCGCAACGACTTTGAGGGCTTACGGTCCCAACGGGTCTATGCGTTACTCGCCAAGGCACCGTCAACTTCCGTGCTGGCAACACATCCTGACCTGGCGGCGTTGCTGGACCAACTTCTTCATCCGGCGTACCTCCTCTCGGCGCACATCGCGATAAATGTTCATCCGGGCGAGACGGCGCAGACGTTTCATGCTGACGACGGGCATTGCGCCTTGCCGCGCCCGCGCCGGCACCTCGGGGTGTCGGCCGTGTGGGCGCTCGATGACTTCACGGCCACGAACGGTGCCACCGAAATCCTGCCGGGCAGCCATCTGTGGGGAGGCGAGACTCCAGACGAGTTCGACACCCGAAGCTGCAAGATCGAAATGAGCGCCGGCTCCGTCGCGGTGTTTCTGGGCAGCACCTACCATCGGGGCGGTGCCAATCTCGGTGATGCGACCCGGTTGGGCATTACGACGCAGTTCTGCGAACCGTGGATACGGCCCATCGAGACGATGACGCTGGCCGTGCCCCCTGAGGTCGCCGCCCAGTACTCGCCACGTGTACAGGCAATGCTCGGTTACGGGCTTTACCCGCCCTTCATCGGCCACGTCGACGGCCGCGATCCTCGTCGTCTCGTCGAGCCAACGGGCCACTGATCGAGCCACGAAATTCGTGGCGGGCCTTGGCCTCTGATCGGGCGCGAGGCTGCGGGCGCGATCAGGCCATGTTGACGGCGAGTTGTCCGCCCACGCCGAACAGCTCGGGCTTCCAGTGTTCCAGCAGGGCGGTGTTATCGACGTCGTTTGGGTGGAATCCCACCTTGTTGTACTGCCGAAATCGCTGGCGCACAGAGCGTTTCATGAACGGCGAACGGCGCAGTGCCCAGAGGCTACGAATCAGCCGGACCGGGTGGTAGGTGGCCCGGTCTCCCAGCAAGGACAGCGTGGTGAACAGCACGACGCTGCCGAAGAAGGTAAATGTGACCATTCGCATGGTCCAGATGCGGCGTCGCTCGGTGCCACCGACGGTCCGGTACACATCGAAGGCAACGGCGCGATGCTCGGATTCCTCATAGGCATGCCATAACAACATCTTTCGCACCTCGGTAGCCCCCAGCAGGGCTCGCGCATCCTCGTCGCCAAGGAGCGTTTCGGCGAGCACTGCGGTGAAGTGTTCGAGCGCGGCTGTCATGGCCAGGCACGTGATCGGCGAGAATCTGCGCTCGTCCCGTCGCAGCGCCCATCCGGTAAACCGGTCGTTGAACCTGGTGGGGTAGCCCATCTGTTGCAGCTGCTCGTTGAGGGCTACGTGCTCACGGCTGTGCGTCACCTCTTGTCCGATAAAGCCTTTCACCTGTTCCCTGAGTACCGGGTCGGTGACTTGATCGGCGTAGTTGCGCACCGACCGGACGAAGAAGTCCTCGCCCTCGGGGAAGGTGGCGGACAGGTAGGCGACGATGTGGCTCATCACCGGGTCGCCCTGGACGTAGTGCCGCCGCAAGCTGCCGTCGGGATAGTCGAAGCGGATCCGCCGCGCGCGGACGAGCCGGGTAGAGGTTTCAGTCACGAGCGTCTCCAAGGGTCGGTTCCAGCTGGGTCAACATTGCGAAAAAGAAAGTGCGGACCTCGGCGACTTTGTTGCGGTGGTCCTCCTGGGTCATGTCGTATAGACCCAGGCCGTCGTAGAGCGCGGTGATGGTGCGCAGTAGCACACCGGCGTGCGGATTCGTGGCTACGTCGGGGACGAATTCTGTTGCCGACGTGTGCAGTAGCTCGATGTACTTGTCGTCCCAGGTCGACATCAACGCGCGCAGTTCGGAGTCATGCCGGGCCGCGATCGACAGTTCCACCAATGCCCGACATTCGGGTTGTTCGTAGAACGACCACAAGATGTCGAGTGCCGCTGCCGGTGTGCGCTGGTCCGCATCGAGTTGCGCCATCCGCGACTCGAAATCCAGGGCGCGCTTGGCCACCAAGTGGCTGGCGGCCGCATTGACCAGTGCCGCCTTGGTTGGAAAGTGATGAGCTAGTGCTCCGCGGGAGACCTTGGCCCGCCGGACGACGTCATTGGTGGAGGTGGCGGCATAGCCCTTATCGACGATGCACCACAGGGTGGCCTCCAGCAGCCGCAACCTCATGGCCTCCACGCGCTCCGCGCGAGGAATGCGAATCCGCTCGTCGGAGCGCCGCGTCCGGGTTCTGGCTGTTGCCATGCCGCAAAAATAGACCCAATTTCACAGGCAGGCAACCCTGCCTGTTTAGATGTGGGGCCGGTGCCGGCGGCGCGTTTCTGTGCAGCAGGACGGCAGCGGGTCAGGGGTAGCGGCGCGTCTCGGCCGGAATGCGGCTCCAGTTCTTATGGTGCTAATTGTGCATTTTGGGCTGACCTCTCTCATCGATCCCCACTTGTGGACTCTTGCCGATGAGTCCCGCGCGTTCTACGCACGGCGTGCAGCTGGGCGGGGTCCGAGCAGTTGGAGGGAGCTTCGTGAACTCCGAGCTAGCGCGGCGCCGTCCATCGAGTCGGACCTGTCCACGGTTGGCGAGTTCGCGAACGCTGATGGGAGGAGCGTGCCGGTGCGGATCCACCTGCCGGAAGCCAAGGCCGTGCAGGGCGTCCTTCTCGAGATCCATGGCGGCGGCTTCTACATGGGGTCAGCCGCAGGCAGTGATTCCTCGAACCGGCGTCTCGCAGACTCACTTGGGATCGCGGTCGTGAGCGTGGATTACCGGCTTGCTCCTGAGGAGCCATGGCCATCCGCACCCGACGACTGCGAGACCGCAGCCCTCTGGCTTGTGGACAACGCCGAACGTCGCTTTGGTACGACGAAACTCGCGGTCAGCGGTTTCTCTGCCGGCGCGACGCTGGCAATGGTCACGCTTGTGCGACTGCGTGATCGGGGAGTTACTGAGTTCGGTTCCGCTGTGCTGCAATTCGGAACTTACGACCTCGCGGCGCAGACACCGGCCGGACGTCGGTTCGCCGAAGAGTACTTTCTCGACGCCTACGCTGGGACCGCGCCAGACCGTACGCACCCAGACTTCTCACCGATCTACGCAGACCTTGCCTGCCTGCCCCCAATGCTTATCGTTGTCGGCACTGACGACATCCTGTTGGAAGACAACCTGGCCATGGCCGCACGATTGTCGGCAGCCGGGGTCGATATCGATTTGCGCATCTACCCAGAATCTCCCCATGGATTCACGGGCCACCCGACTCCGATGGCTGAGGCCGCTCATCGCCACATCAACACTTGGCTCGCCGCTCGCCTCGACGCAGGCACCTTATCGGGCTGCTCACCGTAAAACGGTTCGACACCTGGCACACCGAGACGAAACCCGAGATGTGGTGAAACCAACTGAGAGCGTTGACATTACGTCGTACACTTCTCGCCATAATCGCCGTAGCTGTAGGGCCCCCAGAGGGTCGATTGCCACATCAGCTTGCAGTCCTGACAGGTATGCGCCGGGAACGGGCCTTCGGTGACGGCGGCCATCGCGTGGCCCTCCCGGCGGTGCCACAAGCGGTAGCGCGATAACCAGTACATGACCATACGCGGGGTCACGCCGCACGATCCCCACCTGTGACACCGGGACCACCGGGTGCACCAGCCGGGTCTGGAGGGCTGGCCGTGCCGGTGCGGCGGGACGTTCCGGTTTCGCCGCTGCTGCGAGCGAACCAACCCACCGGATCGGCGTGTTCGGATGAACTCATGGGATGCGTACTGCCGTTGAATGGGAGTCGACGCCGCGGGTCCCGCCGGCGCCTGGTGTACCGGCACTGTCGGCAGCCGCCAGAGGCTGGGCCACGATGCGGGGCAGGTCATTGTGCAGCTGTCCGCCGGACAGGTCCTGGCCGTTGGCGGCAGGCAGCGCCAGGAGGCCGCCGATCAGCGCGATCGGGTCCAATACCGCGGTCAGCTTCACGGGTCTCGCCAGTTCTGGCAATTGGGTTGCCGCCGTCTTGGGTTGCGGATGGGCCACAAGGAAGCCCGAATTTACCGCCGTGGCGCTTGCCGCCGAGGCGGTGGTCCCGTTGGTGCTATTTGCTGCTGGCTTTTGGGTCTGTGTAGCTCTCATGATCTGGTCCCCTCTTCCCGATCGTTTAAGCCACCGGCCACAACGTTATTGGCGACAAACGGCATCAACCCCACCCTGAGTATCCTGGTCTCCAGCCATCAAATCCCTAGGAAAACCATACCCATCGTATGTTTTCTGGGTCAAGGTGAGTCAAGATATATTTAGCCCCGCGTGTTAGCTATTCGCGGGGCGCCATTCCGCCGATGAGCAGGTCAACGAGCTCGGTGCTAAAGCGGTGATCCAGTGGGCCGCCCAGCAGAATGGCCCGGGCCAGTGCGGTGCCGAAAAAGGCGTCGATGATCAGTCGTAGGTCGACGTCGGTGCGTATTTCTCCGCGATCTTGTGCCTGCTCAAGCAGCGTGCGTACGCGTTGATATTCCGGACCCAGCACGCGACTCTGCACGAGCCGCGCGAGTTCAGGGCTCGTAGACAGTTCGGCGAGCAGAATGGGTAGCGCGGCGCGCGCCTCGGGTGCAGCTACTTCGTCGACTCCGGCTTGATAGGCCGAGTACAGGTCGGTCCGCAGATCACCGGAGTCGGGGTCTTTCAACGCTTTCGTCTTACCTAAAAGGACTTCGAAGACCAGGGCGCCTTTGCTTGGATAGCGCAGGTACACAGTCGGTTTGGTGACGTGCGCACGGGCGGCCACGGCGTCCATCGTCAGACCCGCGTAGCCGACTTCGCGCAGCAGCTCACGTGCGGCGTCCAGGATCGCCGTGTTGATCGCCGGATCTCTCGGTTTGCCACGTCTTGCCATCGCCACCAAATTCTATACGATGGGTAAAGATATTCCTCGAGGAGGGGTCATGGCTCGGCGAGTGCCGGTGCCCGCCGATGTGGCGGCATTGAATGTCTTGGATCGTGTGGATTACAAGGATGCGTTCGCCATCGATACGTCGGGCTCACGCACGGCCGAGCAATGGGCGCGGCGGTGTTTCGAGGTTGACCCTCCGCAGATGCTGCGGACGGCCCGGCTGATTCTCGAGCGGTTCGGGGCGCATGCCGAGCAGCCAGAATTGGCGGGTATCGCAGGTCTGACGATCCTGCGCAACGAACCCGAGCAAGTCGTCCTGGGGTTCGCCGTCAACTTCGGCACACCGCGAATCATCTTCTCCGCCATGCCCGGTCGACTCGTGATGACGACGTTGATTCGCTTCGACGCGTCTAGCGGGCCCCTTATGTGGGCGGCCATTGGCTGGCTGCACCGGATCACAGCCAGGGCGTTGGTTGACCGGGCCGCGCATGTCACCGCTTGAGGGGTCAAGGGCCGCAACGGCACGATACGAAAGGACCTGCACTCTAGGTACAAAGATTGGAATCTACTGCTACACAGGGACATAAGGATGCGCTGCCGATGGTGCAGGAGGTCAAATGACGAATTGCGCTGGCATACAATGTGAATCGGGATTTCGAGGACTCTACTGTCAACCCCTCGTATTCGATTCGGCCGCATTCCTTCCGATGTGTCGAACCTGTGGATCAGCGCCGAAGGCAATCGTCATAGCAGAACTGGTAGTCGCCACGGTGATGCGCGCAGATAGATCGGCATTCACCGATCGGCATTGCGTTCGCCAGAGGTGCGAAGGCGAGCCATGCGGCAAGGAACATCAGTACAACGCGCGTGGTGCGAATCATCGTCAACCTCGTGAAATCGGCTCGAATAGGGTGTCGATGTTACGCAAGGCCGCTGTGGCGAGTTCTGCTGACCGTATGTTTGGTGTACTTCCCGTTTGTCGGTCGCGAGGACGCTGCAGAGTGCTTCGATCTCGTCGACCGCGCGGGCAGCGCGGTGAGGTCCGGGTCGAGATCGGTGCGCCTGAACCTCTAGGGTAGCCAGCCCAAAACCCAACGTGCACTGGCTATTTGGATCGGTACCGGCCCACTACGCCGCCACCGCGTCCCAACCCAACAAAGTCCCAACTAGAATAAGTGCCAGGTAATCTCCGGAACGATGACGTTCATCTCACCCCAGCCGAGACTGTAGTAGTAGCCACCGAATCCCACTTGGTTGGCTGTGACGCCACACCATACGAAGAGACCATAACTGTGCTCGTTGTCGACCGGCAGGGTGGTAGATAACGGGACGACGGTGCCACCGGAGTTGTCACCGATCCCAGACCACCAGCTGGCGTCGCTCCAGAGGTAATTTTGCTGTTGGACCGGAGCCCCGGACGGCGCGCCGTGACTGTCATATTCCTGGATGAACAAGCCGATCCAGCCGAACGTCGAACACCCGTCCATCCAACAGGTGTCGCCATAGTCGAAGACCACCAACGGGTTGGCCGTGACGGTGAGCAGGCCCTCCTTGGTTGGCGGCTGAAAGTACGTCCCCACCCAGGCCCGCGCCGATACGCTATTGGGTCCACCGATGAATCCAAAATCACCTACCGACTGATTCTCATTTGCGAACACATGGAGAACACCTCCGTCGCTTCCCGCCCCGCCGGCCAGGCCGTCACCGCTGATGCTCTGCCAACTCGACGCCCACCAGAAGGGCGGAATCCTAGTCGCCCCAAGGGATCCGGTGAATATGCGTTCCCGCGGCAACCGCGGGGTGGGGAGTTCCAGGCCGCGGCGCGGCCGAGCCGCGAGCGCGGTGCGACGCTCCTCCACCAGGGCACGCACGGCGCTGTCGTCGGGTCGCGTCAACCCGAGGGCGTCTCGCTTGGCGCGCTGGTCTGCCCGCAGTGCTTCGAAGCGGGCGGTCTGGGCCTGATGCTCTGCCTCGAACTGTTCTTCGAGGCCGACCATCCGTCGGGCCATGTCATCTGCCGAGGGGGGAGACAGGCCGAGCACGGTGTCGATCGAACGTGGCTGATTCATGGTCGGACAATAGCGCCGGTCTTCGAGGGCAGCCGATGTTTCGCCAAACGATCGGGCGAATTCTTGGTGGCTGTGTCGGTCCCACTATCCCAACAACTTTCACCTCCGGACTTCACCGCGCCCGGACCTGCCCCGGTACGCCCGCCAGATCTGCCGATCACGCCCTCTTCAACGCGTCGTCGGCGTACGCGCCGTTACCCGGCGAGAATCGTCGAACTGGACGATGAACAGATCGACGCCCCGTAGATATTCGCTTCTACGCGCTTTGTGAACTGGAAGTCGGCGACGTGGACGCGATGCGGCCTTACCTTGGCTCGTCTTCGGCGGGGGAGTCGTCGAATTCTGCGAGATGGCGCAGGACTCGTTCATTGAGGGCGGCGAGCATGTCGAGCTCAGCCGGGGTGAGCAAATCGATGAAGTTCCGGCGGACGTCCGCCACGTGCCTGGGCGCCGCCCGCTCGATGGCGGCGCGGCCAGCCGGCAGTAGGCAGACCATGGCGCTGCGGGCGTCGTCGGGGTTGGGCTCGCGGCTGATCAGCCCGTCCGTCTGCATACGCCGCACCTGGTGGGAGAGGCGGCTCTTCTCCCAGCCCAGTGTGTTGGACAGCTCGTGGGCGGGCATGCGGTCCCCGTCGTGACCCGAGAGCACCACCAGGACCTCGTAGTCGGCGCCGGACAGGCCCGATTCCTGCAGGCCCCGGTTCAGGTGCACTACGAGCTGATGATGCGCGTGAATGAAAGCCCGCCAGGCGCGGTCTTCACGAGGGCTCAGCCAGTTTGGTTCCATCGACCGCATGTTACCTGGATTGGTTGACCCATCAACAAGTATTGCCTAAGGTTGATGGATCAACCGTTTTCGGCAGCCAATCGAAGACAGGACTTCTCATGGGCAGCATCAGCATCATCGGCCTGGGGAACATGGCCAGCGCCCTGGCCGGTCGTGCGCTCGATGGCGGCAACGCAGTCGAGATCATCGGCCGCGACCCGGCCAAAGCCAAAGCGTTGGCCGCCACGCTTGGCGGCGCCACTGTCGGGACGGCCGGCAGCGCGGTGGCGGTGATTAGTCATTACGGGGAAGCCCTGCACGGCAAGGTCGTCATCGACATCACCAACCCCATCACCCCCGACTTCACGGGCTTCGTCGCCCCTGATGGCAGTTCCGGCGCGCATGTCGTCAAGGCTTTCAACACCCTGCCGTCCGATGTTCTGGCGGCCGGCTCAGTCGAGGGTCGCCCGGTGGACGTCTTCATCGTCGGGGACGACGTACAGGCAAAGGCGCGTGTGTCGGTGTTCATCGAGAGCCTGGGAATGCACCCGATGGGCGCCGGGCAGCTCCCAATGGCGCGGGCACTGGAGAACGCCACCCTGCTGCAGCTGGGCCTCATCACCCACTCCGGGAAGAACACCAACCTCTTCCTCGGCGTCAGCATTCTCAGCTGAGCGCACCCGCACCACCACTCTCGCGCCACATCACGTCAGTCGTCCTGCGGCACGAGAAGAACACCCACTCCACCTATCTCAGAAGGACAGTCGCATGAACGTTTTGGTCACTGGCGGAACCGGTCACGCCGGTTCCTACATCATCCCCGAGCTCATCGGAGCTGGGCACGAGGTCACCGGCTTGGCCCGGTCGGACGCGTCCGCGGCGGCCCTGTCCGCGGTCGGCGCGACGGTGCGTCGCGGCAGCCTCGAGGATCTCGACGGGCTCAAGGAAGCGGCTGCGAACGCCGACGGCGTCATTCACCTCGCACACCGGCAAGACCTGCTTCCGACTGGCGGGATGGACGCCGTGGCCGCAGCGGAGCTCCCAATCATGCTCGCGTACGGCGAGGCACTCGCGGGAACCGGAAAGCCACTGGTCGCGGCGGGCAGCATCGGCTCGCCCGGAAACCTGGGCCGACCGGCCACCGAAGTAGACCCAGCCCTACCCAGCCGCGACGAGGACAAGGGCGCGCTGCGGGCTCGTAACGTCGTGGAACGGGCTGTCATTGGCCTCGCCGAGCAGGGAGTGCGGTCCTCGATCGTCCGGCTCCCGCTCATTGCGCACGACACGACAGATGACGCTGGCTTCCTGCCGGGGCTGATCGCGCTCGCCAAGGGGAAGGGCGTCGCCGGCTACCCCGGAGACGGCACGAATCTTTGGTGCGCCGTGCACATTCGCGATGTCGCCTCCCTGTTCCGCTTGGCGCTGGAGAAGGGTCCGGCCGGCAGATATTGGCACGCGGTTCAGGATGAGGGCATCCCGTTCCGCGACATCGCCGAGGCCATCGGCAGCCGCCTGGATCTGCCCGCCGTGAGCATCCCCATGGACGTCCTGATGCTGCCGGGATACTTCGGCCAGTTCATGAATCTGGTCACCGGATCCTTCCCGGCGACCAGCCTCATCACCCGCGAGGCCCTGGGCTGGGAGCCCACTGCACCCGGCCTGTTCGCCGATCTGGACAACGGCCATTACTTCCCGGCCGGCTGACGGCCCACACACATTTCGAGGAGTCACCATGACCACATTCGCCCCGCACCGCGACACCTTGGAGTCCTTCGTCGACTGCATCAACGGCGGCGCAGACGAAGACACCCTCACCGGTTTGCTCGCCGATGACGTGGTGCTGTACGGCCCGTTCGGCGAGGAGCCGATCGTCGGCCGCGAGGTCGCCGTGGAAACCATCAAGACCGTCAACGGAATATCCTCTGACGACACCTATTTCGAGGTCCTCACCGGCGATACCCACCACGCCGCACACTTTCGGCTACAAGTCGGAGACGCCGCGGTCAACGGAATCTTCTTCGTCCTGCTCGACGCGGACGGCAAGATCGCCGAGGTAAGCATCTTTTACCGCACGCTGCCGGCTGGCGTCGCACTGCAGCGCAACCTTGCAGACGTCATCGGCATGCCGCCCTGGGAACTGCGTACCAACGGGGAGTGACAACCAAGGCCGTGCCCCGCGCCTAGCGGGGCGGGCACGCGGTCCCGGTCCTGTCGCCGAGAGCAAAACGAGGATCCGGAAATGGGTTCATGACGGAGCTGCGGCGTCACGGTCGGCATCACCGCGGCAATTAGTCCGACGGAGCCGATTGGTTGACGCGTCAAGCTGCTATCGCTATAGTAGTTGATGAATCAACCAATTGCCTGTCTCGTCCGCACGGATGTGACATTCGCAGGTGCGACCGGTCGGGTCGTCATCCTTGCTCGCAAATACACGTCTTCAGGGAGCCCACGTGAACATCGCGGTATGGATCGCGTCCGGATTACTCGCCGCCGCATATCTTTTTGTCGGCGCCACGAAACTGCTGACGCCGAAGGAGCGCCTGGCGGAGAACCCCTCGATGGCTGGCGCCGCCGAGGCGTTCTCCGCGACGTCGATCAAACTCATCGGCGGCGTCGAGGTGGCCGGCGCTCTCGGTCTGATCCTCCCGTGGCTCACCGGTATCGCTCCCATCCTGACGCCCGCCGCAGCCGTGGGTCTCGCGCTGCTGCAGGTGGGCGCGGCGGTGTTCCACGGTCGACGCGCCGAGTACAAGCAGTGGCCGGTGAACGCCGTGTTCCTGGCGCTGGCGGTCTTCATCGCGGTCGTTCGGATCTCGGAGGTCGTGCGATGACCAGCGCTGTGCAGTACGCCGTCGTGGGAACCGGCAGCATCGGCGCGGTTCTGGCGCGACGGTTCTCCGACCACCACGTCCCCGCAGTCTGGGCCAACACGCGAGGTCCGGAGACGATCGACGTCACCGAACTGTCGGCCTCGATCACGCCGGTTACCCTCGACGCAGCCCTGGATGCGGACGTGATCATCCTGGCCATACCGTTCTTGCAGGTCCGCGAGTTGGGTCGGCGCCGCGCAGACTGGTCTGGCAAGATCATCGTCGACTCGACGAACGCGTTTCTGGTGCCCAACTCCGAGAAAATCCTCGGCGGCCGCCTGTCGACTGATTTCAACGCCGAGGCCTTCCCCGGCGCCGCGGTGGTCAAGTCGTTCAACCAAACCGCCGCCAGGCAGTTCGCCGAGAAGCGCCGGCCCGAGGTCGGGAGACGCGTGGTCTTCGTGTCCAGCAACGACGCCGCGGCGAGCGCGGCGGTAGCCGGGCTGTGCACCGATCTCGGCTTCGCCCCGATAGAACTCGGACGTATCGACGAGGGTGGCGTACTCATCCAAGCCCGCAACGCCCTGGTCCTGCGCGAGCTCTACGAACTGCCGTTGGAGCTCGAAAAGTACATTCAGGTGGACTCGACTTTGGGACGGGATCTCACCCCCGGTACGTGGACGATTGACCCCGTCCACTCGTCCATCACGTTCTCGGTTCGCCACATGATGGTCGGCAGAGTACGTGGGCGGTTCGGCGACTTCTCCGGTGCGATCACGGTGCCCGAGAACGGAACTCCGAGCGTTGAGGCCACCATAGCGGTCGGGTCAGTGAACACCGGCAACGCGGACCGTGACAAGCACCTACGGGCACCCAACATCTTCGGCGCCGACGAGTTCCCCACCGCGACCCTCGTCTCGGTCGATATGCACGGCACCGGGACGAACGACTGGGTGCTCGTCGTCGATTTCACCCTGCGCGGAATCACCAAACGTCTACCCCTGGCGTTCTCGTTTCTCGGCGTGAGCCCCGGCATGGGTCACGGTGATGTGGCCGGGTTCGAAGGTGTGATCAAGTTGCAGCGTAGCGATTTCGGCGTCCTGACCGACACACCCGTGCTATCCGGAGGCGGCCCGCTGGTCGGGGACACCGTCGATGTCACCGTATGTGTCGAGGCGGTCAAGGAACCCCCCGCGCCGACGGGCCCCTCACTGCGCCGGATGCGCTGAATCGCATCGGCCTCGCGACGCTCACGACTCAGCTTCCCCGCGTGTCTGACACATCACCAACCCGGCTGTAGGTGGAGGTCAACATTTTCAATAATCAATCAGGACAGGACATTTCATGAGCAACATCAGCATCATCGGCACCGGAAACATGGCCCGCACCATCGGCACGCTGGCAGTGGCGGGCGGCAACACCGTCGAGGTCATCGGCCGCGATCAGTCCAAGGCCGTCGACCTGGCCAAGGATCTGGGCGGCAGCACCACGACGAGAGAGTTCGGCGCCGTCCCGGCCGGGGACATCGTCATCGTGGCCCTCGGGTACGCCAATGTCGTTCCGGTCGTCACCCAGTACGGAACCGCCCTCGCGGGCAAGGTCATCGTCGACATCTGCAACCCCGTCAATGCCGCGGCCGACGGGCTCGCCATTCCCGATGGCACCTCGATCGCGCAGAACGTTGCCAGGGCGGTCCCGGCGAGCGCCAGCGTGGTGAAGGCATTCAACACCACCTTCGGTGCTGTCCTGGCCAAGGGCCAGCCGCTGGACGTCTTCATCGCCGGCGACGACGAGCGCGCCAAGGCGGCCGTTGCGGAGTTCATCGACAGCCTCAAGCTGCGCCCGCTCGACGTCGGCGGCTTGGGCATGGCGCACTACCTCGAAGGAACGGGCCTGGTCATGATCGGCCTCGCCCAACACGGGGTGGGGAACTTCGACTTCGCCCTCAGTGTCACCGTGCCCAGCTGAGCCACACCGCCGCCGGACTAAGCCGTGCACGAACAGGTGCGCGGTGTACGAGAACGGTTGCCAGACAGGGCTTTCGACCGATTGCTCTCTTGAACTCCGCGGCCTGCTTGCGTGAGACCATTCGGTCTACTAGCGTGCAGTAGACCGAATGGTCTACTCACCGCCACCCGACCACGCATCTCCCGCGCCACCGAGAGAGGTGTGCCCTGCTGACCACCTCGCACGACGCTCCATGTGCCGCTTTACTCTCGGTTCCGCGGCGCGCCGTCAACGATGACACCGGTTCACCGGACGGCACCGTTTGCACAGCCAATGCCTGCCTCCTGCGTATCGAATTCGACTGTGCGCGAACATCACTAGATCCGATATCACCACATCCCTTGCCAGCGGCGGCCACCGTCGCTGTCGCGGCGATCGATGTCGTGAAAAAGCCACAGACGACTCCGATATACGTTCATGCGACTTTCACCAACACCGAGGACTGAGCAGCGGATTGCTGTCGCCGCCAACTAGAAGGAGAGTTCGATCCCATGCCCGTCTACCAATGCGTGACCCGACCGGAGCTCCTGACCGCCGACAAGCGTGCTGAGGTGGCCAGGGAAATCACCCGCATCCACTGCGAGATCACTGGCGCACCGGCGGCATTCGTCAACGTCCTGTTCCTCGACGCGCCCGACGGGCGGCTGTTCACCGCCGGGCGCCCGTCTTCACACTCGGTGATCGGCGGCGATATCCGGCATGGGCGCGACGTCGAGACCCGCCAAGAGTTGCTGCGCGCTCTGTCTACGATGTGGACGGCCATCACCGGGCAACCCGAAGCCGAGTTAATCGTGGGACTGCGAGAGATCCCGTCCGAAAATGCCGTGGAAGCCGGCCTGATCTTCCCGGCGCCAGGTCAGGAAGAGGCTTGGTTCAAAGCCAATCGCGAACGCCTAATCGAACTCGGACTCAACTAGATCCGGTGACCTGTGCTGGCGTTGTTGCTCGCCGCGCGCTACGACCACGGCTCGCCGATACCGGATGACCATGTCATCGACGAGTTGCAAACGCTGTTAGCTGCGGCTTCTGGGATCAGCCGACGCGGGCTTGGCGGGTCTCACAGAAGTGCGGCGGGATCAGGCCCCGACCCGGTTGACTAGTTCCCGCCTGCGTCGGGCGGTAGCGCCGCCTGGGGGATGGCGTTGTCGATGAGGGCGACTGCGATCGCGGCGGCGGTGGCGAAGGTGTCGGTGTTGAGAACTCGGTTGCGGGCCGAAGCGCCATCCAAGAGCAGCGCCAGTTGTTCGCCGAGCTGTTCGGGGTTGGTGGCGCCGGCCTCGCGCGCGGTTTCGGTGAGCCGCGCGGCAAATGCCTTCTTGTAGTCGGCGGCGTGTACGCGTGCCGGGTGGTCCGGGTCGTGTATTTCGACGGCCGCGGCGATGAACGGGCACAAAGGCGAATGAATGTCGAAGGCGGCGAGAAGCCGTTCGCGGGGCGTGAGGTCGGTGCGGTCGAACACCTCGGGCAGGAGGTCGGGATCGAATCGGCGTAGGTGTTCGGCGACCAGCTCGTCCTTGCCGCTGAAGTGCTGGTAGAACGTGCGCTTGGACACCTGGGCCACCGCGCAGAGCTGGTCCAGGCCGGTGCTGTTGATGCCTTGATCGCGGAACAGTTGTCGTGAAGCGCCCAGGATGCGCTCTCGTGCGCCCCTGCCGCGGCGCAGGCCTCGCGGCCCCTTTTCCAGCTCCGTCATGCCTCTAGCGTAACCCAGTTTGGTACTGATCGGTGTACATAGCTTGCGTTCCCTGTAGCCCTCCGCTACGTTAAGTAATCAGATCGGTGTACATAACATCGGCTTTCCGATAAAGGGAGTAATCGTGGGAAAACTCGATGGCAAGGTCGCAGTAATTACGGGCGGAACAAGTGGCATGGCGCTGGCCGGTGCCAAGTTATTCGTCGAGGAAGGCGCTCACGTCTTCATCACGGGCCGACGGAAGGACGCGGTGGACGAAGCCGTCGAACTGATCGGGCGGAACGTGACTGGCGTGCAGGGCGATTCGGCCGACCTCGGCGATCTGGACCGTTTGTACGACACCGTCAAACAGGAAAAGGGCTCGATCGACGTGTTGTGGGCCAGCGCCGGGACGGGCGCGCAGGCCAAGCTCGGCGAGATCACCGAGGAGGATTTCGATGCCGCCTTCTCGCTGAACGCGCGCGGCACGCTGTTCACGGTCCAGAAGGCGCTGCCACTGTTCAACGATGGCGGCTCGATCTTCATGACCGGGTCAAACGCATCGCTTCGGGGCTACCCCAATTGGAGTGTGTACGCGGGAAGCAAGGCCGTGCCGCCCGCCTACGCACGGGTATGGGTGTCCGAGTTGAGGGACAGGAAGATCCGGGTGAACGTCCTGACCCCCGGCCAGGTCGCCTCGCCGATGTTGGCCAAGGTAATGGACGAGCAGATGAAGGCGCAGTTCGAATCCGTAATCCCGCGGCGAGAGATGGGCCGCCCCGAGGAGATCGCGTCGGCCGCATTGTTCCTCGCCTCCGACGACTCGAGCTATGTCAACGGCCAGGAGCTGGTGGTCGACGGCGGCACCACAGTGATCTGAGTGACAGGCACCGGGACGTACGCCGACGAAGACGTCGTCGCGCCGGATCGTGGCCACCAGCGCAGAGCGGTACCGGTTCTTCTGCTCCCAGAAATCCGTTGTGGCCGTCCGCTTTTCGGGTCATCGACTAGCCACGCGTCTGACGGGCGGGTGAACGGAACATCAATCACACACCACGAGCAACAAAGGACATGAGGGAGTATCCATGACCACGTTCGCTCCGCACCGCGACGCAGTGGAATTCTTCGTCGACTGCATGCGCGGCGGCGCAGACAAAGACGCTCTTTCTGGAATCCTCGCCGAGGACGTGGTGCTGTACGGCCCGCTCGGCGATGAGCCAATCACCGGCCGCGAAGCAGTCCTGGAAGCCATACGGACGGTCGGCACGGTGGCGACCGACCTCACGTATAGGGAGGTTCTCAGCGGTACGACGCACCACGCCGCGTACTTCCGGCTGCAGATCGAAGACACCGTGGTCGACGGGATGGACTACATCCTGCTCGACGCGGACGGCAAGATCGCCGAGGTGACCATATGGTGGCGCCCGCTGCCCTCCGGCGTCCAGATGCAGGGGCACCTTGCGGATGCACTCGGCACGCAGGCCTGGGAACTGCGCACGAACGGGGAGTGACGACGAACGCCGTGCCTCCTTCACGAGGGCTCACCGGACGCGGTCGCCTTGATTCTCCGCATGAGCCAAGGCCGATGGGCTACCGACCGTCAGGTTGAACGAGAATGCAGGCGTGATCCGGTCTACCCGCCCGTTAGATTGCGATAACCGCCAGGTTCAGTGGGACCGGACATGGTCACTCTCAACGTCCGTGATTCATCAGATGCAAGATGCAGTGGTCTTCTGGTAGGCCGCCATATTCGATCCTGCCGTATTCAGGCGACTAAGTGAGGCGCGGAGGGTGTCGCAGTGTTCTTGGGATCGGTAACGGACCGGCCCGTGTGTACTCGCTACGACGACGCTGCTCGAAGCGGCAGTGCCTATCGAAAGGCCACCACCATGAAGACCCATCGGATCATAGCTGGGGCACTGCTCGCAGGCGGCGTCGCTGCAGCCGGATTGGGGCTGGGCATGGGTGCTGCTCAGGCCGGCTCTGGAGACCTACGTTGGTGCCCCGGGGACCCGCCGCCGAAGGCACTGCAGCAGACGCCGAACGGCAGCACGATAGTGATTACCGTCAACCCAGCTTGGGACACGAATGTGTGCCACGACTACGTCATGAGAGAAGGTCAAGTTGGGGAAGGCCTCTCTTGTCCGCTGCCTCAGTTTCAGTGGGCCCAGTGCCCACCGGGTAGGACCCCTGGCCCGCTCATACCTCTCGTCCCCAACAGATAGTCAATTCAGGCTTGGCCTGACGTCGATCAGGCTGCTCGCATGTGTCCGTGTGCCGATTGTTGGTCCGGAATAATCTGTTTTACAACCGTCAGCGCGCCTTACGACAGGGAGGACGTGAGCTGGGGGAGATTCGGCCGATGCATCAAAGAGGCCGGCCTGACTGTGCTTCACGTCGTGCAAAATGAGCTGAATGGCAAGGCGTTTCGATGGCGACGGGCGTGGACGGATGCGGTAGTTATTGAAAGTGGTTGCCCAGCAGCATAATTCGCAACATTGCGACTTTTGCGGGTAACTCGCGATATTCAGATCCGCCGGATTGCTCCCCGGGTCGTGCTACTGCCGCTGTTGGCGCGTGGGTCGCAGGGGAGCCGATATCTGCCAAACCGGGGGACTTCTCGGTGTCGACCGGCTTAGCCCAGGATCGCCCGCGCAGCGCGCTCTGCGATCAGCATGACCGGCGCATTGGTGTTGCCGGAAGTGATGGTGGGCATCGCCGAAGCATCGGCCACTCGAAGGCCGGCGACGCGATACACGCGGCAGTCGGTGTCGAGCACCGTGGCGGATGACGTCGGGATACCCTGTGCGTCAAAGGATCCCATCGCGCAGGTGCCTACAGGGTGGAAAATAGTCGTACCGAGTTCACCGGCCGCCGTCTGCAGCTCATCGTCGCTCACCAGTTGCGGGCCGGGAAGCAACTCCTGCGGGCCGTAACGGGCCAGAGCCGGTGCCGCCATGATCTGCCGGGTCATCCGGAGG
>JARLGS010000939.1 GCA_031292695.1 Mycobacterium sp. | reverse complement strand
GCGTACCGTGCGGACTTGCATATTCAGCTGCTGGCGGGGTGGGGCGTTGGCTAGATCCCGTACTGCGGAAGGACAAACGCGTCATTGAGTTCGCGGCGCCAGATGCGTGCGCCGAGCAAGGGCATCGCGAGAAGTTTGGTCGCCTGGTTCCGCACCCATACCCCTAAGGCGGTGGTGGGGGCGAACGCTGCGGCGAATCGACGTGCGGAGGCCTGCTTACCGTCGATGAATCCGCGCAGCAGATGCTCCTGGCTCTCGAACGCCCGATGGTAATCGCTATCGGCACGGTTGAGTTCACCGGCCAGCACATACGCCTGCGCCATCGCCAAACCGGTGCCTTCCCCAGCCAGCAGGGATACCGCGCTCGCGGCATCCCCGATCAACGCGACCCGCCCGCTGGACCAGTGGTCCATGACGATCTGGCTCATGCGGTCGAAATAGACGTCCTCGGCGTGCTCCAGGGCCTCGAGAATCTGCGGGCACTCCCAACCCGCTGTCCCCAGGACCTGCCACAGGGCATGTTTGACGTCGCGCGTCGAGCGCGGGGACGGACCAGGCAGGCGATCGGCGGTGAACACCGTGAGAAACAAGGTGCGATCGCCCCGCATGGCAAATCGGCTGATCATGCGCCCCGGACCGCTGTGGGTGAGGTACACCAACTCGTCCCGCGGCCGGTATCCAGTGACCTCGAACGCTGCCACCCGGTAGCCCAGGTCTGTCTCGAACCGGTCGTCGGGACCGAAAGCCGCCCGGCGCACCGCCGAATGCGTCCCGTCGGCACCGATCACCAGATCAAACGATCGGGATCGACCGGTGTGCAGACGGACTTTCACACTGTCATCGGTTTGATCGATACCGACGACGCGCGCCCCGAATTTGGTGCAAACCTGGCCGTCGACGGCGTTGAAGATCATGCGCGCCAGCTCACTGCGCGGCAAACTGGTGAATCGTCCGCTGGTCATGCGGCGCAGCGCGCGGGTGCTGAAGCCACCGACCCGCGCCCCGTCCTGGTCGACCAGGCGTACCTGTTCGATGTCGTAGCCGGCCGCTCGCATCGCTGCTGTGAGCCCCATCTTCTCGGCGACGTCGTACCCGACGCCCCAGAAATCGATGACGTAGCCGCCGTCGCGTAGTTGCGACGCCTTTTCAATCAAGGTGACCTCAAAACCGCTGCGGTGCAACCAGAATGCGGCCGTGGTCCCGGCGATCCCCGCTCCGACAATGGCGATCTTCATCGGTTGGCCGGCGGGCCCACGTCGGGGTGCCGCACCCGACGATCGATCGTCCGTGTTGTGCACGTGGCCTCCTCCTGTCGCACACGCCCGACTGCGTGGCCACACCAGCGCCTTATCTATTATCGCATAATGCAACAGTTGTTGTCGGCGATCATCGGGGGCCGGTATCGGGCGGTGCGGCACCTCCGCAGCGCCGGGGTCTGCGCGGTCGTGCTGACCGTTCTGCTGCTGTGCGGTTGTGACCCCGCGGTGCCGGACCGCCGCGTCGACGTTGACCGACTCAGCGCGCAACTGGGTTCGATGCCCGGGGTACAGGCCCTGGACACCGACTACGCCAACAACTGGGCCCAGGGCACGGTGCTGTTCATCATCCACGTCCGCGTCGCCGACAGTCTCACCGCCGACGAGCTGGCCGCCATCGTGGACACCTACTTTCGAAACCTAAAAACGGGCACGTACCGGAGCTACCACACCGAGCTCGACATCCGCCGCGGATGGAACATCTTCGCCGTCGCCAGCAGCGACCAGCCCATCACCAACACGGCCCAGATCCTCGACCAGGCTCGCGATTGGATTGCCCTGCGCACCACTATGCCCGGGGCCACCGTCACCGTCCGAGCGACGATCAGCCATCCGTCAGCACAGCTGAGCCCACGCGAAATCGAGGGATCGAATTTGGCGGACATTGAGCTTCCCGCCGCCGCGCACAGCATCGACATCGCCACAGCCGTCAATGCCATCGCCACCCGATTTCCGCGCCTGGCGCTGCTGAACTGGACGGTCAGTGCCGCCTGGGAACGAAACACGGTCGCCTTTACCCGACGATTCCCGACCACCGCCGAACTCGACCTCTGGCGGCAGCTGACGACAGATCAGAGCATCGCGCACACCGACAGCATGCGGATCAACGGGCCGGTCACCCCGCCGGTGTGGCTGTCCGAGGCCACGACCGGCACCGACGCCGTCGATGTCGCGTTGGCCTTGGCAGCCCGGCACCTGCCGCTGGTCGCGAAACTGCCAGCCCCGGTCCTGTATACCGCCGGCAACCAACTCGCCGGCCACATCGGCGGTTACGGGGTCTCACGGGGCCCGGTCGCGGTCACCATCGGCGGATGCACCCCCCGCGACCTGGTGGTCTATCGGCCCACCACTGGCGAACAGTCGCTCATCCATCGCTACGAAACCTGCCACCCGTGACCGTGCCAGTACCGCAGCGACGCGCCGCGACACTGCTCCGGGAATCGTACGTATGCACTGTGCAATAGTTGTCTTGACTTATTGTGAATTTTCTCGGCGCCACCTGCCTGTCGTGGCACACGCCGCCACGAACCCGCTGAAAGGTTGCACCGGTGCGCAGCGTCGCAGCAGTCTCGTTGACCCACGGGTGGCTTCCCGCGACCCTGCAGTTGTGTGCGGCCGCGGCGATGGTAGCGGCCATCGGGCGGTGTCGGCGTCACGGGCGCACACAGACGCTGCTGAGCGCGGGGGTACTGGGCGCCGCGGTCACCCTCACCACATGGTGGTCGATCGGCGCGGCCGGTGTGATCGGTGATCCCGCACCGACGTCCTTGTGGGCGTGGACCACGGCAACCGGCGCGGCGGCTGTGCTGGCGGCACGGGCTCCGGCACCATGGTGGCGACGCGCCGTCACGATGTGTTCCATCCCGCTCTGCCTGATTTGCGCGGGCCTGTCGGTCAACACGTGGGTCGGCTATTTGCCCACGGTGGCCGATGCCGGGTCGGCGCTGACCGACCGCCCGCTGCCGGGCCAAGTCGACCAACGGGCCCTCAGTGTCTTGCAGGCACACCACACGCCACCGGCCCGCGGCGTGGTGGTCCCGGTCACCATCACCGCCGGTCATTCCGGGTTCGCCCACCGGCGCGAGTTCGTCTACCTGCCGCCGGCCTGGTTCGCCAGCAACCCACCGCCCCGGCTTCCCGCCGTGCTGATGATCGGGGCGGCGTTCAACACCCCCGCTGACTGGGTGCGCGCCGGAGCGGCCGCCTCAACCGTCGATACCTACGCCGCCGCGCACCATGGCTTTGCGCCCGTCCTGGTGTTTGCCGACGCCACGGGGGCATTTCTCAACGACACCGAATGCGTCAACGGGCGACGTGGCCACGCGGCCGATCACCTCACCAAAGACGTTGTCCCGTTTGTGATTTCGGCCTTCGGTGTCAGCCCTGACCGCGCGAACTGGGGCGTGGCCGGATTCTCGATGGGAGGCACCTGCGCGATCGGCCTCACCGTGATGCATCCCGAGCTGTTCTCCGCGTTCCTCGACATCGCCGGTGACCTCGGACCCAATGACGGCACCCGAGACCAGACCATCGCCAACCTGTTCGGCGGCGACGCCTCCGCATGGGCCGCGTTCGATCCGTTGACCGTCATGTCCCGATACGGCCCCTACAGCGCAGTGACTGGGCGCTTCGACGTCCCCAGGTCGATGCCGCAGCGCACGCTGACCGCCGCGGGCCCAGACCTGCGGGCCGATCCGGAAGGCCAAGACTTAGCCGCGCACACCCTGTGCACCGCGGCGGCGCGCCGAGGCATCAGTTGTACCGTCCTGAGTCAAGCAGGTAAGCACGATTGGCTTTTCGCCGGCCACGCCTTCGCGGCCACATTGCCGTGGCTGGCCAGCGCCGTACACACCCCATGGGCAGACCCGGTCACGAATCCTGAGTCGACCAGAGGACACCGGACTGCCTAACCCACCAACCGTTTCGGAGAAGCGAGAGTCGCACGGACTGTTGAGGGCGTAGCGTCGCCGCGCCAAACCCTCGGCTAGAAATCGATGTCCGCCGGCGGCTCCCCGCCGGCTTCGGTGAACGCGGTGAGCGCACCGACCATGCCCTGGCGTTGCCGTGCCGGCATCGCCTCCACGACCCGGGCGATTTCGGCTCGGCGGCGCGCGGTGACGGTACGCACCACCTTGCGGCCGCGCGAGGTCAGCTCGACCACCAGTTCGCGGCGCGAGTTGGGATGCGGGCGACGGTCGATCAGCCCGGCGGCCACCAGACGTTCAGCCATCCGGCCGATCGTCGAGGGCTGCACGTCGAGCAGCCCGGCCAGGGTCGCCAGGTTCGTGATGCCACGTGACGACAAGATCACCAGGACCCGGAACTGGGGAATGGTGATCGTGTCGTCCACCTCTGCGATGGAGCGCGCCGAGATGCTGACCAACAGCCGTGATGCGGTGATCAAAGCATCGGTAATGGCATCGACCGACTGGCCGGCGGTTGTCTTTGTCTGCGCGTTCACCCAGGGCCCTCCTCCGGTTCAACTCTAATCCGCGCACCGACAGGTCGGCCGACAAACCCCCCAAAAACCCCAGGCCGCACCATGCTAGGACGGCTCGCGCAGTCGATGCCAGCGCTCGAACCGACCGTTCGACACGCGAACACCTGCAGGCCGGTCCTGCAACGAGGCACTGTCCACGCTGCACATTGGGAGCCGGCGATTACCGTACGCGGCACTACTGTTGCATACTGCAACAATGATTCGACGCAGCATCAGTCGGTGGCGCGCCTACATGGCACCAACACCCCTGCACGTCTTCAGCACCCTGCACAGCAGGGTGATGCTGGTGCCGCTGGCGGTGGTGGTGGGTGCGCTCACCGGGCTGGGCGCGGTCGCTTTTCGCTGGCTTGTCGTGTTTTTCACTCGGATGTTCACCGGATATACCGACTACTCGTCACTGGGCCGGGTTCCCAGCGCGCACTGGCCCGCACTGGGCTGGTGGTTTCTGCTTGCCGCCCCCGTGATCGCCGGCGCCGTCTATGGCCCGCTCGTGCACCATTTCGCACCGGAAGCGCGCGGCCACGGCGTGCCCGAAGTGATGTACGCCGTGGCCCGCAACAACGGACGGATCAAGCCACAAGTCACCATCGTCAAAGCCTTGGCGTCGGCGTTGTGCATCGGTGGCGGCGGATCGGTCGGACGCGAAGGGCCGATCGTGCAGATCGGCTCAGCCGCCGGTTCGGCGGTCGGTCAATTTCTGCGACTGGACACCAACCGGATCCGCCTGCTGGTCGCCTGCGGGGCGGCCGGCGGCATCTCCGCCACCTTCAACGCACCCCTGGCCGGGGTGTTCTTCGCCCTCGAATTGATCCTGCGCGATTTCGCCGCCGAATCCGCCGGGGTCGTGGTGCTGTCCAGCGTGGCCGCCGCCGTCGTGGGGCGCACCCTGATGGGCGATCACCCCTTCCTGTCCCTTCCCGGATTCACCGTGCACCACCCGGGCGAATACGCGCTGTATGCCGCGCTCGGCGTGAGCGCAGGCATTGTGGGAACAGTATTCTCCCGCGTGCTGTACTGGGTTGAGGACGCCTGCGACTGGCTCTGGCGTGGTCCGCAATGGGCCCGCCCCGCTATCGGCGGTATTGCCTTGGGCGCCTTACTGATCGCATTGCCGCAGATGTATGGCGTGGGGTACCCGGTCCTGCAAAACGCCATTGACGGCCACTACGCGGTCGCGATGCTGCTTCTGCTCATGGTCGGCAAAATCTTCGCCACCAGCCTGACCATCGGGATCGGCGGTTCGGGCGGGGTATTTGCACCCACCCTGTTTATCGGGGCCATGGCTGGCAGCGCCTTCGGAGTGGCCGCACACCAGCTCTATCCCAGCCTGGCCATCGCAGCCGGCGCCTGCGGACTGATCGGCATGGGCGCCCTCCTAGGTGGCGCCACCGGCGCACCCATCACCGCAGTGGTCACCCTCTTCGAACTCACCGGCCAATACGCCATCATCCTGCCCCTGATGACCGCCGTCGCAATGGCCGCCGGCACCGCCCGGCTGCTCGGCAGACACACCATCTACACCGCCAAGCTCTGGCGCCGCGGCGTTGACCTCGAGACCACCGCCAATCCGAAGGCTCACGTCACTACGGCCGGGGCCGAACAACCGACACCTGCGCCACAACCAGAGCATGCATCCCCGACTCCCGCCACCGAGACACAGACCACAAAACCACCAGGGGTTACCCCGCTGCGCGGCAACCGTCCGAAACCCCAATCGACAGGCCCCGTGAAGATCGATCGGATGACAGCCGCCGACACAGACGTCACCGTGGTCCTCGGTCCCGGCCATCCCCTTAACGATCCGCAGCGGCTGGCCAGAAGAATGGGCACAACCGCACCGTCGAAACCACCGAAATTGCGCGTTATCGACTAGAACGCTCGCAGCCGTCGCGCGTCGAGCACAGGACGGGCGGGGACTGTGGATTAAACGGTGTTTTTGGCCTGACACGCTGAGCGACGCTGGGCGGGGAAGGCGCCGTGATGACGACACTGGATGATGTGGCGAAGAAGAAGCAGGCTGATGCGTCGGCCTAGGCGTACGCCGCCGCGAAGTCGGCAGCGTAAAGCCGGCTCATTTCGCACTCGCTGAAAGTCTCAGCCCTGCAACCCTACCCCGAGATGCTGCGAGGCGGCAGAATGTGCGGGTCTGTGGAAGGCGGGTATGCGTTTGTTGGTGAGAAAGGGCGCCGACAGCGCACATACTGAGCCTATGGCCGTTACTGGACAATCAAATTCGGAGTCGCTCGCTTCTGCTGGTGGACCGCACGACAGCGTGCGCATCGTCGTCGGCATCGACGGGTCGCAAGGATCGACGAACGCTCTGCGGTGGGCATTCGGAGAGGCACGCGCTCGCTCCATCCCCATCCACGCGGTCTTTGCATGGGAGTACCACTCGCCGTGGGTGGACCCCGGCATAGGCAGCATGTTCCCGTTGGGCTATCAGCCGGAGGGCGACGTGCCTCAGGACGCATTCACCAAAGCCGCTGCTGCGGTCGACAACCTGCTGGATGCAGCCATCCGCGAAGCCACTGCATCCGATCCGGGTAGCGCGACCGATCCCGTTGCAATCACACGGAAGACGGTCGAAGGCCACCCCGCACGCGTGCTGCTCGAGAGCGTTGGCGAACACGACATCCTGGTGGTCGGGTCACACGGACACGGAGGATTCGTCGGGGCGATGCTCGGTTCTATCGGCCAATACGTGGTGTCCCATGCGCGGTGCCCGGTGGTCGTCGTCCCTGCCCCGCAACGGGCGGCGAAGGCCTGAAAGAGCTCCCACTGGATCACAGAGCCCCGACTTTACTTTGTGCACAGGGCATTTCGTCAACGCGCAGCTCTGCCCACAGTGCCGGAAGCAGGTGTCCGATGGGCGAATCGACACAGTTAGGCGCGAGCAGTCGCCGGGAGATCGACGCCGATCGTGCCTTCGAGATTCTGAAATGGCGCTCACAGGCCACCCAGGTCAAGCTCAGGACCGTCGCGACCCGATTCGTCGAATCGGCGGTCCGTGAGGGCCTGACCCTGGAAACGGTTGCCGCGATCGATCATCTGTTGCTGGCTGATGGATCGGCCGACCAGCGGGGTTGACTTTTAGTCGAACAATTGTTCGAATAAGGGCATGCGGTGGGACGGGCAGGCGGTGACGCGGGCCGATGTGGACGATGCGCTGCCGGGCCTGGGGCGCCTCGGGTTGGTGCGTAGTGTCCGGGCACCGCAATTCGAGGGGATCACTTTTCATGAGGTGCTGTGCAAGTCGGCACTGAACAAGGTGCCGCCCGCCGCCAATCTGCCATTCCGGTACACGGTCAACGCCTACCGCGGATGTTCACACGCCTGCCGGTACTGCTTCGCCCGGCCCACCCACGAATACCTGGACTTTGACTGCGGTAACGACTTCGACCGTGAGCTGGTGGTGAAGACAAACGTCGCAGAAGTGTTGCGGCGGGAGCTTTTTCGGCGGTCGTGGACGCGGGACACAGTAGCGTTGGGCACCAATACCGACCCCTACCAGCGGGCCGAGGGGCGGTACGCGCTGATGCCGGGAATCATTGCGGCGCTGGCAGATTCCGGGACACCGTTCTCGATCCTGACCAAGGGCACGCTGTTGCGCCGGGACCTTCCGCTGATCATCGACGCGGACGCTCGGGTCGGAGTCAGCGTTGCGGTGTCTTTGGCGGTGTTGGACGCGGAGCTGCACCGGACGGTCGAGCCGGGTACGCCGACACCGGTGGCCCGGTTGGAACTCATCTCAGCTATCACGGAGGCCGGCCTGGGCTGTCATGTGATGGTGGCGCCGGTGCTGCCGTACCTGACGGATTCAGTAGTCCAGCTGGATGCCCTGTTGGCCCGCATTGCCGCGGCAGGCGCCACCGGTGTCACCGTGTTCGGGCTGCACCTGCGAGGCGCGACGCGCGGCTGGTTCCTGACCTGGCTGGGTTCGGCATACCCGGAGCTGCTGCCCAGATATCGCGAATTGTACGGGCGCGGAGCCTATCTGGGGACGGAGTACCGAGAACAGCTGCATACCCGGGTGGCGCCCTTGGTGACGAAGCACGGACTCACCGGCCGAGGCGCGATGACCCGATTCAACAAGCCTGACACCGTGCGTACCGCCCCGGCGGCAGTGCCCGCCGGGGCGGTGCAGCCTACGTTGTTCTGAGCCCGTTCTACGGCTCGCTTTCCAACGCGCACAGGCAGAACGCGTAGATGCGGTCACTGCCGATCGTGCCGATGTTGAGTCCGGCGCCGAGGACCCGCAATCGCATGGCGCCGAAGATGGTCTGCATGACCAGTGCCGCGGTGATTTCCACGTCGAGGCCCGGATCGAAGGTGCCCGTATCGATTCCGCGCCGAATGATGTCGCAGATGATGGCGTGCAGCGGTGTCAGCACCCGGGCGTAATCGTCGGCCATGATCTCGGCGAGTCGATCGTGGTAGAACGTCAACCCGCGGTTGATGCTGTCCTGGGTGGCCGATTCGGCGGGCAAATATATTCGGTCGACGAGCAGGCGTAGTGCCGCCGCCGGGTCGAGCCCACTCGACTCGACCTGCCACATCGTGGTGAACTCGGTGAGCATCCTGTCGATCAGGGCCAGCACCAGGTCGTCTTTGGTGGAAAAGTGCTGATAGAACGCCCGCAGCGAGGTTTTCGAGCGCTCCACCACCTCGACCACGGTGAAGTCCGTCCGGCCGGTCTCGCCGAGGATGTCGAATGCCGAGCGCATGAACCGGCCGGCCCGCATGTCGAGGTCGGGTGTGTCGTTTGCGGCTGCGGCAGTCGGCTTCGCCATGGAAAGTCACGCTACCCGGTGCAGTGCAGTGCATTCGGGCAATTTGTGAAGCTATATTTTGAGATATCCCTTGTCAGCCGGGATTTGCGCGGCGGTCACCAACGACGACGCGTCACTGGCCAACCACACCACGACGTCGGAGATCTGGTCCGGCTTGATCAGCGAATCCGTCGGCAGCGCGCCTGGCGAGAAGCTGTGGATGTAGTTCGGATGGTCCTGCAGGATCTGGTACATCGACAGGTCGTTGCCCATCGGGGTGTCGGTGCCGTACGGGTGAATCGAATTGACACGTATCCCGAACTCACCCAATTCGACTGCGAGCGCGTTGATCATGCCCACGACACCGAACTTGCTGGCGCAATAGTGCCCGCAGCCCGGCACGGCCTTGATTCCGGCGGCCGAGCTGGTGGCGATGATCGATCCGCCGTTGCCGGCCTCGATCATCGGCGGCACCACCGCCCGAATGGTGTTCCACACCCCGGTCAGGTTGATGTCCAGGGTGTCCTGCCACTGTCGATCGGAGAGCTCCCAGAGCCGGCCCCAGTTCAGCACTCCGGCGTTGGCCACGACAATGTCCAGCCGGCCGAACTGTTCTATGGCTTCGGCAACCACCCGCTGCTGGCCTTCGGCGTCCCGGACGTCGACTTCCTTGGCATAGATCTTGCGGCCTTCGCCCTCAACGAGATTCACCGTCCCGGCCAGATCCTCTGGCGTGGCGGGCGCGTAGCCGTTGGCCTCGGTCACCGGGGCGCAGGCATCGATCGCGACGATGTCGGCGCCCGCCCGGGCCAGCCGGACACAGTGCGAGCGGCCTTGTCCCCGAGCGGCGCCGGTGACGAAGGCGACCTTGCCGGCCAGTGGTTGGTCCGTCATGCGCTGAGTTCCTGACTGATCGAGGCGGATTGAACGTCGCTGAACTGGTAGTCCGTGAGCGGAGAACGCCGCGCGAATTTCCTTGAGCCGGTGATGGTTTGCGGACGGTAGTAAGGGGTGCCCTGTTGGGAGTTGACGAAATAGGTGTTCAGGTCGGGGTTGCAGTCGGTGTAATAGGTGTGCGCGGTGCGACCACGGCGGTCCATCAACGCGTTCCACCGGTTGAAGGCGTCCTGGCTCACTGCGACGACCGGGGCGCCCTGGCGCGTGGCTTCGGCAATCATCCGAACCGCATGGGCTGCAACGGTTTCGACGTAGTCCATCCAGCCAACCCCGACAAACCCGAGCGGGCCGACGATCTCCCATCGATTCGGTAGGCGGGGGTGGGCGCTGCCGGCGTAGCTGTGCATGCCGTGCGCACGGTAATACTCGGCCAGGTCAAATCCGCCTGCGCCCAGGATGGTTCCGGTGCGGTAGGTCTCCGGATCGGTCCACAGTTCGTAACCGGTGGCGGTGACCAGCAGATCGGCCGGGTGGTCGACCCCGTCGACGGTGCGTACCCCGTCGCGGGTGATGCGCTCGATCGGCGTGGTGATCAGATGGGTGTCGGGGTGGTTCAGGGCCGGCAGAAATGCGCTGGAAATCACCGGGCGTTTGGCCATGATCCCGTAGCGGGGGAGCAGTGCTTTGCGGGTCTGCGGATCCCGGACCGTCGCGCGCAGCAACAGCCGGTACAGGTTCCGGCTGTTGCCGTCGTAGAGCGGTATCAGGCGTTTCAGCACGCGCTTCGGCAACCGGGAGAACACATGGATGGCGGGTGCGACCATCGTCGCGTCCATCAGCAGCCGGCCGAAGGCATTGACTGCGCCCACCACACCGGGCACGCGGAGCAGGCGCCGCATCCACGGCGGGATGTCGAAATCGACCTTCGGTAGTACCCACGCCGGGGTCCGTTGGTACACATCGAGATTCGCGGCGACTCCGGACAACGCACCGGTGATCTGTACTCCGCTGGATCCGGTGCCGATCACAGCGACCCGTTTGCCGCGGACGTCGTAGTCGTCGTCCCAGGCGTTCGGGCGCAGGATAGTGCCCGCGAAGTCCTCGATCCCGTCGATGTCGATGACATCCTTGGCATTGACGTAGCCGCCGACTGAGCTGATCAGGAACCTTGCTGTCAACTCCGGTCGGTCGCGGATGGTCAGCCGCCACAGCCCGGCGTCGTCGTCCCACCGCTGACGCAACACTTCAGCGTTGGCCCGCAGCTTCGGGTACAGGCCGAGGGTGCTCGCGGTGTCGCGCAGGTAGGCGTAGATCTCCGGTCCCGATGCGAAGAAGCGGCTCCAGTCGGGGTTGGGGGCGAACGACAGCTGGTACCAGAGCGACGGGATATCGACGGCGAGCCCCGGGTAGTGGTTGTCGCGCCAGCTACCACCGAAGTCGTCACCCCGATCGACGATGACGAAGTCGTGAATGCCTTTCTGCTGCAACAGGTGTGCCGCGGAAATCCCGCCTGGTCCGGCGCCGATGATGACCACCTCGTGGTCGGGTGCGGTCATAGTGCCTCTCCGGTGAGTCCGTTGACGATGTGATCGGTGACGAAGCGCCGTATGGCGCGGGGGCTGTCGAGGTTGACGCCGATCGGTGGAAGGAGTTCGAAGCTCAGCAGCACCCGGACGATCCATTCTCCGGCGCGGGTTGGGTCGACGCCGGCGCCGATCTCGCCGTCGCGTTGCGCGGCCTTGACTCGTGGTTTCCACAGCTCGACCGCGCGCCGCATGAGGTCCTCGCCGATGTTGCGCAACAGCAGCACGACGATGCCGTCGTTGATGCCCTTCTGCGGCACCGATGGAGAGCTCTGCCGGTGGGCGCAGATCAGCACAGCAGCGGCGGCGACCTGGTCGGCCAGGGTTTCCTGCTTGTCCACCTCAGCGGCCATGGCATCGACGAACGCCGAAGCCAGGTGGTCTAGTGCGACGCTGATCGCGTTATCGCGGCTGCCGAGCGCGTTGTAGACCGTGCCCCGCGATACGTCAGCCGCTTCAGCGACAGCGGTGAGGCTGAACTGCCTTGGCCCTAAACGATGGAGCGTTTCCGCGGTGGCGTCGAGCAGTGCCGGTGAGATCGCGCGGGGCGGCATCGGCTTGGTGGACATTTGCACACATTAACGAAATCTGTTCAATGTGGTCAAGGCTTTTGGAGAGCGGATTTTCGGGTCGCAGCCAACGTGAAGTTGATCGCGAGATTCTCGAGAGGGTTCGCGATCAACTTCACGCTCGACGACCCAACGCCAATGGTCAGCCCAGGGTCTGGGCGTTGTAGGTGTCGCACTGCTTGGGGTCGCCGGTCTGGTAACCCGTGGTGAACCACTTCTGTCGCTCGGCCGATGAACCGTGGGTCCAGGACTCCGGGTTGACCCGGCCGGTGGCCTGCTTCTGGATCCGGTCGTCACCGACTGATGCGGCGGCCGACAAAGCATCAGCAATGTCCTTGTCGCTCAACGGCTGGAGGTAGGGCACCCCGGTGCTCTGCTGCCTCACCGTCGACGCATAGTGCGCCCACACGCCGGCGTAGCAGTCGGCCTGCAGCTCGGTGCGCACGCCGTTGCCCTGGGCGCCGCCTTGGCCCTGTTGCGCCCGGCCGATGTCACCGAGCAGATCCTGCACGTGGTGACCGTACTCGTGCGCCACCACGTATTCCTGCGCCAAAGGACCACCGCTGGAACCGAATTGGTCCACCAGCGTCTTGAAGAAACTGGTGTCGAAGTACGCGGTCTTGTCGCCCGGGCAGTAGAACGGGCCGACGGCGGTGGTGGCCGGTCCGCAGGCGGTGCTCACCTGCTCACTGAAGAGCCGCATCTTCGGCGGCCGGTAGCCCTTCAACAGCTGAGACCACACCCCGTCCACCGAGTTCCCGGTGGCCACGATGCGGCACTCCAGGTACTTGTTGGCGTCCGCGCCGGTCTTGCACTTGCTCAGGTCATACGGATCGGACGCCTGGCTGGCCTGCGGGGCCTGGCCCTGCTGCCCCAGAATGGAACTCGGGTCGACTCCGAGGAACATGGCGACCACCACGATCAGTAGGCCACCCACCCCGCCACCGAGGGCGATGCCGCGGCCACCGAAGCCTCCGCCGCCGCTCGTCGAGGTGTTGCTCGTGTCGATCTGCATACCCTCGTTGAAGGTCATCACCGCTCCGTCCGGGCCTGGAATACCGCTGTGAGTCAGCTTTCCACACTGGGTCGACTGGTTACACTCCTCAGCGCGATTCGTACCTCATCGCTTGATCGTCGTGCGACTACGATTCACGGTGTGGCCGTCCAGCCCGAAACCATCAACCGTTCGACCATCGTTCAGACCGCCGCAGGCGCCCTGCGCGGCACGACCGAAGGCCGGGTGCACGTCTGGCGTGGCGTCGGGTACGCCGAACAACCGGTCGGGGCGCTTCGGTTCCGTGCGCCGCAGCCGCTGACACCGTGGCTCGGCATCCGCGATGCCGTCGACCACGGACCCATCCCGCCGCAGGGCAAGTCATTCGTCGGCGGCGGGCGGG
>JARLGS010000938.1 GCA_031292695.1 Mycobacterium sp. | reverse complement strand
CTACGTCACCGAGCCGGCAGCGGTATCCAAGGAGGCGGTGTGAAGCTCAACGATCTCAAACCCGAACTCGTCGTAGTCACCGGCGCCGGCAGCGGCATCGGACGCGCCACGGCGATCCGTTTCGCCAAACTCGGTGCCCATGTGGTGGTCTCCGATCTCGACGTCGACTCGGCAAAAGCGACCGCGGCCATGATCAAAGGCGCGGGCCACCGGGCGTCGGCCGCCCAGCTGGACGTCACTGACGCGGCGGCCTGGGAGGCCTTCGCGCGCGACGTGCATGCCGACTACGGGGTGCCCGACGTTCTGGTCAACAACGCCGGCATCGTCGTCGGCGGACCGTTCCTCAAGCTGTCCGCGGCGGACTGGGACAAGCAACTCAGCGTCAACCTGATGGGCGTGGTGCACGGGTGCCGGGTGTTCGGTGCCCAGATGGCCGAGCGCGGCAGAGGCGGTCACATCGTCAACATCGCATCAGCGGCGGCCTTCACGCCGACAGCAGTCATGGCGCCCTACTCAGTGTCCAAGGCGGGGGTCAAGATGCTCAGCGAGTGCCTCCGCCTGGAGCTCAAGCCCTACGGAATCGGTGTCAGCGCGATCTGCCCCGGCGTGATCAACACCAATATCGGCGAGCGAGCGGTAACCGTCGGGGTGGACCCCGCGCTCGTCGCGCGCGCTCAGCACCTCACCAAGCAGATCCAAGAGTTCGCCGAGATGCTGCCGTTCTCGCCGATGAGCCCCGACCTGGTGGCGCGGGCGGCCGTGCGAGCGGTCAGCTACGACCTTGCGGTGGTACCCGTGCGAACGGAGGCCTGGCTGGGCTACTTCATGCACCGCATCGCACCCGGGGTCAATCGCCGTATGACACAACCCTTCTCGTTTGTACTGGCCGAGAAGGTGGGCGCGTTGTTGCTGGACCGCGTGGCTCCGTCCACCGCTCCGCCACCCACCGAAACCGACGAAATGGCCGCAGCCACTCGCACAAACCGGCCCATTCGTCCGGTTCGGCGCTGAGGGCGCTAGGAGACGGGCACCACGACCAACTCGTGCGGCTGGTTGTTCATCGACACGCACCCGTCCTCGGTCACCACCACGATGTCCTCGATCCGCGCGCCCCACTGCCCCGCGAAGTACACGCCCGGCTCCACGCTGAACGCCATACCGGGCTCCAGCGCCAAGCCGTTACCGGCGACGATGTACGGCTCCTCGTGCACTGACAGCCCGATGCCGTGCCCGGTGCGGTGCACGAACACCTCAGCAAGCCCTTCGGCCGCCAGCACGTCGCGGGCCGCGGCGTCGATCTGCTCGGCTGTCACTCCGGGCCGGACCGCGGCCACCGCCGCCGCCTGCGCCCGCTGCAGCACCGAATACTGCTGCGCCACCACAGGATCGGGCACTCCGATGCTGTAGGTCCTGGTGCAGTCTGAGTTGTAGCCCGGCTCCACCGGCCCACCGATGTCCACCACGACGATGTCGCCGACCGCCAATTCGCGGTCAGAGCACTCGTGATGGGGGTCCGCCCCATTCGGCCCCGAGCCGACGATGATGAATGCCACCTCCGAATGTCCTTCGGCGACAATCGCTTCCGCGATATCGGCGGCCACGTCCGCCTCGGTGCGGCCGGGAACCAAAAATTCCGGCACCCGAGCGTGCACCCGGTCGATCGCAGCACCGGCCTTCATCAACGCGTCGACCTCGGCGGGGTCCTTGATCATTCGCAACTGCCGCAGCACGTCGGTCGCCAGCACCGGTACCGCACCGAGCACCGAAGCCAGCGGCAGCAGGTGCAGCGCGGGCATCGCGTCAGTGACAGCTACCGAATTCCCCGACAGCGCCGCCGCCACCAATGCGTACGGATCGTCACCGTCCACCCAATCCTGAACCGCCAAGCCGAGTTCGAGGACCGCCGACTCTTTCAGCGAGGCCAGTTCCAGCCGCGGCACCACCACGGTCGGCGCGGCACCGTCAGCCGGCACCACCAGCGCGGTCAGCCGCTCGAAGGTCTGCGCCCGCGAGCCCACGAGGTACCGGAGGTCATAGCCCGGCGTGATGACCAGGCCGGCAAGTCCGGCGGCCTGTACGGCAGCAGCGGCTGCGCGCAGACGTGCGGCATAGACGTCGGTGTTGAATCGGCCAGAGCTCATGGCAATAGGCTAGTGCGATGCTGCTCGACACCCGTGACAGGCGGGCCCCCGCATGAACCAGCCGATCCTGCTGCTCGACGGCGCCAGCATGTGGTTCCGCTCGTTCTTCGGCGTGCCGTCGTCGATCACCGCGCCCGACGGCCGTTCGGTGAACGCCGTCCGCGGATTCGTGGACAACATCGCCGCCCTGGTGACCCGACACCGCCCCGGTCGTCTGGTGGTGTGCCTGGACCTGGATTGGCGGCCGCAGTGGCGCGTCGACCTGATCCCGTCGTACAAGGCACATCGGGTCGAGCAGGAGACCCCGGGTGGCGATCCCGACATCGAGGAAGTGCCCGACGACCTGACACCGCAGGTCGACATGATCATGGAGCTGCTCGACGCCTTCGGCATCGCCACCGCGGGCGCCCCGGGCTTCGAGGCCGACGACGTGCTGGGCACCCTGGCGACCAGAGAGCAGACCGACCCGGTGGTGGTGGTCAGCGGCGACCGCGACCTGCTGCAGCTGGCGAGCAACACGGTGCAGGTCTTTTACCTCGGCCGCGGCCTGGCCAAGGCCACGCTCTACGGCCCCGCCGAGGTCGCCGAGAACTACGGTGTGCCGCTGGCGCGGGCCGGCGCCGCCTACGCCGAACTGGCCCTGCTGCGTGGCGACGCATCCGACGGATTGCCCGGCGTCGCGGGGATCGGCGAGAAGACGGCGTCCGCCCTGCTGCAGACCTACGGCTCGTTGGCCGCGATCGAGGCCGCGGCTCAAGACTTGGCGTCGAAAATGCCTGCGGCACAACGTAAGAAACTGCTGGCCGCCGCCGATTACATCGAGAGAGCGCTACCGGTGGTCCGAGTCGCCACCGACGCGCCGGTGTCGATGTCCACCGATTCCGATGCCCTGCCGCTGGCCGCCCGCGACCCACAGCGGGTGGCGGAACTGGCCGGCAAGTACGGCGTGACGTCCTCGATCGCGCGGCTGCAGAAGGCGCTGGACCAGCTCTAGCGGCGGAGCGGTCGCCCGCCTCGCCACCGCGAGCGTGCAGTCAGATCGCGAAATGGCCGGATCCGCGATCTGGCTGCACATTCGACGCAATCGAAGCCCAGCTGAGCCAGGCCGCCCCGGCAAGAGACACAATAAAACTGCCCCAAAACCGGAGTTTTGGGGCAGTTTTGCGTCTGCTCGGAACTACTTGGGTCGACCGACCTCGTACGTGCCGCTGTCGTCCTTGAACGTCACCGTCACGGTGCGCTTGGTGCCATCGATGCTGACATCGCAGTTGAACGTCTGGCCGGACTTGACCTCAGGGTCGGTCCCGCCGTTGCACTTGACGTCTTTGACGTTCTTGGCCCCGTAACCGTTGGTCTCATCGGTCAGGATCTTCTGCACACCGGTCTGCGCGGCGTTGATGTCGAGCTTGGTGGTCACGAACCAGCCCGGCCACACGAAGCCGAGCACGGCGACGACGGCAACGATGACCGCCGCGACCACCCCACCGATGACCAGCAGCGCCTTGTTCGACTTCTTGGCCCCCGGCGCGCCGAACTGCTGATCGAACTGCTGGCCGGCCGGCGCCTGGCCGAATTGCTGCTGGCCGTACTGGGGCTGACCGTACTGCGGTTGTCCGTATTGCGGCTGGCCGTACGGCTGCTGGCCATACGCGCCCTGCTGCGGATAGCCGGGCTGGCCGTACGGCTGTTGCGGGTAGCCCGGGGCCTGCTGTGCACCAGGCTGCGCGGCACCCGGCTGCGGCACCGCCGGGTACTGCTGCTGGTACTGCTCGGGGTTGTACGCCGGCTGCTGGCCCCACGCCGGAGCGGCGGTGGTCGGCTGCTCCGTGCCGGCTGGCTGGCCCCAGGCCGGAACGGCAGTGGTCGGCTGCTCAGCGCCGGAGGCCGGCTGACCCCAAGCGGGTTCCTGACCTTGCCACGGCTGTGACGGATCAGTGCCCTGTGGTCCGCTCATCGTCTCTCCTCGGTGCTCCTCTACCCGGACGTCACCAACTCCGGGGGGTGGTGAACCCACACTACCGGTGCAAGCGAGTGTGCATGACCTGCAGAGTCTTCCCCGTTCGCGTGTCTAGTCATCCGCTGGGAATCTGCCGCGCGTTTGTTCCGCGTCGACGCCCCACTCGGCCTTACCCTCGGCGGTATGACGGACCGCATCCGGCTGGGCAGTGCCACGTTGACCCGCATCCCGGAGACCCAGGTCCAGATCCCGACGTCGCTATGGCAATCGACGCCGCCGGAAGCGTGGCACGCCGAGGCCGACCTGCTGAGTCCGCGGTTCTGGAACCCGGAGCAGGACTTGTTCCGGATCGCCATCCAGAGCTGGGTACTGCAGGTCGACGGTCTGACCGTCGTCATCGACACCGGCGCGGGCAACGGCCGGAGCCGGCCGGCCATGCCGCCGCTGGATCAGCTGGACACCGACTTCCTCGACCGGCTGCGGGCCGCGGATATCGATCCGGCGGACGTGGACGTCGTGATCAACACCCACCTGCATACCGATCACGTCGGCTGGAACACCCGATTGGTCGACGGCCGATGGGTGCCGACCTTTCCCAATGCCCGCTATCTGCTGCCGCAGGCCGACTACCGGTACTTCGCGCCGGACAGCCCCACCACCACCGACGAGATGCGAATCGTGTTCGCGGACAGCATCACTCCGGTCGCCGACCAGACCGAGCAATTCTCCGGTGACCACCGGCTCAGTGAGTCGGTGTGGCTGCGCCCAGCGCCCGGACACACGCCGGGCTCGTCAGTGCTGTGGTTGGACGCCGGCCCGCCCGCGGTGTTCGTCGGTGACCTGACGCACTGCCCGATCCAGATTCCCCGGCCGGACGACCCCTGCGCGTACGACGTGAACGCGGCCGAGGCCACCGTCACCCGCAAGCGGGTGTTCACCGAGGCCTCCCGCCGGCGCGCCGCGGTGATCCCCGCGCATTATCCAGGCCACGGCGGCACCACCATCGTGGCCCGCGGCGACCGGTTCATGGTCGAGGACTGGCTGGGCCTCAGCCCGGCCTGACCCGGGTTGGATGGCCGGCTCGCCGGCGTGTCACATGGTGTCGATGGCAACGACGCCGCGGCGCACCGCGCTGATCGCCCGCTTGGCCGTGGCCCGCAGCTGCGCCGACGGTGCCGCGATGCGCACCTGGTCCAGCAGGTCGAGCACCTGTCGGCACCAGCGCACGAAATCTCCTGCCGGCAAAGGGTTTCCATTGCCGTTGTCCGAGGCGATCAACGCCGTGGTCAGGTCGCCGTTCGAGGCCCAGCTGTGCATGGCGGCAACGAATCCGCCGTCCGGCTCCCGGCTGAACGGCAACCGGTGCCGACGTTCGTCAGCGCGGATGTCGGTCCACAAACGGCGCGTCGTGGTCAGCGCCCGGCGCACCTCGGCGGTGGCCTGTTCGGCACCGGGCGGCACACCCGGTCCGTCGCCGCGCGATTCGAACAGCACCGCCGAGATCACGGCGGCCAGCTCGGCCGGGTTCAGCCCGTCCCACCCGCCGCTACGCAGGCACTCGGCGACCAGCAGGTCGCTCTCGCTGTAGATCCGGGCGAGCAGCCGGCCGTCGTCGGTCACCGCGGGCTCTCCTCCGGATCCTTCGATGAAGCCCCGCTCGCTGAGCAGCGCCACGATCCGGTCGAACGTGCGGGCCAGCGAATTGGTGGCCGCGGCGACCTTCTGCTGGATCTGGTCGTTGTCGCGTTCGATGCGCAGATACCGCTCGGCGGCACGCACCTGGGCTTCGCGGTCCGGCAGTTGATGCGCCGGATGCCGGCGCATCTGCTCGCGCAGACCGGCGAGCTCGGGGTCGATATCCGGCGTGGCCTCGGCCGCACCCCGACTACGCCGCACCGACGGCACGTCCAGTGCTTCGGCGGCGGACAACAGTGCCGACGCCAGGTCGCGGCGCACCTTGGGTTGCCGGTGCTCCACCCGTTTGGGCAGTGACATGCTGCCCAGGCGTTGCGACGTACCCGCGTAGTCGGCTGCGGAAATCCTTCCCGCCCAACGATGTTCGGTCAGCACCAGCGGCCTGGGGTCATCGGCGTCCAACGCCGGCTCCAACACCACGGCCAGTCCGCTGCGCCGTCCCAGGCCGATGGCGATTACGTCGCCGCGTTTCAGCTCAGCCAGCGCATCGTTGATGCCCTGACGTCGCGTCAGGCGGGACGCCCGCGACTGCGCACGTTCGCGGTCGGAGATGCTCGCCCGCAGCCGGGTGTATTCGAGAACCGATGCCCAGTGCTCCCCTTGCTCCCCGGCGATCTCGCCGAGCATCCGCTCGCCGCGCTTGATCCCGCGCACCAGCCCGGTGACCGACCGGTCGGCTTGGTACTGCGCGAACGATTGCTCGAGCAACCGGTGTGCCGCCTCCGGGGTCATGTGCTGCACCAGGTTGATCGTCATGTTGTACGACGGCGCGAACGAGCTGCGCAGCGGGAAGGTCCGGGTCGACGCCAGACCCGCCACCTGCGCGGGGTCGGCCATCTCGTCGGTGGCGTGCCACAGCACGACGGCATGGCCTTCGACGTCGATGCCGCGGCGCCCGGCCCGGCCGGTCAGCTGGGTGTACTCGCCCGGCGTCAACGGGGCGTGCTGTTCGCCGTTGTATTTGACCAGCCGTTCCAGCACCACGGTGCGTGCCGGCATGTTGATGCCGAGCGCCAGGGTTTCGGTGGCGAACACGGCCTTGACCAGGCCCGCGGTGAACAACTCCTCTACCGTGTGCCGGAATACCGGCAGCAGCCCGGCGTGGTGGGCGGCCAAGCCGCGCAGCAGGCCTTCGCGCCACTCGTGGTAATCCAGCACCACCAGATCGGATTCCGCCAGGTCGGCGCAGCGCCGGTCGACGACCTCGGCGATCCGGTCGCGTTCCTCGCGGTTGGTCAGCCGTACCGAGGAGCGCAGGCACTGCTTGACCGCCGCGTCACAACCGGCCCGGGAGAACACGAAGGTGATGGCGGGCAGCAGCCCGGCTTGATCGAGTGTGGCGATGACGTCCGGCCGGCTGGGCGGCCGGTACATCGCGGGCCGGCCGCGATGCCCGTCGCGGCCGTGGCCCCGCGGCTGCCAGTCCATCATGCGGTCCGCTTCGCGGCGGTGCGCGATGTGTCGCAGCAGCTCGGGGTCGACGTGGGACTTTCCTTTGCCGGTGGGTGCGCCCTTCGACAGGTCGAACAGGTCGAACAGCCGCTTCCCCACCAGCATGTGCTGCCACAGCGGGATCGGACGGTGCTCGTCGACCACCACCGCGGTGTCGCCGCGGACGGTCTGGATCCAGCCGCCGAATTCCTCGGCGTTGCTCACTGTCGCCGACAGGCTGACCAGCCGCACCTCTTCGGGCAGATGCAGGATCACTTCTTCCCACACCGCGCCGCGCATCCGGTCGGCCAGAAAGTGCACTTCGTCCATCACCACATGGGAAAGCCCGTGCAGCGCATCGGAATCGGCGTAGAGCATGTTGCGCAGCACTTCGGTGGTCATCACCACGATGTCGGCGCCACCGTTGATCGCCTGGTCACCGGTGAGCAGGCCGATGCGCTCCGGCCCGTACCGGGCCACCAGGTCGTTGTGCTTCTGATTGCTCAGCGCCTTGATCGGCGTCGTGTAGAAGCATTTTCGACCGGCAGCCAGCGCGAGATGCACGGCGAACTCCCCGACCACGGTCTTGCCGGCACCGGTCGGAGCGCACACCAGCACGCCACGGCCGTCCTCCAGCGCCACGCAGGCCCGGGTCTGGAAGTCGTCCAAGGTGAACGGCAGGCCCGCGGTGAAGTCGCGCAGCTGCGGACCGGGCGTGGCCGGCGCTTCAGGGGGCACCGCCGCCGGCGACTCAGGTGGCGTCGTCATCGATGGTCAGCCGGGTCGGGGTGGGCACGGAGCTCGGCACATCGATGGGTTCGACCGAGCCGATCGGGGCGGCCTCGTCGTCGGGAACTGCGAGTGCTTCGCGCCGCGCCTTGCGTCGGTCGTGCAGGCGGGCCACCTGGATGGAGACCTCCAGCAGCACAGTGAGCGCGAGCGACAGCGCCAGCATCGAGAACGGGTCCGAGCCCGGCGTGGCGAAAGCCGCGAACACGAACAAGCCGAAGATCAGCCCGCGTCGCCAGGCCTTGAGCCGGTCGTAGGTGAGCACCCCGACCATGTTGAGCATGATGATCAGCAGCGGGAACTCGAAGCTGATGCCGAAGACGATCAGCAGGTTGATCAGGAAGCCGAAGTATTGCTCACCGGACAGCGCGGTGATCTGCACGTCGCTGCCGACGGTGAGCAGGAACGAGAGCGCCTTGGACAGCACCACATAGGCCAGCAGCGCGCCGGAGACGAACAGCAGCGCACCGACACCCACGAACAGCGTGGCGAAGCGGCGTTCCGTTTTGTAGAGGCCCGGCGTGATGAACGCCCACACCTGATAGAGCCACACCGGGCAGGCCATGATGACGCCGGCCGCCATGCCGACCTTGAGCCGCAGCATGAACTGGTCGAACGGCGCAGTGGCGAGCAGCCGGCATTCGCCGTTCGGCGCGATCGTCGCGCGCGCCGAGGCCGGCAGCGAGCAGTACGGGCCGCGCAGCCAGTCGCCCAGGCTGGGGTAACCGAGGATGCCGTGGCTGTACCAGAAGAAGCCGAGGACGGTGGTCAGCAGCACGGCCACCACGGCGATCAGCAGCCGCGTCCGCAGCTCCTCGAGATGGTCGACGAGCGACATGGTGCCGTCAGGATTGACCCGCGACCGTCTACGGCGCGGGTCAAGCTTCTTGAATATTCCGGGTGCTGGCACGTGTGTATGAAGGAGCCGCCCGCCGCATGGTCATGAGTCCGGCGGGACCACGGCGAAAGGTCAGGCCGGGTGCTTGTCCGGGGTTTCCGTCGACGGCTGCGGCGCAGGTGCCGGCACGTCGGCGCGTTCCGAAGCGATCGGGGTGGGCGCGCTGGGCTGCGCCGGCACCGATCCATCCGACTGCATTTCCTTCATCTCGGACTTGAAGATGCGCATCGACTTACCGAGCGAACGCGCAGCGTCCGGCAGCTTCTTGGCGCCGAACAGCAGCACGAACACCGCGATGACGATCAACCAGTGCCACGGTTGCAAACCGCCCAATTTGGGTCACCTCCAGAAGTTGACGCCGAGTCTACTCGCCGCCGCGGGGTTCATTCGCGGCCAGCGCCCCAACGGGGTTAGTACGCCGCCAATGCCGTATTGGCGGCCTGCCTGACCCGCTCGGCCAACTCCGGCGGGCCCACCACCCGGACCGCAGATCCGAATCCGAGGACGAAGCGGCCCATCCACTCGTCCGATGCGTAGGTCATGGTGGCCTCCCAACTGCCGTCGGGAATCTCCCGCTGCACCCGCAGCGGGTAGTAGTCGAACATCCACGACGCTGAGGAATCGATCAGCAGGGTGGCTGTCGGCAAGGTCGGGTCGGCCGAGTCGGCGGAGAACAACGACGTGTCCGGCCCGGCTTGCACTGCGGGCGCCGGCGGCGCAGCCGCCTCGTCGAGCGCAGTGGCGTCGACGATCCGGTCGAAGCGGAACAACCGCACGCCCTCGGCGGTACGGCACCAGGCCTCCAGGTAGCTGTGGTCGCCGATCAGCGCCACCCGGATCGGGTCGACCACTCGATGAGAAACGGTGTCGTGCGATGCCGAGTGGTACTCGATGGACAGCGCCCGCTTGTCCCGGACCGCGGCCCGAACCACACCGGTCGCCTTGTTCTCGATGTCACCAGCGGCGTCGTCAGGGATCGGCGCCGACGCCGCGACAGCTCCGGCCGAGCCCGCTGCCGCCTCGATCTTGGCTATCACGCTGCGGGCCACGTCAGGGTCGATGAGACCGGGCACGTCGACCAGCGCACGCAACGCCATCAGTACCCCGGTGGCCTCCGGCGAGGTGAGCCGCAGCGCGCGATCCATCCCGGCCGAGAAGATCACCTCGATGGTGTCTCCCTCGAAGTCCAGGTCGATCAGCTCCCCGGGGCCACCGCCGGGCAGCCCGCAGACGAACAGCTGCCAGAGGTCGGTCTCCAGCTGCTTTCGGGTCACCTGCAGATCGGCCGCGGCCTTCGTGTGACTGACCCGTGGATTGGCCTGGAAATACGGGACCATGTTCAACAGCCGCACCAGGCGGGTCGACACGTTACTCACTCTGCGTCACTCCCCCGCCTGCGCCCGCAACCGACCGATCACGTTCTCCCGCAACGATTCCGGCCCCAGCACCACGGCGTCGGCGCCGTATCCGGCGATCTCCCGGGCCAGCCGGTCGACCATGCCGATGTCGAGGACGATCTCGTCGCCGCCGCGCCCATTGCGGGCACTGGGAGCGGTGCTCACGGCCTGCCGACGCAGCGTCATCGCCCGGCCCTCGGCGACCCACACGCGGGCCTGTTCGCCGGCCGGCCACTCGGCCACCGCCCGGTGCACGATCTCGCGCAGGTTGACATCCTCGGGCCGGCTGACCGCGCTGTCGGGGCCGACGGCGCGCACGCCGTCACCGATACGGGACACCCGAAAGGTGCGCGGGGCATTGCGATCCCGGTCGTGGCCGACGACATACCAGCGGCCACGGTAGGTGACCACTCCCCACGGCTCCAGGGTGCGGTCGACGAACGGCGCACCCCGGTTGGGCCGGTGGGCGAACTGCACGGCCCGTCCAGAATCGATGGCGGACAGCAGGATTCCCAGCGCCTCCTCCGAGCCGCGCAGCCCGGGGGTGGCGCCGGATGCGATGGCCACGCCGACATCGGCTGTGTCGACGTCGACACCTGCGGCCCGCAGCTTCAGCAGCGCGCTCTGGGTGGCGGTGACCATCTCCGGTGACTCCCAGAGCTCGGTGGCAATCGCGACCACGGCTGCTTCGTCGCCGGTCAGTTCTACCGCCGGCAACTCGTAGGCGGTGCGATTGATGCGGTAGCCGTCGTTGACATCCATCATCGAGTTGCGTCCGGTCTCCAGCGGGATGCCCAGATCGCGCAGCTCGTTCTTGTCCCGCTCGAACATCCGGGAGAACGCCTCGTCGGTCGGGCAGTCCTGATAGCCCGTGACGTTGGCCCGAATTTGCTCGGCGGACAGATAGTTTCGGGTGGACTTGAGCGCGATGACGAGGTTCATCAACCGCTCAACCTTGGACGTCGCCACGCTCACAGCCTAAGCGGTACCTGTGGAATGACCCGACAGCGTGCCGTCAGTCGGCCGGTGTGGCGCACCTACATGCTGGCGATGAGCCGGTTCACCCGCTCGTCGACCGACCGGAACGGGTCCTTGCACAGCACGGTGCGCTGGGCCTGATCGTTGAGCTTGAGGTGCACCCAGTCGACAGTGAAGTCGCGCCCGGCTTCCTGTGCAGCGGTGATGAATTCGCCGCGCAGCTTGGCCCGGGTGGTCTGCGGCGGGGTGTTGACCGCCGCATCGATCTCCTCGTCGGTGGTGATGCGGGCCGCCAATCCCTTGCGCTGCAACAGATCGAACACGCCGCGGCCACGCTTGATGTCGTGGTAGGCCAGATCCAGCTGGGCGATCTTGGCGTCGGACAGCTCCATGTTGTAGCGGTCCTGATAGCGCTGGAACAGCTTCCGCTTGATCACCCAGTCGATCTCGGTGTCGACCTTGGCGAAGTCCTGGCTCTCGACGGCGTCGAGCTGGCGGCCCCACAGGTCGACGACCTGCTCGAGCTGTACGTTGGATTCGCGCGTCTGCAGGTAATCCAGGGCCCGCGAATGGTATTCGCGCTGGATGTCGAGCGCGCTGGCCTGCCGGCCACCGGCAAGGCGCACCGCGCGACGTCCGGTCAGGTCGTGACTGACCTCCCGGATCGCCCGAATCGGGTTGTCCAGCGAGAAGTCCCGGAACGGCACGCCCGCCTCGATCATCTCCAGCACCAGCGATGCCGACCCCACCTTCAGCATGGTGGTGGACTCGCACATGTTGGAGTCACCGACGATGACGTGCAACCGGCGGTATTTCTCGGCATCGGCGTGCGGTTCGTCGCGGGTATTGATAATGGGGCGTGATCTCGTTGTCGCGCTGGAAACGCCCTCCCAAATGTGCTCAGCGCGCTGGCTCAGGCAGAACGTCGCGGCCTTCGGGGTCTGCAGCACCTTGCCGGCGCCGAAGATCAGCTGGCGGGTGACCAGGAACGGCAGCAGCACATCAGAGATCCGGGAGAACTCGCCGGCCCGCACGATCAGGTAGTTCTCGTGGCAGCCGTACGAGTTGCCGGCGGAGTCGGTGTTGTTCTTGAACAGATAGATGTCGCCGCCGATGCCCTCGTCGGCCAGCCGCTGTTCGGCGTCGACGAGCAGGTCTTCCAGCACCCGCTCACCGGCGCGGTCATGCGTGACCAGCTGGGTGAGGTTGTCGCATTCCGCGGTGGCGTACTCGGGGTGGCTACCGACGTCGAGATACAGACGTGCGCCGTTCCGCAGGAAGACGTTGGAACTGCGACCCCACGACACCACCCGCCGGAACAGATAACGCGCCACCTCGTCCGGTGACAACCTGCGGTGCCCGTGAAAGGTGCAGGTCACACCGAATTCTGTCTCGATGCCCATGATTCGCCGCTGCACATCATCGAGCTTACGGGTTGGGGTTCGGTATAGGTGGGCAACAGGCCGGGTCGAGTCGAGCCCGACAGGGTTCTTCCCGCTAGCTGCAAAGACAGTCGGGTGCCAGCGGTGACGACACCCGCGACGAGGATGAGGACTCTGGATGATGCCCGCCCGACACCTGCCGAGGGAATACCGTCATGCCGCGCCTTGTCCTGTTTGCTCCAAGTACTGACCGTTGGCCTCCCCACGAACTCCTGAGCGTTGCCGACGCCGACAGCTTCAGCGCAGAATTGCAGTTCGCATCACGCCGGGATCGAGGTCAGCACGTCATGACACCGAACAACGAGTCGACCAATGCCTCCGACCAGCACCCACGGTTGGCCCGCTGGCTGGCCCGCCCGAGCCCGCCGGTATGGCTGGGCGTCATTGTCGCGGCGCTATTGATCGCCGTCGAAGCCATAGTCGTGCAACTGCTCGAAGGCGTCTCGCACGACATGGTGTTCGGCGCCATATTTCTGCTCGGGGTGCTGATCATCTCGGCAGGCTGGGAGACGGGCCTGGCCCTGGCCACCACGCTGTGCAGCGCCGCGGTGTACCTGTACATGCACGTCAGAAGCGATCTCGGGATGATGCCGCTCGCTCCGCGCGACGTCATTGCGCTGGCGGTATTTCTGCCGATCGCGCTGCTGGCCAACCTGCTGGCCGGGCAGGCCCGGCAGCGCGCGGCGGAGGCCCGTCGTGCGGCTGCGCGAATCAGCGAGCTTGCCCAGCGGCAGGCTGCACTGCGGCGAGTGGCCACGCTGGTCGCCCAAGGGGTCTCGCCGTTCGAGGTACTCACCGCGGTGGCCGACGAGATGGCGGCCACCCTGGGCACCGGCAACGCAGCATTGTTCCGGTATCTCGACGACGGCTCGGCCGAACTCGTTGCCGCCCACAGCGATCCAGGCTCTGATGAGATGCCCGTCGGGGCCCGATTGTCGTTGGCGGGCGACAACGTCGCAGCCCTGGTGTTGGAGACCGGCGGCACGGCCCGGATGGACAGTCACGAACATGCCGGCGGTCCGGCGGCCGCATTGATCCGCGACCTCGGCCTGCACTGCGGTGTCGGAGCGCCGATCACCGTCGATAGTCGTCTCTGGGGTGCGGCCATCGTCGGGTCGTTTGGGACAGAGCCGCTGCCACCCGACACTGAGAAGCGTCTCGCCGACTTCGCCGAACTGGTCGGGACGGCCATCGCCAACGCCGATGCCCGGCGTGAATTGGTGGAGTCCCGCGCCCGGATCGTGGCAGCCGGGGACGAGGTCCGCCGGCGCATCGAACGTGACCTGCACGACGGTGCCCAGCAACGGATGGTCGCTCTGGCACTCCAAATCCGCACCCTGCAAGCCACGTTTCCAGCGGGAAGTACTGCGGCCCAGGAGATTTCGAATATCGGCGATGGCCTGTCCGCGGCCGGTGAGGAACTACGCCAGATCTCGCACGGAATCCACCCCGCAGTGTTGTCCACCGGCGGCCTCCGCCCGGCGCTGCGCACCCTCGGCAGGCGCGCGGCCATCCCGGTGAGCCTGGAGATCAATGTCGCACGGCGGCTTCCGGAATCGGTCGAAGTGGCCGCGTACTACGTTGTCTCCGAAGCACTCACCAACGCCACCAAACATGCGCAGGCATCCGTTGTCACGATCAATGCGGAAGCCGACGATGCCCGGGTACTGCTGTCGGTGTCCGACGACGGCGTGGGCGGTGCCGCCTTGAGCGGAGGGTCAGGACTGCTGGGTTTGAAGGACCGGGTCGAGGCGCTGGGCGGGCACCTGCGCATCAGTAGCGCACCGCAATCAGGCACCACCCTCAGCGCGGAAATCCCTTATCCGGCAAAGGCTCCCGAATGCGTCACTGCGTGAGCAGCAGCCGCCCAGGCGCGGACTAAGGATTATTGCGGGCCATGAACGATTTGGCGTCCCCGTCGTCAGGGTTGACGAACACGATGTCGTCGGGGCGGCGGAGTGGCACATCCACGGACAGCACCACGAACGGGTGCGTGACGATCCTGGGAAACCCGTGGACTTGGCGGCGAGCGAAACGAAGGAACGTTCCGGGCCCGGCTGTGGACTCGTCGCCGTCGAGGTGGAACACGCCGGTGCCACTGACGACGTAGAGGAACTCGTCGCAGTCGTGGTGATAATGCAGCGGCAATGTCCCATAGATACGGAAGATCCGGCTACTGGCCTCCGGGAAGTCACTGAAGTAGAGGTCGGTGAGCATGGTGCCCGACGTTTCTGGGAGCTGGCGCATCTCCTCGAACACCTCGAAGATCTGGCGTTGATTGTCGGTTTGCGGCACATAGTCGGTGGCCATGGCACCAGGGTAGGACGACGGCGTCGGCTTGGCATCGAACTCCGGATGACCCATCTACGTCGCTCCGCCGGCATAGGAGAAGTAGTCGACTTGCGGTGGTGCGTCATAGATCTCGACGTCGCCGGGACTCTGGCACTGGCTCTGGGCACTGCCCAGACTCACGCAGGACTGCTGAACCTGAGACTGGCCACCGGATTGGTCGCTCGACGCGGCGGCAACGCCGGCGATCGGTGCGGCCACAGTCGTTGCCACGATCGCCAGCATGAGCGTGGCGCATTTGGTCCTGGCCCGCATATTGGCACTCCTTCTCGGTCGAGGTGCTACGCACATTCCAGAGTCGGCCGGCCGAACGGCGATGTCGCCACCGCTAGCGCCCCTCATGCATTCCGGCTACCCGGAAAGTTCCGATCCCAGTTGGCAGGTAGCGCATTCGGGCGATAGCACGGACGACTACTCCGCCAACAACCGCCAATCTGGAAGTGTCCGAACACTAGTCAAGGAGCACTGTCATGTGGACCGAACTCAAGTGGGTCACACCGCTATTGGGACTGTGCGCCGCCGCGTTGGTCATCTCTGCACCGATCGCGTCAGCATCCACGACCACGCCAGCACCACAGCAGTCCTGCACCAGCAGCGGAGCGGGGACCATCTGCCAGTCGCCAGGCAATGTCCAGGTCAACGACAGCAGACCACCGGTGCAGTTCTACCCGTACGGCGGCGAAGCGTTCCTACTCTGACCGGCTGCCCCCTGCTAGCTGCAAGTGCGAAAAGGGTGCCCGCCGTAGCGACTTTCCCTGGTCACAGCCGACGATTGAAGCAGTCGGCCAACAGTACCGACAGAAAGACACGACCATGAAAATCATGATGAAGTACATCGCCCCAGGCCTGGCCGCCGCCGCGATCGGTGCCGGCATCGTCCTGGCGCCCATCGCAAGTGCCAACACCGACCCGACGGTCTCTACGGGTACCGATTCCTACAGCCAGTACCAATCGGACTACCACATCACCAATTCACCGGCAGGACAGCTCGACCAGTCGTTCTGAGCCGGGCTGAATCATGTTGCAGCGGTGGGGTTCCAACAACCCCACCGCTGCAACATGTTTAGCCCGCGACGCACCCTGCGAGACGCCGTCGGGACTTGGACAAGACGGTGGCCCAATGGCCGGTTTCGGCGGCATCGGTACACCGGTTCGATTAAGCTCATCACCACAGATGGCGGCCGGGGAGGCTAGTGGTTTTGAACACGCAAGAAACGACGACCGGGGTCGATGCCATCCGGATCGTGGTGGCCGAGGATGAGGCGCTCCTGCGCGGCGGTTTGACCAGTCTGCTGCGGCAGTCAGGGTTTGATGTGGTCGGCGAGGCGGCCGACGCTGTCGGGCTCTTGGACCTGGTCCGGACCACAGCTCCCGACCTGGTCCTCACCGATATCCGGATGCCCCCCACGCATACCGTCGAAGGGTTGGAGGCTGCGCGGACCATTCGTGCGGAGCTGCCCAACATCGCGATCATGCTGTTGTCGGCAGAGATCGACGTCGACAGCGCAATGGAGCTACTTGCCAGCGGCCAGCGAACCGGATTCTTACTCAAGAGCCGAATCACCGATGTGTCCGACTTCATCGACACCCTCCGTCGCGTGGCCGGCGGGGCCTCGGTGGTGGATCCGGCGCTGGTCCAAGAGCTGGTGGCTGCGCGTCGGCGCAACGATCCGCTGTCCGTGCTGACCGCACGGGAACGCGACGTACTGGCGCTCATGGCCGAGGGATTATCGAACCTCGGTATCGCCCAAAAGATTTGGGTCACCGAAGGCACCGTCGAAAAGCACGTCCGCAGCATCCTGTCCAAGCTGGATCTGCCCGAGACCAACGACGGTCACCGACGCGTCCTGGCGGTTCTGCGATTCCTGGACGCGTCGGTGAACTGACCCGGCGGGTCAGAACGGAACGTCCAGGCTGCCGGCGGTCTGGTTTGCTTCATCGTGGTTCGAAACGTGAACACCCAGAACGTAGGGAACATTCGGGTCACTGCCGTTGGGCACCAGCGGGCTGGTGTCAGCGCTGGCGATGGGTGCCAGTATCACGGCGCCGGCCATGGCAGCCGCGGCGAGCCCGGGGGCGATGTACTTCATCGGATTCTTCATGATCAGGTCTTTCTGTCGGAGTGATCGTCCGTCGTCGGACTGATCCCATCGTCACCTCTGACCAGGCAAAAGTCGCTACGGCAGGCATCCGTTCCGCCTAGCAGCTAGCCGGAAGACCCAATTGGGTGCCAGCGATGACGACAGCATGGCATCCAAAAGCAATGCTGGGTATCAGCGGCCAACCGGCTGAACAAGAAATCGAAAGTTGGGGAACGACAATGAACATCAAGACAAACCGGATCGTCCCACTGATCGGTGCAGCCGCCGCGGTGGTCGCGATTGCCGCCGCGCCGGTGGCCAGTGCGCAAACCAACGGCTCAGAAGTCACCCCGAACACCGGCAACGCGCAGATCGTCGCGACCCCTGGCGTTGCCGCCCAGGAGGCAGCCCAGATGCAGCAACCATTCGGCGGAGACATGGGAGCGCTACTGTTCCGCCACTACTGAACACCACGCCACACGCGGATCAAATCCAGGACGGGAGCCCCTGCGCTCCCGTCCTGTTTGCGTGCGTCGAGCCGTAATTCACTTCATGACAACACTTTTCGATCATGTGAGCCGCTACCCTACCGCTGACCCCCGTTTGTTTTACCGCTAGCTGGAAAATGCGCCTCTTGGCCGTGCGCAGACGCCGTCGAGCGCCCTACGGTGGCCACATGATGATCAATCGACGCACGATGCTCGGCGGAGCAGGCGCAGTCGGCGTGGCGGCTCTAGCTGGCGCGGGCGCCGACCGCGCGTTCTCATCCCCCTTACCTCGCAACAACACCCAGGACGCAACCGTGACTCAAGACGCCGCTCGTTTTGGCAACCCCCGCATCCCAGCAGAACTGGACACGGCGCGGCCACACATGTTCCACCTCGGCGCACTACCGAGGACCCAGTTCCAAGGTGGAACGTTGCGCCAAGCGTACGAAGGCAATTGGCCGATACTGATGGGGCAGGAAGCCAGCGTAGTGATGGTGACGCTGGAACCCGGCGGCATCCGCGAACCACATTGGCATCCGAGCGCCTGGGAGATCAATGTCATCACGCGCGGCGTCGCGACCTGGACGCTGCTAGACCCGCTCGGGTACTCCGAACACTTCGAAGCCAACGTCGGCGATGTGGTGTTCGCCCCGCAAGGCGCACTGCACTATTTCGAGAACAAGGGCACCCAAGAACTTGATCTGCTCATCGTCTTCAACGCCAGCACAGAAGAAGGCAAAGACGACATCGGCATCGGCGCATCCATCAGCAAGCTGCCACCCGATGTACTCAGCGTCGTATTCGGTGTCCCAACAGACACTTTCACCAAGTTCAAGAAGATCGACCAGTCGCTGACCATCATCAAACGACCGACCGCCTGAGCGACCCCCGGAATGGGGCCGATCGCGACTACGTCAGCCGCCTGGTCGACCTGGTGCTCGACGGGCCCGGCCCCACTGAGGCGACTCAGGCCAGAGACAGAAACAACTTCTCCAACTCGGCCTCGGTCATCGGCGCCTCGCCGCCCTCGGCGTTACCGGTCAGGCATTCCCGCATTCCAGTGGCGACGATCTTGAACCCAGCACGGTCCAGCGCCTTGGACACCGCGGCCAGCTGGGTCACGACGTCCTTGCACTCCCGACCCTGCTCGATCATCGAAATGACACCGGCCAGCTGACCCTGTGCCCGACGCAGCCGGGCCAGCACTGCGGCCATGGCTTCCTCGTTTCCGACCATGTCGCATCCGCCTTCCGTAACTCTTGATCACCGGGTACCCCCTACGGTATCAACGCCCGACCGGGACGGCGCCTTCCCACAGTTTGCAACCGCGCCGTCCCGTCACTGCCGGCGGCGCCACCGGAGCAACGGTCACCTAACCGCGTGGATTGATCGCGTCGCCACCCGGCACGCGGGCCAGTATCGCCAGCAGCAATTCGGCGCGAACTCGGGCGATGTCCAGATCGCAACCCAGTAGCGACTCGGCGGTTTCGATGCGCTTTCGCATCGTGTGGCGGTGTACGCCGATGGCCGCGGCGGCAGATTCCCAGTGGCCGTTGGCTTCCAGGAACGCCCGCAGCGCCTTCATCAGCTCGGTGCCGAACTGGGTGTCGTAGTCGATGACGGGGGTCAGCACCGCGGCGGCAAAAGCGACGAGGACTTCGCGGCTCTGGCCGAACGACAGCAACGCACTGCCCGCCAGCGCGGCGAATTCCAAGGGGAGACCACCACGTTCGCCCACCGACGCGGCGAGCCGAGCGTCGCCGGCGGCCTCCGCCAGCCGAGCCAGCGGTTGCGCTCCACTGAGTCCACTGCGCGCCGACTTGCGCGCCGAACGGTCCAGTTCTGCCAGCAGTCCGGCAGCGCTCTCGGCGGTCTCGGTTCCCGGCAACAGCACGGTCAATCGCTGGTCCACACAGTGGACGAACACCTGACGTCCCGCCGCCTCCAGCGCCCGCACCAGCGCCGCCTTGATCCGGCGCTGGTGGCTCTGGAAACTCGCATCGGCTTCCAAATCGATCACCAGGACCCGGATTCGGCCCTTGCTGTCGGTGGCGGGCCGCAGCTGCGTCCACACGGGATCGAGGTCGCGCTCGCCGGTGAGCAACAGCCCGAACGCCTGTTCATTGAGCCGGCGCTGCGTCTCCTGCAACCGGGCCGGCTTCTCGAAATCCAGTGCCAGCAAAGAATTTGCGTGCCCCAGCAGCACGTGGTCAACCGGGCTCAACGCCGCCGAACTGACCACCGCGATGACTCCGTGGGATCTGCCGCCGACCCGGATATCCTGCTGGGCGATGGTGGTGCCGTCGGCCAGCACCCGGACACCCGATGCGGCTCCCGGTTCGATCGAGTCCCGCACCAGGTTGACCGTCGTGACATTGAGGTTGCCCGGATGCGACGCGATCACTGTCCCGTACGGATCCAGCACGACGACACCGGCTTTGAGCGCGCGGCCCAACTCAGCTGCGACGCCCCGGGGGCCATCGCTCGCCACCGCCCGGGTGATCCTCGGCTGCGCCCGGGATGCGCGGAGCACGGCGTCGTACTGCAGCGCCGCGATCCGCGAGCCGACCCGCTGCACCACCGCTGCGAACGGGGTGCGCAGCGGCACCTCGATGAGCGCAAGCCCGAGTTCGTCTGCACCGGTCACGAGTTCGGCGGGGACAGCATCGAACGTCAGACCGGTGCCGAATCCGACTGCCGATACGCCACTCTCGGCCAGTAGTTGCAGATAGCGCCGCCTGCCCGCGGCGTCCGCCGGCAGGCCGATCCCCGTGGTGAGCACCAACTCGCCGCCGGACAGCCACTCCGCGGGATTCGCCAACTCGGTGGTCAGGACCAGATTCACCGCACGCCCGACGCCTGCCGCGCCGCCGAGCAGCCGCAGGTGCAGGTCGGATTGATCTAGCACCCAACGCACTGGAACCGTCACCAGCAGAAATGTACAGAATGTCGAAAAAGTCCACAGAAAATCTCCGGATTGTCAGATGATCTCGGGTGTGTTCTGGCGCACACTTGGCCCGCCAGAGACCTGATGAACTTCACGAGAGATGGACGGTGCGCGATGTCGGACGGCCCCCTGAAGAACTACATCGACGGGCAGTTCGTCGCTTCCACATCGTCGGAGACGATCGACCTGGTCAGCCCGGTTGACGAATCGATCGTCGGCCGGGCACCGGTCTCGAACCGTGCCGATGTGGACGCCGCCGTCGCGGCCGCCGACCGCGCTTTCGCCAGCTGGGGCCGCACCACACCCGGTGTGCGTCAACAGGCTCTGCTCAAACTCGCCGACGCGATCGAAGCGCACAGCGACGAGATCGTCGAGGCGCAGTGCCGCAATACCGGCCAGCCCAAGGCGGTGATCTCCGCGGAGGAGGTGGCCGTCAGTGCCGACCACCTCCGCTTCTTCGCCGGCGCCGCCCGGCTGGTCGAAGGGCTGTCCGCCGGCGAGTACGTGGAGGGTTACACCTCGTACGTACGGCGTGAGCCGATCGGCGTGGTCGGCCAGGTGACGCCG
>JARLGS010000937.1 GCA_031292695.1 Mycobacterium sp. | reverse complement strand
CGCTCCGATCAGCGGCGAGGCCACCAGGACCGCCACCGCGAGCAGCAGGCCCGTCACACAGGTCACGATCAGCGCCGTGTTGGCGGCATCCTCGATGTCGTGCTCGCGCTGGATGAGCGCCTGGTAGAGGCCGCCCAGGGCGAACGCCCCAATAACCCCCATCATCACCGATCCGGCGGTGAAGACGCCGACCTCGTGCGGTCCGAGCAGTCGGCCCAGCACGAGTGTCTGAGCAACGGTGACGATCTGGGCGATGACCAAGCCGATCGCGGCCATCCCCGCGCCTCGCTTGAGCCTATTCGTCAGATCGGCGGTGGTCTCGGTCCACGGTTCGGTCTCAAGCGGAGTCGGCGGGTCCGCCCCCTCGGGCCCGGTCGTGGCCGGCTCGCCGGCGCCGGCTTGCACGCGCGCCATCCGCTACCAGCCGATGCCGCGGTATTTCTGGCTGCCGCGGAGTTGGCCGGCGCCCGGCAACCGCACCAGATCGATGACGAGCTTGTCCGGTCCGGCCCGTTCGATCGCATCGACCACCTCGGGCTCCCTCGACCCGGCTATCAGCACTTCGCCATGCTCCAGCACGGCATCGATGTCCTCAATCAGTACTTCGCCGATATGAGGCAGCAGCTCACCGATGTAGGCCCGGTTCGCGCCGATCAATCGTGACAACGTCACGTTCGCATCGTGGACCTTGACGTCGAATCCCTTCCCGATGAGGCGTTCGACGAGTTCGACCATCGGACTCTCACGCAGGTCATCTGTGCCTGCCTTGAACGACAAGCCAAAGACGCCCACCTTGCGCCGCCCGTCGGCGATCACGAGGTCGATCGCGCGACGCAGATGGACCTCATTGGAGGTGAGCACATTCGCCAGCAAGGGGACATCGAGGTCGTTGCGGCGCGCGGTATGGGTGAGAGCGCGGACGTCCTTGGGGAGGCATGAGCCGCCGAAGGCGAATCCCGGCCGAAGATAGGCAGGGCTGATGTTCAACTTGGTGTCGGCAAGGAAGATGTCCATGACGGCGTGCGAGTCCAGAACCAACGACGAGCAGATCGCACCTATCTCATTGGCGAAGCAGACTTTGAGCGCATGAAAGCTGTTGTCGACGTACTTGGTCATCTCCGCGACCCTCACCGGGACTCGGAAGCGTGGGCCCGGAAGGCCCTCGTACAGCCCGATCACCGCTTCGCCGCTGCGTGGGTCTGTCTCACCGACAACGGTTTTCGGCGGATTGAGAAAATCCCGGACGCTTGATCCCTCGCGCAGGAACTCGGGGTTCACGCAAACCCCGAAGTCGCGCCCCGCGCGCTTGCCCGACGCCTTCTCCAGCAGCGGGATCAGCAGGGTCTCGCACGTCCCTGGGAGCATGGTGCTGCGATAGACCACAGTGTGCCATTGGTCTTTATCGGCCAGGGCCGCACCGATTTCCGTGGTCACCTGTTCGAGGAATCTCGTTGATAACCCGCCGCCTGTGGTCGATGGTGTGCCGACGCAGATGAGCGAGATGTCCGTGCCCAGGACGGTCGCGTAAGCATCGGTGGTGACTGTGAGCATTCCGGCGGTGACGACTTCAGCGGTGAGCTCGCCAATCTTTTCCTCGACGACCGGGGACCTGCCCTGCCGCACGGACTCTACCTTGTCCGGATTCACGTCTACGCCAACGACCCGGCATCCACGCGAGGCGAGGCAGGCCGCAGAGACGCAACCGACGTATCCAAGTCCGTAGACGCCGACCCTAGTTATCTGCGAATCGCTCATGATTCTCCTATCAGGCTCGCCGCCGGAGCGGCGGCTATGGTGGCGACGGTGCCGTCGCCACTGCTGTCGATTGCAAATCCCCGCCGACCCCCCCGCTCGGACCAGCCGGCGACCAGCATCGCGCCGTCCCGGACGAGCTTCGGTTCGGCGATTACCCCGGCATCAGAGGTGCAGAGCACGGACAGAATTGCCACCGGGAGTGTGGTCCGGCACCGCACCCCGACCAGCCACGCCGGCGTCCTGGCTTCCAACCGATCCGACCACCAGCCCAGCTGAGAACTGGCGTCCGCTCGCACCTGCTCGGCCTCGACCGGCGAGGTTGCGGCGTAGCACAGCTGCAGGACCGGGACACCATCGCGAATGACCAGGTGGCCGTTGCTATCAGGCGTCACCTCTAGCTCCGGATGCAGCGGCCACGACACCGCGACGTCGTGCACCGACTGGCCATCGAGCAGGTCGACGACCGCGATGGTTGCGTCCCCGGGTGGAGCGATCAGCCAGCGCCGGTGCACCACTGGGTCTTCGAGACGGCGGTAGCCGTCGTGCTCCGCGTCGACGACGCCGCGGTCGAGGTCGACCGAATGAACAAGGGTCGCTGCGTGCCGCCGCCAGTAGAACGGGCCGCCGATTGCCGACTGGTCGACGCCGTCGACGCAGACCGTGGGATGCGCGCGAGTGCCCCGGTGCACCGCCCGCCATTCCGGTTTGCCGTAGTAACTGGCGGTGCCCGGGTCGACGATCAGCTCGCGACCCTGCGCG
>JARLGS010000936.1 GCA_031292695.1 Mycobacterium sp. | reverse complement strand
GTCGCCGGAGTGTAGGTCAGGTTCGGCGCGGTGCCGCTCAGCGTTCCATTTGCAGGCGGTGTCGTCACCGAGTACGTGATCGTCCCCAGCCCGGTCGCAGCCAGCGCAATTGACTTGGCGGTCTGGTAACTCACCGTCTCTGCCTGACTCGAAGCCACCGGAACCGGCGGCGGAGTCACCGTAATCGACACCGTCGCAATATTGCTGTCGCCGCCATTATTGGCTTTGAACGTGAAGCTATCCGCGCCCGCGAAGTTGCTGCCAGGCGTATACGTCAGGTTGGGGACGCTGCCGCTCAAGGTGCCATTCGCAGGATTCGAAACCACCGCGTAAGTAATCGTCGGAGGCCCGGTCGCCACCAGTGTCACCGCCACCGCCGTCGTGAAGGCCGTAGTCACCGCTTGGCTGTTCGCCACTGGAACGGCCTGATTAACCGTAATCGACACCGTCGCTGGCGTGCTGCTCGACGTACCATCCGTCACCGTGAAGGTGAAGCTGTCCACACCAACATAGCCGGTCGCCGGCGTATAGATCGCGACCGCGCCCGTGAATGCCCCAAGAGTGCCGTGGGCCGGGCTTGTCGCGACTGCGTAACTAAGCGCATGGCCGTTGCCGCCACCGGCAACCGCAGTAATCGGCGTCGCTGTATTGAACGCCACCGTTGCGCTCGAGTTCTGCGCAACCGGGATTACAGGAGCCGGCTGCACCGTGATGCTCACCGTCCCTGTTGCTAGTCCGCCGGCGTTTGTCGCCGAGTAAGTGAACGAGTCGGCTCCGACATAGCTCCCGGTCGGCGTGTAGGTCAGGTTCGGCGCAGTCCCGCTCAGCGTGCCATGCGTCGGCTGCGAGATCACTGCGTAAGTGATCTGTCCCTGACCCGTCGCAGTCAACGTAACCGCCGTCGCGGTCTGGTACTTCACCGATACATTCGGATTGCCTGGCGTCGGCGGCGGCGGATTCACCGTGATCGAAACCGTCCCAGCCGTGCTGTTCGAGATACCGTCGTTCACCGTGAACGTAAAGCTGTCGGCGCCGAAGTAGGTGGCGGCCGGCGTGTAGACCAGGCTGGGTGCGGTGCCCGTCAACATGCCATGCGACGGCTGGCTGGCGATCGCATAGGTCAGCGGCGCGCTGTTCGAATCACTTCCCGTCAGCGTGATGTTCCGCGAAACGCTGTAAGTCACCGTGACCGATTGTGCCGTCGCAAGCGGCGGCGAGTATGGCGCCAGCGTGACGGTCCCGACCGCCCCAACCAATGGCGTGGGTGTTTCCAGCACGATGGTTGAAGTTGAAGGAGTGGACGTGTCATACGAAACTGTGGCCGGAGCGAAGGTGCTGGTATCGGTTACGGAATAGGTGAAACTGTCCGCGCCCGAATAGCCTCCAGTGGGCGTGTAGGTCAGGTTGGGCGCGGTGCCGCTCAGGGTTCCGTGGCTGGGGTTGCTGACTACGGTGAAGCTGTAGGAGTGAGGCGCAACGGCAGGAGCCTCATATCCCGCGCACGCTGCTCCCGGCTGCAACGGCAACGTTACCGCTGTGGGCGTACCCAGGTTGAGGACCGGCTTGACGACGGCGGTTGCTGCCTGGCAGGTGGGGTACGGCTGGGTGG
>JARLGS010000935.1 GCA_031292695.1 Mycobacterium sp. | reverse complement strand
GCACCCAGCCGTCGGCATCCATGGCTCGGAGCGTCTTGTAAATCTGCTGGTGGGTGGCTGCCCAGAAGTAGCCGATCGACCGGTCGAAGCGGTGCGCCAGTTCGTAACCCGAACTGGCTTGTTCGCACAGCGCCACCAGGATGGCGTGGGGGAGGGCCACGGCACGAGCTTAGGTGCGACCGCCGGTTCTATGCAACTGGTTGCAAAGGGCGGATCGGCCGTGCCAAAAACCTGTGTGTGGCAACTAGTCTGACGGTATCTGCAACGTCTAGTATCAGTAACCACGCGCCACCCCTCCCGGGCGGCGCGTAAAGTTAGGTGACACTGAGCCAGACGCCTCGGTATGGGCGCACCATACTGGCGTCTACTCGTTGAGTCCTGACGAGCCAGCAGCCCACTGGAACAGGAGAACCACCGGTGACGTACGTCATTGCCGAACCCTGCGTCGACGTCAAAGACAAGGCATGTATCGAAGAGTGCCCAGTCGATTGCATCTACGAGGGTGCACGCATGCTGTACATCCACCCCGACGAGTGCGTGGACTGCGGCGCCTGTGAGCCGGTCTGCCCCGTTGAGGCCATCTACTACGAGGACGATGTCCCCGACCAGTGGAGCGGATACACCCAGAGCAACGCCGACTTCTTCGCCGAGCTCGGCTCGCCGGGCGGTGCGTCGAAGGTCGGCCAGACCGAGAATGACCCCGACGCGGTGAAGAGCCTGCCGCCGCAGGGTGAGTAAGACGCGCGACGCCGGACCCGTTTCGGCGCGATTGCCGGTTTTTCCGTGGGACACCCTCGCGGACGCCACCGCCGCTGCGTGTGCCCATCCGGACGGCATCGTCGACCTTTCGGTCGGGACCCCGGTAGACGAGGTAGCCCCGGTCATCCGGGCTGCCTTGGCCGCGGCCAGTGCGTCGCCGGGCTACCCGGCGACTGCCGGCACCCCGGCCTTGCGTGCCTCGGCGGTGGCTGCGCTGCAGCGCCGGTACGGCGTCACTGATCTGCCCGAGCATGCGGTCCTGCCGGTCATCGGCACCAAAGAGGCCATCGCCTGGCTGCCCACCCTGCTCGGGCTGGGGGCCGCCGACACCGTCGTGGTGCCCGAGCTGGCGTATCCGACCTACGACGTCGGTGCCCGGCTGGCCGGCGCGCAGGTGTTGCGGGCCGACTCGCTGACCCAGATCGGGCCGCAGGTACCCGCGCTGGTGTACCTCAACTCACCCAGCAACCCGACCGGCAAGGTGCTCGGTGTCGACCATCTGCGAAAGGTGGTCGGCTGGGCTCGCGAGCGCGGCGTGGTCGTTGCGTCCGACGAGTGTTACCTCGGCTTGGCCTGGGACGCGCAGCCGTTGTCGGTGCTGCATCCCGACGTCTGCGACGGCGACCACACCGGTCTGCTGGCCGTGCACTCGCTGTCGAAGACCTCGTCGCTGGCCGGCTATCGGGCGGGCTTCCTCGCCGGCGATCCCACCCTCGTTGCCGAACTGCTGGCGGTGCGCAAGCACGCCGGGATGATCGTCCCGACACCGGTGCAGGCCGCGATGGTCGCCGCCCTCGACGACGACGAACACGAACGGGCGCAACGGGACCGGTACGCCAAGCGCCGCGACACGCTGCTGGCG
>JARLGS010000934.1 GCA_031292695.1 Mycobacterium sp. | reverse complement strand
TGCCGCTCGCCAGGATGTGGGCCAGGCGGGTGGTCAGCACCCGGGTCTTGGGGGGGGGGGGGCCCGCCCCGCCCCGCACCCCCCCCCCCCGCCCCCCCCCCCCCCACGGGGTACTGTGCATTTTGTGCTGCTCGACGAACTTCGCTGGTTCGTCGTACTGGCTGAAGCCGAGCATGTCACCGAAGCCGCAGCCGAATTGGGCGTGGCCCAGCCGACGCTGTCCCGGGCCCTGAGCCGGCTGGAAAACGAGGTCGGCACACCGCTTTTCGATCGAATCGGCAGACGCCTGCGGCTGAACGGCTATGGCCGGATCATGCTGGAGCACGCCCGGCGCAGCATCGCCGAGGTGGACGCAGCAGGTGCTCGGATCGGCGCGTTGCTGGACCCCGACAGCGGCCTGGTGCGGTTGGCGTTCCTGCATTCGGCGGCCAATTGGTTTGTGCCCGATGCACTCCGGCGATTCCGGCTGACCGCGCCGGGCGTGCGGTTCGAGCTGTTCCAGGGCGCGTCGACTGACATCGCGGACCGGTTGTACTCGGGCCAGGCCGATGTCGCGATCACCTCGCCGCGGCCGGTGCAGGTGCCGTGCACGTGGCGGGTGCTTTACGTCGAACGATTGTGTCTGGCCGTGCCCGGCGACCATCGGCTGGTGGGACGTGCCCGGGTGCGGTTGGCCGAGGTGGCTGACGAGACCTTCATTGCGCTTGGCTCAGATTTCGGATTACGTCAACTGACCGATCAGGTGTGGGCCGAGAGCGGCATCACGCCCGAGATCGCCTTTGAGGCCATGGAGATTCCGACGATGGAGGGCTTGGTTGCGGCCGGGTTCGGCGTCGCCGTCGTGCCGTTGCCGCGCCCGGGCCGTGGCCATCCGTCGGTGATCCACATCCCACTGTGCAACACCCGGGTCAAGCGCGAGATCGGCATGGCCTGGGTCAAGGGACGCGAATTGCCGCCTGCCGCGGCACGATTTGCCGAGTTGGTGAGTGCGTTACCCGCTGATGATGCGTAATCAGCATGATTTGACGTCAACTAATGTATTGGACACATAAATAGCCGGCTCCTTAACCTGCTGTTCGTGACTGTTGAAGCGCCGCTCTGGACCGGCCATGTGCGGGGGTCTGCGGAGTATCGCAGGCTCCTCGGCGCGCTGTTCTGCGCAGGTGTGGCCACGTTCGCGCAGTTGTACTCGCCACAGGCGGTGCTGCCGTTGATCGCCCGCGATCTGAGTACCGGCGCAGCTGCGGCAGCGCTGATGGTGTCTGCATCGACCATCGGCCTCGCCCTCGGGGTGATCGGCTGGTCGACGCTGGCCGATCGGATCGGCCGAGTCCGGGCGATATCGCTCTCTGTTTGTGTGGCAACGGTTTTGGCTCTGCTGGTGCCGTTCGTGCCGACGTTTCAGCTGTTGCTCGCCGGTCGTTTCCTGGAGGGGCTGGCGTTGGGCGGGGTGCCCGCCATTGCGGTGGCGTATCTGACGGAGGAGATCGATGCGGGCCATGCCGCGCGGGCGGCCGGCACGTATGTTGCGGGCACCACCATCGGTGGTCTGCTCGGCCGGTTGGTGTCCGCGCCCGTGGCCGAGTTCACCGACTGGCGCTGGGGCATGTTCGCCGTCGGATTGCTCTGCAGCGCAGCGACGGTCGGGTTTGTCCGGCTTGCGCCGGAACCGCGCGGATTCGTGTCGGTCGCTGATTCAGCAGACCGTTCGTTGTGGCATCGCTTGCTGGTCAACCTGCGCAACCCGTCGCAACTGGTGCTGTATCTGCAGGGATTCCTGCTGATGGGCGGGTTCGTCGCGATGTACAACTTCCTGGGTTTCCGGCTGAGCGCGCCGCCGTTCGGGCTGCCACAGACTGTCGTCAGCCTGGTGTTCGTGGCCTATCTGGCGGGTACCTGGGCATCGGCGTGGGCCGGGGCTGTGGCCAGCCGATATGGCCGACGCCCGGTGCTGCTGGGCGGTGTGGCGGTGATGGTCAGCGGCGTGGCAATCACTTTGAGCGACAACCTGATTGCGGTACTGGCCGGTCTGCTGCTCGCGACCGCTGGGTTCTTCGCGGCGCATTCCATTGCCTCGGGCTGGACTGGCCGGTTGGCCATTGCCGGAAAGGCGCAGGCGTCGTCGCTGTACAACCTGGCCTACTACGCGGGCTCCAGTGTGATCGGCTGGTTCGGCGGCATGGCCTTCGACGCCGCAGGCTGGCCCGCGGTCGCCGTCACCATCCTGATTCTTGAGGTCATCGCCGGGCTGGTCGCCGCGGCCGTGCTGCGCGACTGAGTGGCCGGGGCCTCTCAGCTCATCCTGCGGTGGATGCGTTCCTTGATCTTCGCTGACAACGCGTCGGCGGCCAGCAGACTCGGCAACAGTTCCGGCTCGAGGGTCAGGGCACGAAACACCCGAGTGACGGTGACGTCGTGCACTGGTCGGGAGATGACCGCGACGGGTGCGCCGGAGCGCACCACCCCGGGCGTCACGACCCGGAGGTAGGCCCCCGGCACCGCCTGCGCGGTGAAGGTCTTGATCCAGCCGCCGATCTCCAGCCAGGCGGCGAAGGTACGGCACGGGATGCGTGGTTCGGCGACTTCCAGCAAGGGGCCGTCGTCGCCGAGCTGCCAGCGCTCGCCGATCAGGGCGTTGGTCACTGCCAAGCCCGTGGTGGTGATGTTCTCCCCGAACGAGCCGTTGGGGAGGACTCGATCGAGCCGAATCTGCCAGTAGTCCAGGTCTTCCCGGGCGTAGGCGTACACCGCCTGGTCGTTGCCGCCGTGCACTTGCTGGTCGCCGATGGTGTCGCCCACCAAGCCGCTGCCGAGCCCGCCGTGCATGGTCCCGGGTGCCCGAACCGGCACCGCATCAGCGGTCGGTCGCTTGTCGATGCCGGTGACCAACTGCTCTTTGTCGGGATTCGGCCGTGGGTGCGCCAGATTCACCGTCAGGATCGCTGCCATGAGGGCAAGCCTAGGTCGGCTGTCGGCGCGGTTTCGAAGGTCGGTGCCGCGTGTCGCATCCGACCTCGCAAGGCTGGGCAGGTCACGGTCGAGTGGGCCGAAATCTGTTGCTGCGGGTCACTATTCGATCACGGTTTCGACAATAATCTCGCGCTGACCCGTGCAGGTATGGGATACCGCGCGCGGATGTTGTAAAAGTGACAGTAGTGAAAGTTGTGAGTAGATAGACCTCCGGGTTCGCGCGGCCCCCTGCGTACACCACGCGGCGAGATGCGTCCCGGTGGGCCACGCACACTTCACCCGCGACCCCGCCAGGGGGAGCGGCGAGTTGTGACACCGGCGCCGGCACCTGGGTGCATCGGCCGGTACGAGGAGAGGCGGTCGACATGCGACGGTTGTTTGTGATGGTGCTCAGTGCGGCTCTGTTGGCGGCCACACCCGCCGTGGCGTCGGCCGATGCCAGTACCTGGACCGGCGGCACGCACCAGCAGGCCATCCAATTCGTCATCCAGCGGGCTCTGTCCCAGCGTGGCGTGCCGTTCGTCTATGGCGGCGGTAACGCGAACGGCCCGAGTCTGCCCCCGGCCAACGTCGGGGCACCCCTCGCCGCGGCGGGCCAGCCCGC
>JARLGS010000933.1 GCA_031292695.1 Mycobacterium sp. | reverse complement strand
GTCACCAGGATGTTCCAGGTGAAGATCGGCATCCGGAACATCGTCATGCCGGGGGCGCGCATGCAGACCACGGTGGTGATCATGTTGACGGCACCCAGGATGGTGCCCAGACCACCGACCGCCACACCGAGAATCCAGAGATCGCCACCGACGCCAGGTGAGTGGATTGCATCCGACAGTGGGGTGTAGGCGGTCCAGCCGAAGTCGGCGGCTCCAGTCGGGGTGATGAATCCGGACAGAGCGATCAGTGCGCCGAAAACGAAGAGCCAGAAGGACAGCGCATTCAGGCGCGGGAACGCCACGTCGGGGGCGCCGATCTGCAGCGGCAGCACGAGGTTGGCGAAGCCGAACACGATCGGGGTGGCATAGAACAGCAGCATCGCCGTGCCGTGCATGGTGAACAGCTGGTTGTACTGCTCGTTGGACAGGAACTGCAATCCAGGTAGCGCCAGCTCCGCGCGGATGAACAGCGCCATCAGGCCGCCGATGAAGAAGAAGATGAAGCAGGCGACGCAGTACATGATGCCGATCAGCTTGTGATCGGTGGTGGTCACCAACTTGTAGATCAGGTTGCCCGTGGGGCCCATCCGCTCCGGGAACGGGCGACGTGCCTCAAGTTGTGCGGCTGGAGGTGCTTCCGCAGTCATCAGATCGCACCGATCACCGAACAAACGTACCGACCGTCTACCATCCTCGATCGCGTCACCGCCACCAACCTCTCTCCTGGATGCAGCTGCCAGGAACGCTATTGGCCGGTTGGGCAGTCAGGGCAGGGCCAAAAGTCCCGACACGACTTGGAGGTGGCTCCGACTCACGCATCGCGCATGGCGGAATCCGCGCGAAATCTGTCCTGGATCACTGCTCACAGGAAGCGCTTCAGAAATTGTGGTGCACCCCCGGCAGCGCCGTTGGCGCCGCCGGCGCCAACACGGTCGGCGTGAAAGAATTCGGCCCCGAAGGGCTGATCGACTTCTGGGTTGGCGACACGGAGACGGGCGACGACGTCGTGGTCGTCGTAGTCGTCGTGGTCGTGGTGTTGCTCGGCGGTGACTGGTTACCGCCGCAGGCAGTGGCGAGAATACCTAGCGTGACGATCGCGCAGGCGCCCACAATGCTCTTGTGGAAGTGGGATCGAAATCCGCCTGTCAGACAAGCAGATTCAATAGTTCGGCCCATCGGAAACACCTCTACGTCCTGCGTTGCTCGCAGCGCCATCGGCACGGACACCAAACAACACCTCCTCATGGTTCCGCCATCGAGAACCACCGTGGAAGGGACGAAGGTCATTAACCCGATAGAGCAAAGCCCCCACTCCCAAACGCGGGCCTAGAACCTCCGTACAGCTCAGCCTCGGGCAGAAGTGCACAGAATGCCGTTCGCACGGCGCACCAGCGCCGCAGCCGGGCCGGGATCGGCACCGGTCCCGCTGACGATCCCGTCGATGGCGCCCTGGGTCCCCGAGCCGGTCATCAGCATCCGGCATGCCTGGAGCCCGGCCTGGAGCACCGCATCGTCATCGCCGGGGAAGCCGGCCGCGCGTGCTTGATTGATGAATCGCTGCTGTTCAGGCGTAATCGGGATCGGCCAGGCCGACGCGGTGGGCACAGTGGCTCCGAACGCAGTCCCAGCAACCAGTACCGACACCACAATCCGCATGACGAATCGACGTGATGACATGAGCTTCCCCCGCTCCCCCGCGGCGCGGACATCTCCGATCGAGAGTCTCGAACAACCGACGGACACAGCCTAAAGCGTGCAGCCGGATGCGCGCCGCGTAACGGCTAGCGCAAGCTCACTCCCATTCGATGGTGCCCGGCGGCTTGCTGGTGATGTCCAGCACCACCCGGTTGACCTCGGGCACCTCGTTGGTGATCCGGGTCGAAATGCGTTCCAGCACTTCGTAAGGCACCCGGGTCCAGTCCGCGGTCATGGCGTCCTCGCTGGACACCGGACGCAGCACGATCGGGTGGCCGTAGGTGCGGCCGTCGCCCTGCACTCCGACCGAGCGGACATCAGCGAGCAGCACCACCGGGCACTGCCAGATGTGCTGGTCCTGCCCGGCAGCGGTCAGCTCCTCGCGGGCGATCGCGTCGGCCCGGCGGAGCGTGTCCAGGCGTGGCCCGGTCACCTCGCCGACGATCCGGATACCGAGACCAGGACCCGGGAAGGGTTGGCGCGCAACGATTTCCTCAGGCAGACCGAGCTCCCGGCCGACTGCCCGCACCTCGTCCTTGAACAGCAGCCGCAGCGGCTCGACGAGTTTGAACTTCAGGTCGGCGGGCAGCCCGCCGACGTTGTGGTGGCTCTTGATGTTGGCGGCGCCGGTGCCGCCACCTGACTCCACCACGTCGGGGTACAACGTGCCCTGAACCAGGAACTCGGTTTCTGAATCACTGCTGCCCAGCGCGTCGCGCACCGCGCTCTCGAAGGCCCGGATGAACTCGCGGCCGATGATCTTGCGCTTGCCTTCGGGGTTGGTCACCCCGGAAAGCGCATCCAGGAAGCGGTCGGCCTCGTCGACGGTGACCAGCTTGGCGCCGGTGGCGGCGACGAAGTCGCGCTGCACCTGTTCACGCTCGCCGGCGCGCAGCAGACCGTGGTCGACGAACACACAGGTCAGCCGGTCACCGATGGCCCGCTGCACCAGCGCTGCGGCCACCGCTGAATCGACGCCGCCGGACAGGCCGCAGATGGCCTGGCCGTCGCCGATCTGCTCGCGCACCTGCTCGACCAGCTGGTCGGCGATGTTGGCGGCGGTCCAGGTCGCGCCGATCCCGGCGAAGTCATGCAGGAACCGGCTGAGCACCTGCTGCCCGTGCGGCGAGTGCATCACCTCGGGGTGGTACTGCACGCCGGCCAGCTTCCGGGCCCGGTCTTCGAAGGCCGCAACCGGGGCACCGGTGGTGCTGGCCACCACCTCGAAGCCGGCCGGCGCCGCCGTGACCGCGTCGCCATGGCTCATCCACACCGGCTGCGTCTCCGGCAACCCCGAATGCAGCTCTCCGCCAGTGACTTTCAGTTCAGTCCGGCCGTATTCACTGGTACCGGTGTGTGCCACCGTGCCACCGAGCGCCTGGGCCATGGCCTGGAACCCGTAGCAGATACCGAACACCGGGACACCGAGGTCGAAGATCGCCGGATCCAGTTGTGGGGCGCCCTCGTCGTAGACGCTGGACGGACCACCGGACAACACGATGGCCCGCGGGTCCTTGGCCTTGATGTCCTCGACCGTCGCAGTGTGCGGGAGGACCTCGGAGAACACCCGCGCCTCGCGCACCCGGCGGGCGATCAGCTGCGCGTACTGCGCACCGAAGTCGATGACCAGGACGGGTTGTGAAGCTGGTGATTGCACCGGCTCAGTCTAGTGGTGGCGGCTGACGGCCCGCCGGATCAGCCCGGTACCCAGTCAGGTCGGCTCGGCGAGCCGCTCGACGGCTGTGCCCACGACAGCGCGGACCTGGTCGTCGGTCAACTCGCCGAGACCCAGCGCCGAACGCAGGAAGGGCCCGAGCAGTCGCCAACCCAGTTGCAGCGCAATGATGTTCGCGACAGCGAGCCTCGCTTGAGTCTCGTCGACGTACCGCGGAAGGAATTCGTCGAGCAATCGGGCCATGTTTGGAAACGTGGTCTGCAACTCCCCCACCGGGTAGCCGTCGAGCGTTGCCCGGGCGATCACCCGGAGCTGCCGATCCAGCGCCGCGTCGATCACGTCGGCCGGTGCGCCGGCCTCGATCAGCTCCCTCAACCGTTGCCCCAGATGATCCAGCACCGCGCCCACCAGTTTGTCCTTGGCACCCAGATGCCGGAACACCAGGCCGTGGTTGACGTTGGACTTCGCCGCGATGTCCCGGATCGACGTGGCCGCCGGACCGCGGGCGGCGAACAGCTCGGACGCGGCGTCCAGGATCGCTGCGACCACCTCGTCCCGACCTACCGGGGCATTCGCGTGACTCGCCCCTGGCGCGTCTGTAGTCATGCGGCTACACTAGCCGTCATGCACTGTAGTCAACTGACTACAGTTCGGATCGGCCGAAAGGACATCCCATGACTTCCACCCTGACCGTCACCAAACTGACCAGCAAGATCGGCGCCGTCGTCGACGGCGTGCGGTTGGGCGGCGACCTGTCCCCCGACACCGTCGCCGAAATCCGGGCCGCGCTGCTGGCCAACAAGGTCATCTTCTTCCGCGGCCAGGACCACCTGGACGACGAGCAGCAGCAGGCGTTCGGCGAGCTGATGGGCACGCTGGTCGGCCACCACGCGCTGAAGCGCGCGGGTGCGCCGAAAATCACGCCGATCGACTCCGAGTACGGCAAGGCCAACCGCTGGCACACCGACGTCACTTTCATGCCCGATTACCCGTCGGCGTCGGTCCTGCGGGCGGTGACCCTGCCCAGCTATGGCGGATCCACCCTCTGGGCGTCCACCGTTGCGGCCTACAACGGACTGCCGGCGCCGCTCAAGGCCCTCGTCGAGAACCTGCGCGCCGTGCACTCCAACCGGTTCGACTACGTCAAGGACGTCACGGCCGAGGCGCCGGAACTGAGCGACGCGCAGCGGGGCTACCAGGAGGAGTTCCAGAAGCCCGACTTCCGCACCGAGCACCCGGTGGTCCGGGTCCACCCGGAAACCGGTGAGCGGTCCCTGCTGGCCGGAAACTTCGTCCGCGGCTTCGTCGGTCTGGACAGCTACGAGTCAGCCGTCCTGCTGGAACTGCTGCAGCGCCGAATCACCATGACGGAGAACACCGTTCGCTGGGATTGGCAGCCCGGCGACGTCGCGATGTGGGACAACCGGGCGACCCAGCACCGGGCCGTCGACGACTACGACGGCCAGTACAGACTGATGCACCGCGTCACCCTCACCGGTGATGTCCCGGTCGACCTGCACGGCCAGCCGAGCCGGATCATCAGTGCGGCCTGACTACTACACCGGGGTGATCGGCAGCCGGCGCAGGGCGCCAGGCGCATCGGCCGGCACGACCGGATGCTCCGGTGCCACCGGATCCATCTGCCGATACGGCTCGCCCTGGGCGGGCCGGCTGTCATCCTGCCCCTTGTTGGGCCACAGCGACGCCGCCCGCTCGGCTTGCGCCGCGATCGAAAGTGACGGATTCACACCGAGATTCGCGGAAATGGCGGCGCCGTCGGTGACGTAGAGCGTCGGGTAGTTGTACACGCGGTGATACGGATCGATGACGCCGGTCGCGGCACTGTCGCCGATTGCCGCACCGCCGAGGAAGTGGGCGGTCAGCGGGATGTTGAACAGCTCGCCCCAGGTGCCGCCGGCGATGCCGCCGACCTTCTCTGCCATCCGCCGGGTCGCCTCATTCCCAACCGGAATCCAGGTCGGGTTGGGCTCGCCGTGGCCCTGCTTCGAGGACATGATCCGGATGCCGCCCGGTCCGCGCTTGGTGAACGTGGTGATCGAGTTGTCCAGGTGCTGCATCACCAGCGCGATCACCGTGCGTTCGCTCCAGTGCTGCGGGTTGAGCAGCCGGATCAGCTCGCGCGGGTCCTCGCCGGCCTGATTCAGGAACTGCTTCCAACGCGGCACATCGGTGCCCCGCGGGCCGGTGCCGTCGGTCATCAACGTCTGCAACATGCCCATCGCATTGGAGCCCTTGCCGTACCGCACGGGTTCGATGTGGGTGTCCGGGGTCGGGTGGATGGACGAGGTGATGGCCACCCCGTGCGTGAGGTCCATGTCGGTGGGCACGGTGCGGGTCTGCGCACCGACGATCGACTCGGAGTTGGTCCGGGTCAGCACGCCGAGCTTGTCCGAGAGCCTGCTCAGTTTGCCGGTATCGCGCACCTTGAACAGCAAGCGTTGGGTGTTGTACGTGCCGGCCGCGACGATGAGGTACTTGGCGGTGAAGGTCCGCTTGCCGCGCCGGACCCGGCCGTTGGTGCGACGGGTCGCCACTTCCCACAGCCCGTCGCCGCGCTGCTGGAAGCTGGTCACCGTGGTCAACGGATGTACCTGCGCCCCAGCGCTTTCGGCCAAGCCCAGGTAGTTCTTCACCAGGGTGTTCTTGGCGCCGTGCCGGCAGCCGGTCATGCACTCGCCGCATTCGATGCAGCCGGTACGCGCCGGGCCTGCGCCACCGAAGTACGGGTCCGGCACGGTCTGGCCCGGGGCCTTCTCGCCGTCGGGCCCGAAGAACACACCGACCGGCGTCGCGACGAAGGTGTCACCACAGCCCATGTCGTCGGCGACCTCTTTGACGATTCGGTCGGCGTCGGTGAATGTCGGGTTCTTGACCACGCCGAGCATCCGCTGCGCCTGCTCGTAGTGCGGCATCAACTCAGCGCGCCAGTCGGTGATGTTCTTCCACTGCGGGTCGTTGAAGAACGGGTCCGGCGGGACATACAGCGTGTTGGCGTAGTTCAGGGAACCGCCGCCGACGCCGGCCCCGGCCAGGATCATCACGTTGCGCAGCAGATGGATCCGCTGGATGCCGTACATGCCGAATTTGGGCGCCCACAAGAACTTTCGCAAGTCCCACGAGGTCTTGGCGAAGTCGGCGTCGGAATACCGCGGGCCGGCCTCCAAAACTCCGACCCGGTAACCCTTCTCGGTGAGCCGCAGGGCGCTGACGCTGCCCCCGAATCCCGAGCCGATGATCAAGACGTCGTAGTCAGGCTCCATGGCAGAAGTATGGCCCTACTGCTCGGTAACCAGCTAGAGAGGTGACCCTAACTTCGGCGAAAGAAGGACTCAGCTGCCGACCGTCAGGCCGACCTTCTGGAACTCCTTGAGATCGCAGTACCCGGCCTTGGCCATGGACCGGCGCAAACCGCCGACCAGGTTGAGCGAGCCGAACGGATCGTCGGACGGGCCACCCAGGACCTGCTCCAGTGCGGGCCGCTCGCCGAGGGCAACCTGCAGCAGCGCGCCACGCGGCAGCGACGGGTGCGCGGCGGCATTCGGCCAGAACCAACCGTCACCGGGCGCCTCGGCGGCCGCTGCCAACGGGGTGCCAAGCACCACTGCGTCCGCGCCGCAGGCGATGGCCTTGGCCAGGTCGCCGGAGGTGTGGATGTCACCGTCGGCCAGCACATGCACGTACCGGCCGCCGGTCTCGTCGAGGTACTCGCGGCGGGCCGCGGCGGCGTCCGCAATAGCGGTGGCCATCGGCACGCTGATACCCAGCACCTGGTCGCTGGTGGTCACCCCGGCGGTGGAGCCGTAGCCGACGATGACGCCGGCCGCGCCGGTCCGCATCAGGTGCAGAGCAGTGCGGTGGTCGAGCACCCCACCGGCCACCACCGGCACGTCCAGCTCGGAGATGAAGGTCGTCAGGTTCAGCGGCTCACCGTCGGACACCACCCGCTCGGCCGAGATGATGGTGCCCTGGATTACCAGCAGGTCGATCCCGGCCGCCACCAGCGTCGGGGTCAGCGCCTGCGCGTTCTGCGGGCTCACCCGCACCGCGGTGGTGACCCCGGCCTCGCGGATCCGTGCCACCGCGGCGCCCAGCAGGTCGAGATCCAGCGGCGCGGCATGCAGCTGCTGCAACATGCGGACGGCCACCGACGGGTCGGGCTCCTTGGCCGCTGTCTCGACCACCTGCGCGAGCTTGTCCTCGACGTCGGCGTGCCGGCCGATCAGACCCTCGCCGTTGAGCACGCCGAGACCGCCGAGCCGGCCCATCTCGATGGCGAACTCCGGCGATACCAACGCATCGGTCGGGTGGGCCAGGACCGGAATCTCGAACCGGTAGGCGTCCAACTGCCAGGTAGTCGACACGTCTTGGCTGGAACGGGTACGACGCGACGGGACGATGTTGATGTCGTCGAGCTCGTAGGTACGACGGGCGGTGCGGCCCATGCCGATTTCCACCATGTCACGCATGGGCTGACTCCCTAGTTTTTGTCGCTGAGATCGACGTTCTGGCCAGATTTACTCGCACTTTTCGGCCCAAACGTCCGTTTCGGCGGAATGCGCGGCAGGTCACCGGGCGTAGTAGTTGGGCGCTTCGACGGTCATCGTGATGTCGTGCGGGTGGCTCTCTTTGAGCCCCGACGCAGTGATCTGCACGAACTGCGCCTGCTGCAGCTGCTCAATGGTGGCCGAGCCGGTGTAGCCCATGGCAGCACGCAGACCACCGGTGAGCTGGTGGATCACCGTCGACAGCGGGCCACGGAACGGCACCCGGCCCTCGATGCCCTCGGGCACCAGCTTGTCCTCGGAGAGCACGTCGTCCTGGAAGTAGCGGTCCTTGGAGTAGCTCCCCCGGGTGCCACCCGCCGCGCCGCGGCCCTGCATGGCGCCCAGCGAACCCATGCCGCGGTAGCTCTTGAACTGCTTGCCGTTGACGAAGATCAGGTCGCCCGGGGACTCGGCGGTGCCGGCCAGCAGCGAACCCAGCATCGCGGTGGACGCCCCGGCAGCCAGCGCCTTGGCGATATCGCCCGAGTACTGCAGGCCACCGTCGGCGATCACCGGGACGCCGTACGGCTTGGTGGCGGCCACCGCTTCCAGAATCGCGGTGATCTGGGGCGCGCCGACCCCGGCCACCACCCGGGTGGTGCAGATCGAGCCGGGCCCCACGCCCACCTTGACCGCGTCGGCGCCGGCCTCGACCAGCGCCAGAGCTGCCGATCGGGTCGCGACGTTGCCGCCGACCACCTCGACGCGGTCGCCGACGGACTTCTTCAGCCGGCTCACCATGTCCAGCACACCGCGGTTGTGGGCGTGCGCGGTATCGACGATCAGCACGTCGACGCCCGCCTCGACCAGGGTCATCGACCGGGTCCAGGCGTCGTCGCCGACACCGACTGCGGCGCCGACCAGCAGCCTGCCGTCGCTGTCCTTGGTGGCCAGCGGGAACTGCTCGGTCTTGACGAAGTCCTTCACGGTGATCAGCCCGGTGAGCTTGCCGTGGCCGTCAACGATCGGCAGCTTCTCGATCTTGTGGCGGCGCAGCAGGCCCAAAGCAGCTTCCGCCGACACGCCTTCTTGTGCGGTGATCAGCGGAGCCTTGGTCATCACCTCGGCCACCGGCTTGGCCTGATCGACCTCGAACCGCATGTCGCGGTTGGTAATAATCCCGACGAGCTGCACATCCCTGTCCACGACCGGCAGCCCGGAAATCCGGAACCGCGCGCACATCGCGTCGACCTCGGCCAGCGTGTTCTCCGGAGAGCAGGTGACCGGGTCGGTGACCATGCCGGCCTCGGACCGCTTGACGGTCTCGACCTGGGCGGCCTGCTCGCTGAGCGGCAGGTTCCGGTGCAGGACGCCCATGCCGCCGGCGCGAGCCATCGCGATGGCCATCCGAGACTCGGTGACGGTGTCCATGGCCGAGCTGACCAGGGGCACCCGCAACCGGATGTTGCGGGTCAACTGGCTGGACGTATCGGCGGTGGCCGGAATGATGTCAGACGCCGCGGGCAGCAGCAGGACGTCATCGAAGGTCAGCCCAAGCATTGCGATCTTGGTCGGATCGTCGCCGCCGGTCGGCACCGGAACGGAGATGGGAACGCTGCTTTCAGCGATCGACATGGGTGGGGCCTCCAGGGCAGACACAGTCGTGGAACTAAAACGCCATCCTATCGGCCCTAACTATGTGCGCCGAACCCTGCTGCCGGGCGCCGGAATCTAGCGGTGTGTGGACGGTGCGCCGCAGTAACGGCTGGCGCATCGCCCAGGGTGATAAGTAGGGTGGACGTGTGCGTGACCACCTGCCGCCGGGCTTGCCACCCGACCCGTTCGCCGACGATCCCATGGACCCGTCGGCCGTTCTGGATGCGCTGGAACCGGGGCAACCCCTGGATCCGCAGGAACGCATGGCGGTCGAGGCCGATCTCGCCGATCTGGCAGTGTACGAGACCTTGTTGGCGCACAGGGGCATTCGTGGTCTCGTCGTGTGCTGCGACGAGTGTCAGCAGGATCATTACCACGACTGGGACATGCTGCGGGCAAACCTGCTCCAGCTGCTCGTCGACGGCACTGTCCGGCCACACGAGCCGGCCTACGACCCCGAGCCGGACGCTTACGTGACGTGGGACTACTGCCGCGGATACGCGGACGCGTCGCTCAATGAGGCGACTTCGGAGCCCGACGGCTACCGCTGATTTTTTCTCAGCGATGCCCGGCTGAGTGCTTTTCGCTTCCGCTGACGCTTGCGTTAGCGCCGTAACTCAGTGCTGACCGCGCCCTGACGGCATCGGCACTTCCGTTGTGGTCGTCACCGACTGTTGAGCTGACCGCTCCCGGGTCGGCGGCTGCTGGGCTTCCTTGGTCGTCGGTGCCGGTGAGGCCGGTGTGGCCGCTGTTGGCGTCGCGACAGTCGGGGCCACCGTGGTCTGCGTCTGAGCGGGCTGAGTCGACGACGGACCAGCCGTGGCGGGATTGGTCGCGACCTGTTCGCTTGACGACGCCGAAGCGGTCGACGATGCCGTGGTGGACGGAGCTGTCGACGACGGCGCCGTCGACGGCACCGGGGACTGCGACGCGGTGGTCGACGTCGTCGGCGACGATGCCGTCGCGGACTCGGAAGCGGACGTCTCAGTCGGGCTTGTGGACGACGGTGCTGTGGTCGTGGTGCCCGACGACGGTTCCGTGGTCGTGGTGCCCGACGACGGTGACGTGCTCGTGGTGCCCGACGACGGTGACGTGCTCGACGTCGAGTTCGTACCGGATGGTGACGTGCTCGTCTCCGACGACGTGCTCGTCGTGGCGGTCGAGGTGGTCGTCGTCGGCTGCTGCGGCGGCTCGACTACTGCCGGGACCGGCAGCAGCGTCAAGGGCGACGATGGCAGCGGCGGCAACGGCTCCCCCGCCGGCGGCAGCGTGGCCGCGGGGTCCTGCTCAACCACCTTGTAGGTCAAGGCATTCCACTGTTGGATCAGCTGCTGCTTGTGTTCCGGCGTGTCGATACTCTGCACGGTCGGGCTCAGGGCCTGCAGCTTGTCCTGCGCCTGCTGCCACTGCCCGTTGTCGATCATCTGCTGCACTTCTTGCATCTGGGTCTGCGCGGCCAGCATCACCTGCTCGTCGCTGACTCGTTCGGCGCCGAACAACGTGGCATGCAGGCCGTAGAGCGCGTCACCGGGCCCAGCGGCGTAAATGGCAGTGCCGAAACCGCCGAGGCACAGCAGCGCGGCAGCAACCGAACCGACGATCGCCAGTGAGCCTCGAGATTCCTTGCGGTGCAATCCCTTCTGCAGCGCAGCCACCGCGTCGCGCGCGGTCAGCGGCGTCGTCACCGCAGGGTCGCGGATCCCGTCGCGCCAGTCGGCAAGCAGGAACGCCAGCTCGGCTTCGGCGGCGTCGGTCGAGTAGACCGGTTGATCGGCGGCGAGGGAGTCGAGAAAACGATCGGCCTGGCGGATCTCGTTGAGTGAGGGGTCTCCGCCGTTGGTTGACCAGCGTCCGGTGTCAGGCACGGCCGCGCTCCGTCGCACTGATCTCGGTCTTCAGCCGGGCCAGCGCCCGGTGCTGAGCGACCCGGACCGCGCCTGCGGTGCTGCCCACGGCTTCAGCGGTCTCCTCCGCACTCATACCGACCACGACCCGCAGAATCAGGATTTCGCGCTGCTTGTCGGGCAGCACGGCCAGCAGCCTGTTCATCCGGGCGGCCGCGTCGGCATCAAGGGCCGACTGTTCGGGACCGAGTTCGCTCGACGCCCGGTCGGGCAGTTCGTCGGTGGCCTCGGACCGATTGCGGCCCGCGGCGCGGTGCGCGTCAGCAACCTTGTGAGCGGCAATGCCGTACACAAAAGCCAGGAACGGCCGTCCCTGGTCCTTGTACCGCGGCAGCGCCGTGATCACGGCTAAACACACCTCCTGAGCCACGTCGTCTGAGGAAACTCCCTGCCGTTCGCCGACCCCGAACCGCGCCCGGCAGTACCGGACGATGATCGGGCGGATGATTTCCAGCACCCTGCGGAGGGCATCGCGATTGCCAGCCACCGCATCAGCAACGACAACATCGAGACCATCTCCCGAAACTGTCATCGTGAGCGAATTCTCCAGCGTTACTGACGCGGCGTTGCCGAGGTTGGTATGTCAGGTCAACAGTAATGACTGCTGTGGGTTGGCTGACTCAACCGGCCCAGCGCCCGCCCCGGTCGCGCACAGCCGCAGCCGCGCCGTCGCGAATCTGCAGCACCTCGTCCCGGCTGTGTTCGGCACTGCCGATATCGCCCAGCAGGCACCCCAACGCCCAGGTCAGAGGCACCAGCCCGAACTGTTGAGTGCGGCGCAGTGCGCCGTCCGCGATCCGGCGCGAATCGTCGAACCGGCCCGCGCTGCACAGCGCTGCCGCGTACACCACATCGGTTTTCACGGCGTGGCGCGGTGAGCCCACCGAGCCAACCAGCCCGCGGGCGCGTTCGGCATGCTCCACGGCGTCCTCGCCGCGGCCGCTGACCATGGCCAGTTCGGCACCTACCCAGGCCAGCCGCACCTGCTGACGAGGCACTCCGTTGTCGGTGACGACCGCGGCCCGATCGAGCAGCCGCTGCGCCACACCGAACCTGCCGACACCGAGGGCGTCGGCCGCCAGTCCGACCAGGGCGTCGGCCCGGGCCTCCGTGGCGTCGGGCCGATTCGCCACCAGCGCCCAGGCCTGGCCGTCGGCGACCCGGGCCAGATGGTGCCAGCCGAGCTGACGCAGAAAGGACGCACGGGTGCTGTGCGCCAAGGACAGCAACGGATCGTCGGCATGCCGCGCCAGGGTCTGGAGATCAGCTTGCGCGGTCGCGTACCGGCCCTGACCTCCCGCGGCGACCGCCCGCAGCCAGAGCTCGTAGGCCGAGCGAGCGGTCGGCAACGGCCAGCGCTGTGGATCGTTGCCAAAGGCGGCGTCGGACAGTTGTGCCGCTGGCTGGTCGGCGGGCTGCATGGTGGTACCGGTTGCGGTCATCGAATCAGCACGGTATCAACGCCGCGCAGGTGGCCGGTCCGCTTCTCCCAGCGTGCGACTTCGGCGACTTTCGTTAATAATTCATGCGCGGCGTGTTAACAACGTGTCAATTGTGCGCAATTCGTCCACAAATTGCTCGATGCAGCGAACTTGTCACGAACTGCTAAAACACCGCCTGACGGGTGGCCAAGGGCAATCCCGCCACCAGCGGATTCGTTTCTAAAGCATCGCGAAGATGAACGTGATGTAAATTCTTGACCTGCGCTTATGGTGTTTCGCACAGAGCGTGGCTATTGACGGAATTTGCCGAATCCTTCTACGTTGTGTGCACGAGTTGTCATCGGCGACAAGTGCTCGGGTCATTTCCAGATCGACGCGCATCCACCGAATGTTAAAAGGAAGCGCGGGGAGGAGTCTTTCCCAATGCCGCAGCCGCAGCAGCTACCCGGACCCAACGCCGATATGTGGGATTGGCAGATGCACGGTGTCTGCCGGGGCGTGGAGTCCTCGGTCTTCTTTCATCCCGACGGTGAGCGTGGCCGTGCACGGGCTCAGCGCGAGATGCGCGCCAAGGAGATGTGCCGGGCCTGCCCCGTGATCACCCAATGCCGGTCGCACGCACTGGCCGTCGGCGAGCCTTACGGCATCTGGGGCGGACTCAGCGAGGGTGAGCGCGAATTGTTGCTCAAGCGGGGCATCCGCCGCGCGTCGTAATCAGTCTCTTCACAACGGCCTCACCCGGGTGGGTGGGGCCGCTTGTGGTTGACCATCGGGTCCTGATCACTCTGCCGGTGACACCGTTGAACCATTGGCTGACCACCGGTCTTCGATCCTGGCGTAACGCCAAATCAGCAGGGACACAATCCAGGTGAGGACAAACAGCCCGACGATGATGAAGCCGAGCAGATTCAGGTCCATGCTGTCGATCCAGTCCCAGAAACCGCCCGTCCAGCCGGTCTGCTGAGCCAGCAGACCGAGCAGCTCGACGCCGCCGATGATCAGCGCGATCGCGATGGACAGCCCGGTGATGGTGATGTTGTAGTACACCTTGCGCACCGGCTGGAGGAACGCCCAACCATAGGCGAAGTTCATGAATGTGCCGTCGGCGGTGTCGAGCAGGGTCATGCCGGCGGCGAACAATATCGGCAGGCACAAGATGGCATACCAGGGCAGCCCGGCGGCCGCGCTGGTGCCGGCCAGCACCAACAGGGCGACCTCGGTGGCGGTGTCGAAGCCCAGCCCGAACAGAACCCCGACCGGGTACATCTGCCGGGGCTCGGTGATCGATTTCATGAGGCCGCCGAATATGCGGTTGAGTAATCCCCGCTTGTTGAGCTGGTCTTCGAGTTCGGCTTCGTCGAAAGTGCCCGAACGCATTTGACGGAACACCTTCAGGGTGCCGGCGAGGATGCCGATGTTGATGATCGCGATCAGGAGCAGGAAGGTGCCGGACACGCCGGTGCCGATCAGGCTGGTGTAGTGATGCAGCGTCGAGACGTCGCTCTGGACGGCACCGATGACCGTCTTGACCCCCATCGACAGCAGCAGCGCGAGCCCGAACACGACCGTCGAATGCCCCAGGGAGAAGTACAGCCCCACCGACAGTGGTCGCCGGCCATCGGCCATCAGCTTGCGGGTGGTGTTGTCGATTGCCGAAATATGATCTGCATCAAAGGCATGCCGCAATCCGAGCGTGTATGCGGTCAAGCCGATTCCCAGCCCGAGGGTCTTGTCGCCCAAGTCGAAATGTTGCGGAACCACGAAGACGGCCAGGGTGACCCAGCCGATCAGGTGCAGCGCCGCGACCACCCCGACCATCGCCGCCAGCCGCGCCCATTCGTCCCGGGTCAGCGCCGCCCGGACCGTCGCGAGGCGAGACGGGTTCGTCGTCATCAGCGCCGCACCAGACGTTGGTTGGTGACGGAGAGCTGACGTGCGGTGCTGTCCTGCAGTGCGCGTCGCTGATCCGGCGTCAGCCGCCCGCACACCCGTCCCCAGTGCACCGCGACCTCGTCGCCAACAGCAATATCGGGCACCGCGCTGTAGCCGTCCTCCCAGACGTCGAGATACCGCGGCGACGGTTCGGACAACCTGAGCTCATGCCCGTCCCACAGCAGTTGACACGATTCCACCTCGACATCGTCGCCGGCACGGGAAAGTACGGTCGCCGAAGTGATCCGACAGTTGTCCAGGACGCGCAGCGGATGATCGTCCATTCCGCGGCCGAGCAATCGAGACCACGGATACACGCCGAACACATGGAAACAATGGTTCGCCGCGGCCTCGCAGGCAAGGTCCTCGGTCAGATGCGACCAGTACTGGCCGGCAAGCGGCCCGATAATGGCGAGCAGCCGGCTCGCGAACTCACCGGAATCCAGCTCGGCCGCGAGACCGCCTCCCAGCCAATAAGATTCGACGAGCCGGTGATCCAACGGGTCGGCGATGCCGGTCATCCCGGACAGCACTTCCAGGTATGGCCAAGCACCCGAGAAGCTACGCGCCGCGACGCGTACGTCGGCGGCGGAAGCGCTGCGCAATTCAGCCAACTCCGGCGGGCCGCAGTAGCCAAGGTGGTTGGGAGCGTACGCATAGCGGGCGAACATCTCGACGCCCCGGTTGTCCAGGGCTCGCGCAGCTGCCGGCAATTGGGTCACCGCGGAGCATCCCCACCGGCCGGCTCGACATCGTTCAACCTGCCGCGAAGCCGAAGGCACATGATGGCCTCCTTTCGGTCGGGCCCACTACCTATCAGGCTAGTTTCGTCCTGCCGCGGCGGACAATCAGAATTTCGGTTGGCGAGTTTGCGCTTTTCCGCCGCAGCCCTGGGCCGGAACCGACGCTGGGCGTAGCGTTGAGAGGCGTTCCGGTGCAGTCCTGCAGCGGGCGGGGCAAGCGTTGGCCCGGGCGGAGGCGCGGTGAGACCCTGTGCATGAGCTGTCGCTCTGTCAAGCGATCGCCGGTGTCGTCAGGCCGTACGCAGCCGACCGGCACATCGACGTGGTACGCGTGCAAGTCGGCGCTCTCCGGCAAGTAGTCCCCGATTCATTGACCTTCTGCTGGAACCTGATTCGCGAGTACGAGTGCATGCCCGATGCTCAGCTCGAACTCGAAATGGTGCCGGCGGAAGTAGCATGCCGGGCATGCGGGCAGCGGTCACAGCTCGCTTCCCGATGGTCCGTGTGCTGTCCGGCATGCGACAGCGGTGACGTCCAGGTGATCAGCGGAAATGAGTTCCAGGTGACGTCGTTGGACGTGTCCTGACAGACGAATTTCAGGAGAGGTGTCCACGATGGGTAGATTTCACCGGCACGACGACGGCACGGTCCATACCCACGAGCACGGGGATCGCGAGCACGAACACGGTGACCACAGCGGCTACGAAACCGGGTCGCAGCGGATCGACGTGCTCGAATCGATCTTCGCCGAGAACGACGTACGTGCAAATATCAACCGGAATACGTTCGAGAGCAACGGGATTCGCGCTCTCAATCTGATGAGCTCACCCGGTTCCGGCAAGACGACCGTACTGGCCGCATCGCTCGACGAACTCAGGGACGACATCGCCGTCGGGGTGATCGAAGGCGATATCGCCACCGACCTCGATGCGGCCAAGCTCGGCGGCCGGGGCGCACAGGTGTCGCTGCTCAACACCAACAACGGCTTCGGCGGCGAATGCCACCTGGACGCACCGATGGTCAATCGCGCGCTGCAGGGTCTGGATCTCCCGCGCCTTGATCTCGTCATCATCGAGAACGTCGGCAACCTGGTCTGCCCTGCCGAGTTCGACGTCGGCGAGCACGCCAAAGCGATGGTCTACTCGCTCACCGAAGGCGAAGACAAGCCGCTGAAATACCCCGTGATGTTCCGCGCTGTGGACGTGGTGCTTCTCAACAAGATCGATCTGGCACCGCATCTCGACGCAGACATCGATACCTACATGGCGCATGTGCGGATGGTCAATCCGACCGCCACGATCCTGCCGGTGAGCGCCCGGACGGGCGAGGGAATGGCGGCATGGTTCGGCTGGCTACGCCGATTCGCCGCCGGCGCCCTGGTGGGTTTACCTCGACCCGTTGACAAGCCAATCCACCCGGAGTAGACCGAGAAACAGCGCCGCGTATTGGGCCGAACGTCGACTCCTGCGGCGAATGGGATTGAGCAACCAGTCCCGCAGAGTTCGACGTCAGGGACTCAGCCCGTCCCGGAAAGAACTGCGCTATGCCCACATCGGCAGCAGTCAAGGCAGAGTCAGCATTGATCCACGTTCTTTGGATCAATGCTGGTCTGAGTTGTGATGGCGATTCCGTGGCGCTGACTGCCGCCACTCAGCCCAGTATCGAGGAGATCGCCCTCGGCTCCCTCCCCGGTCTACCCAAAATCGCCGTGCATTGGCCTCTCATCGACTTCGAATGCGGACCGAACGGAGGCGCGGACGACTTCCTCGAATGGTTCTTCAGAGCCGATCGAGGCGAGTTGGATCCATTCGTGCTGGTTGTCGAGGGATCGATACCCAACGAACAGTTACACACCGAGGGCTACTGGTGCGGGTTCGGCAACAACCCCGCCACCGGGCAGCCCATGACCACGAGCGAGTGGCTGGATCGATTGACGCCCAAAGCAACTGCGGTGGTGGCCGTCGGCACCTGCGCCACCTACGGGGGTATTCATGCGATGGCCGGTAACCCCACCGGCGCGATGGGTGTGCCCGACTATCTCGGGTGGGACTGGAAGAGCAAGGCCGGTATTCCTATCGTCTGTGTTCCGGGCTGCCCGATACACCCGGACAACCTGGCCGAAACGTTGACCTATCTGCTGTACATGGCGACCGACCAGGCGCCGATGATCCCGCTGGATGAAGCACTTCGGCCCACCTGGCTGTTCGGCGCAACCGTGCACGAAGGTTGCGACCGGGCGGGCTACTACGAACAAGGCGACTTCGCCCACGAGTACGGATCGCCCAAATGCATTGTGAAGCTGGGCTGTTGGGGTCCGGTCGTCAAATGCAACGTACCCAAGCGGGGCTGGATCAACGGTATCGGCGGCTGCCCGAATGTGGGTGGCATCTGCATCGGCTGCACCATGCCGGGTTTCCCGGACAAGTTCATGCCCTTCATGGACGAACCGCCGGGCGGCAAGCTGTCCACGGCGGCGTCGGGTCTGTACGGATCGGTCATCCGCAACTTGCGCCACATCACCGGCAAGACCGTGGACAAGGAGCCACATTGGCGCCATCGCGGCACGAAGCTTGAAACGGGAGCGACCCGCACCTGGTAGGTCCGGATTACCCGCCGCTCAACCACCGATCAGGCGCGAAAAGTACTGCTAGGGAGCGAAGTCCATGACAACGATCATTCCGGAACCGTCACACGTCAAACGCGACCCCGGCCAGCTCGTTGAGATGGCGTGGGACCCGATCACCCGGATTGTCGGCAGCCTCGGCATCTACACGAAAATCGACTTCGAGAACCGTGAAGTGGTGGAATGCCACAGCACGTCGTCGATCTTCCGCGGCTACTCCATCTTCATGAAGGGTAAGGATCCGCGGGACGCGCATTTCATCACCAGCCGGATCTGCGGTATCTGCGGCGACAATCACGCCACCTGCTCGTGCTACTGCCAGAACATGGCCTACGGGGTCAAGCCGCCACATCTGGGTGAATGGATCGTCAACCTGGGCGAGGCCGCGGAATACATGTTCGACCACAACATCTTTCAGGAGAACCTGGTCGGCGTCGACTATTGCGAGAAGATGGTCGCCGAGACCAACCCGAGTGTGCTGGCCACGGCCGAGAACACGCTGGCACCCCACTCCGACGCCCACGGCTACCGGACCATCGCCGACATCATGCGCACTCTCAACCCGTTCACCGGCGAGTTCTACCGGGAGGCGCTACAGGTCAGCCGGTGGACGCGCGAGATGTTCTGCCTCATGGAAGGCCGCCACGTTCACCCGTCCACGCTGTATCCGGGCGGCGTCGGCACGGTGGCCACCGTCCAGCTGATGACCGACTACATGACCCGGCTGATGCGGTATGTCGAGTTCATGAAGAAGGTCGTGCCCATGCACGACGACCTGTTCGATTTCTTCTACGAGGCCCTCCCGGGTTACGAACAGGTCGGACTGCGCCGCACCCTGTTGGGCTGCTGGGGTTCGTTCCAGGATCCCGAGGTCTGCAACTTCGCCTACCGCGACATGGAGCGCTGGGGCGATGCGATGTTCGTGACGCCCGGTGTGGTGGTGGACGGGAAACTGGTGACGCACTCACTGGTCGATATCAACCTGGGCATCCGAATCCTATTGGGCAGTTCGTATTACGACGACTGGACCGACCAGGAGATGTTCGTGAAGAACGATCCGCTCGGCAACCCCGTCGATCGCCGGCACCCGTGGAATCAGCACACCAACCCGCATCCGCAGAAGCGGGACATGGACGACAAGTACAGCTGGGTGATGTCACCGCGCTGGTTCGACGGCAAGGACCACCTGGCACTCGACACCGGTGGCGGGCCGCTGGCCCGCCTGTGGTCCACCGCGCTGGCCGGTCTGGTGGACATCGGCTACGTGAAGTCCACTGGGCACAGTGTGCAGATCAACCTGCCCAAGACCATCCTCAAAGGACCCGTTGAACTGGAATGGAAGATCCCGGTGCACGGCAGCAACACGATCGAGCGCAACCGTGCCCGCACGTACTTCCAGGCCTACGCGGCCGCCTGCGCATTGCATTTCGCGGAGAAGGCACTCGCCGAGATCCGTGCGGGCCGCACCAAGACGTGGGAGAAGTTCACGGTGCCTGACGAGGCCATCGGATGCGGGTTCACCGAAGCGGTGCGCGGCGTGCTCAGCCACCACATGGTGATCCGGGACGGCAAGATCGCCAACTATCACCCGTATCCCCCGACGCCGTGGAATGCGAATCCCCGTGACAGCTACGGCACGCCGGGCCCGTACGAGGACGCGGTGCAGGGCCAGCCGATCTTCGAGGAGAACGACCGGGAGCACTTCAAGGGCATCGACATCATGCGTACGGTGCGGAGTTTCGATCCGTGTCTGCCCTGTGGGGTGCACATGTATCTGGGTAACGGAAAAACCTTGGAGCGGTTGCACTCCCCGACGCAGTCCGTCACCGGGGACTAGCCTATGGGCGCGCCTGGCTTGTCACACTCCGAGGTAACCCAGGACGACGCACGTTGGCGCACGGCTGGCGACCGGATACAGACACTGCTCGACGCCAGTTCGGCGGGCGGGCCGGCGGCACGTGAGCGTGCCGAGCTGTTGGTCGGCGAGGTCACCGATCTGTATGGTGCTGCGCTGCAACGGATCATGAGGCTGATTGCCGGCTCAGACCCAGGGCTTGCCGAACAACTCACCGCCGACGACCTGATCGCCAGCCTGCTGCTGGTACACGGTCTGCACCCGCACGACGCCAAACGGCGCATCGAAGACGCACTCGACAAGGTCAGGCCCTACCTCGGTTCACACGGCGGCGATGTCGCCGTGCTCAGCGTTGCCGACGGTCCCGACGGCGCCGCCGTCCGGCTGCAGTTCTCGGGCAGCTGCAAGAGCTGCCCGTCGTCGGCGGTGACCCTGGAGCTCACCGTCGAGGACGCCATCCGCGCGGCCGCTCCGGAGGTCAGCACCATCGAGGTGGTCGCAGCCGAACACAAAACCGGTGTGATTCCGGTGGATTCCCTGCTGAGTCGGGTCCATCAGGGCGGCCACACTGCGTCGATCTGGCACCCGGTGCCGGAGCTCGCTGACCTGAAACATGCTGAGGTCGGCGGGTTTCGGGTGGCGGGCAACACAATTCTGGCCTGCCGGCTCGGCGACAACTGGTTCGCCTACCGCGACCGGTGCGGACGCTGCGGCGACTCCCTGGCCGGCGCCGCACTGCACCGTCGCCTCGGAGCGGCGGACCCGGTGTTGCGCTGCCCCCACTGCCACGCCCATTTCGACGTCGTGCACGCCGGCACCTGTGTCGACGACAACGCCTCGGCCGCCGAACATCTCGAGCCGGTACCGGTGTTGGTACGCGACGGCGTGCTGTCCATCGCGATGGAAGTCGAACCGACTGCGGCCGGTGTGCCATGACCGGCGCCTATGACGTGCTGGCGCGGATCCGCGCCAGCCGGGCCGCGCCCGCTGCGGCCGGCGAGCGGTGCGAGATGTGCTCCGAACAGATCTCCGAGGAGCACCAGCATGTGGTGAATATCAAAGGCCGACAACTGATGTGCGTCTGCCGGGGCTGCTATCTGCTGTTCACCGATGTCGACGCGGCACTGCGCTACCGCGCTGTCCCTGATCGGTACCTGGCCTTCCCCGAGTTCGCCCTCGGTCGCCGCGATTGGGAGCTCCTGCAGATCCCGGTCGGACTGGCGTTCTTCTTCCGCAACTCCACCCTCGGCCGCACGATCGCCTTCTATCCCGGTCCGGCCGGCGCCACGGAATCCGAACTGGACCTGGACATCTGGAACGATATCCAGGCCGCGGACCCGCGCGTCGACCTGCTTGCCGATGATACCGAGGCACTGATTCTGCGGGTCCCGGAAGACCCGGGCCCCATCGAGTGCCACCTGGTGCCCATCGATGCCTGCTACGAACTCGTGGGCCGGCTCCGGATGCTGTGGCGTGGCTTCGACGGCGGGCAGCAGGTCCATGAGTTCGTCGATGAATTCTTCGCCGCCATAGCTGAACGAAGCAAGGTGGTGGCGCCATGACCGAGGTGACCTTCGCCGTGCTCGACGTCTTCCCCGAGCCCTACGCGGTTACGCCGGTGCTGACGGCACGGGTCGGGATCGCGGCGGTCGGCGATGAGCCGGTGCACGCCATCGCGCTGCGCACCCAGGTACGCATCGAACCCTTCCGCCGCGGTTATACCGACGAAGAAGCAGCAGCTCTGCTCGATCTGTTCGGCACCCGCGACCGCTGGAGCACCACCCAACACACCTTCCTGTGGCAGCACAGTGGCGTCATGGTGCCGGGTTTCAGCGGTGCCACCGAGGTCGAGCTGCCCCTGGCCTGCACCTACGACTTCGAGGTCACCGCGGCCAAGTTCTTCCACGCCTTGCGAGATGGCCACATACCTCTCCAATTCCTTTTCAGTGGAACGGTTTTCATCAACGGGGACCGCGGATTCGCCGTCAGTCCGGTGCCGTGGGACCGGGAGGACCAGTACGACATGCCGGTATCGGTATGGCGCGATCTCATCGAACTGCACTACCCGCACGCCGGCTGGATCCGGCTGCACCACAACACCATGGCTGCGCTCGCCGACTACAAGGCCCGGCACGCGTTGCTCGGGCTCGACGACACCGTCGCGGCGTTGTTGGCAACCCAGACCGCGGAGGACCTCCGATGACCGCCGGGTGGGAGCAGGTCAGGGCCGTTGCCGACGCGGTTCTCTACGAGGGCTATCTGCTCTACCCGTACCGGGCCACGTCGGGAAAGAACCAGTCGCGCTGGCAGTTCGGAGTCCTCGGCCCGCAGCAGGCTGCCGAGCTCGGACTCGGCGAGAATGACGCGCTCTCCGCTCAAGTACTCGTAAAACCGGGCCCTGACACGGCACTGACCATCGTGGTCCGGTTCCTGCAGTTGCAACGCCGGGCGGTCGAACGGGAGGCCGGCGGCGGGTTCGAACCGGTCGGTGAGCTGACCCTGGCCGGCCGAACCTGGCTCACCTGGGACGAGGCCACCGAATGCGAGCTGTCGTTCGGACCGTTCTCCGAATCGCAGCTGGCCACCCCGCAGACGCTGCCGATCGTCGTGGCCGGTGGCACCGCTGTCGAGCGCATCGACGGCGGCAGGTTGGTCCGGACCCGCGCGGAGTTGTGCGCCGAGTTGACGGTGCGGTCCGAGGCCGATGACGGTCTGCTGCGCATCAGCCTGGAGGTACGCAATATCGAAGCGCCACCGGCAGATAAAGACATCGCGATCGCGCGATCACTGATCGGCACCCATCTGATCACCGAGGTCGCCGGCGGCGAATTCGTGTCGCTGCTGGAACCGCCGGAATCGGCCGTCGCCGCAGTCGGTCGCTGTCTGCGGCACCGCTGCTTCCCGGTGCTGGCCGGTCCGCCCGGCGACACCACGCTGATGCTGGTCTCGCCAATCATCCTGTACGACCACCCGGCGATCGCCGAGCAGAGCAAGGGCGCGCTGTTCGACGCGACCGAGATCGACGAAATCCTCACGCTGCGCGTAATGACGATGACCGACGAGGAGAAGGCACAGGCCCGGGCCACTGATCCGCGCGCGGCGGAGATCATCGACCGGTGCGACGCGATGTCCCCGGAGGCGCTGCTGAATCTGCATGGGGTACTGCGCAATCCACATGCCGGTGTCGAACCTCGACAGCTGATACCGGCGGTCCCTGAAGGCATCGACTGGTGGAATCCGCTGGCGGACAACGCCGTTGCCCCAGAGCTCGACGCGGTACTGGTGAACGGGGTGCGGGTGAGTCGCGACAGCCGGGTCCGGCTGCACCCCTCCCGGCGTGCCGACGCACAGGATCTGTTCTACGCCGACAAGCTTGCGCGGGTCACCTGCGTGCACGAGACTGTCGACGGCGACCAGCAGATCGGTGTCGTCCTCGAGGAGGACCCGGCCGCCGAACTGCACGACTCGTACGGCCGATATCTGTACTTCGCACCCGACGAAGTCGAACCGCTGAGTGAAGGGAAACCACAATGGAAGTAGTGGGTTGGATTGCCGTGGTCGCGGTCGCGGTGGTAGTCGTCGGCGCGGCCGTCGTCGGCGTCCGCTCCATCCCGGATGCGCGACGTTACCTGCGCATGCGGCGGATGTGACGGCGGCGGCACCACGCAACGGATTCTGGTAGCAGGTATCGGCAACATCTTCCTCGGTGACGACGGCTTCGGCCCCGAGGTGCTCCGTCACGTCGGTTCAACGGAGCCCGATGTCCAGCTGACGGACTACGGCATCAGGGGTATGCACCTCGCCTACGATCTGCTTGCCGGGTGGGACGCACTGGTGCTCATCGACGCACTTCCCTGCCGGGGCGCGCCGGGTACCGTGCACGTCTTCGAAGCCGATCACCAATCGCTTTCGGCGGCAGTGGGTCTGGACGCGCACGCCATGGATCCCGCGGCGGTGTTCGCCAGTCTCAATGCACTCGGCGGCACCGCCCCCTACACCGTGGTGGTGGGGTGCGAGGTGGCCGACATCGAGGATCGGATGGGGTTGTCCGCCGCCGTCGCAGCCGCCGTCCCGGCCGCCGCGCGTACCGTCGAAGGTGTCGTCACGGAACTGCGCAACCGCATCCCGGCTCGGGAGGGCTGAAACATGTGCCTGGGTATACCGGGACAGGTCATTCGGATGCTGGACGGCTACGGCGACCAGCTGGCACTCGTCGATGTGGCCGGCGAACCGCGCAAGGTGAATGTCGGAATGCTTCCCGAGGAGACGTTCAGCGCCGGCGATTGGGTGATCATCCACATGGGCTTCGTGCTCGAAAAGACCGACGCTGCCGGGGCAGTTGCGGCCATGGACGGTTTGAAACTGATCGGCAGCGGCGACGGAACAGAGCCATGACGCGCCGGCGATTGCGCATCTGCGTGCACGGCGTCGTCCAGGGCGTCGGCTTCCGGCCGTTCGTCTACACCAGCGCCGCGGCGCTGGGGTTGGGTGGGTCGGTGCGCAACGACAGCTCCGGGGCGATCATCGAGGTCGAAGGTGACGCCGCCGCCATCGGGGAATTCCTGGACCGGCTGAAGAACCGCCCGCCACCACTCGCCGTCATCGAATCTGTTCAGACACAAGATATTCCGCTGCATGGCGGCACCGGATTCGCCATCACCGATACCTCACACTCGGCAGGCGGTCGCACCCTCGCCTCCCCCGACGTCGCGATGTGCAACGACTGCGCAGCCGAGCAACGCGACGCGGGCAACCGGCGCTACCGGCACCCCTTCGTCAACTGCACGAACTGCGGGCCCCGCTTCACCATCATCTCCTCGCTGCCATATGACCGGGCCTCCACCACCATGGCCGACTTCCCGATGTGCCCCGAATGCGCCCGCGAATACGCCGACCCGGCCGACCGCCGGTTCCATGCGCAGCCCGTCTGCTGTCCGCAATGCGGGCCGACGCTGAGCTTCCGAGACCACGCCGCCCAGACCGTGAACGGCGAAGAAGGCCTGCGCCAGGCACGGAAACTGTTGCGCAAAGGTGGAATTCTCGCGGTCAAGGGCATCGGCGGCTATCACCTCGCGTGC
>JARLGS010000932.1 GCA_031292695.1 Mycobacterium sp. | reverse complement strand
CTCCGATGTTGGAGTGACAATCCGCCGATTCTTCCGCTGGTCGCACACCTATCCACGATCCGAGATACAGGGAGCCGCCGCCGATTGGTCTCTCGCTGCCTTCTCCTTGCCCCTGTTGAGGCTCACCAACGGACGCCAAGTCCGCCTTTGGTCGGTGAGTAGGCCCACACTCCTGCGGTTCCGGACCAGCAAGTACACCGCCGAGATTGTTGAGACGATCAACCAGTCACTCGCCTACCGGTCGGACGCAGCCAACTGATCGAATATCGCCCGCCCCATCAAGTGCTGGGGTATCCCCGTTCGCCGGATAGGTGGGCTCAGTCGAAGCTCATAATGTTGGTGTCGTGGACGAAGTTGAGGCCCGTGAGCTGGCACGTCGAGAACTGGGTACTGACGACCTCGTAATCACGAACGCAAGCCGAATCGGCCGGACTGGGTGATTTCTTACAACGACCGGAACTACGTCGAGACGGGTGATCTTCGCTATTACGAGACCGGACCCTCGTTGAGGATTCTCGTCTCTGATAGCGGTCGGGTCATGCGGGCACCAAGTAGAAGGCTGACACGTCCGCCTGGAAGCAAGACCCTTGCCGAGTTCCTTGCAGAGTCTGAGCAACAGCAACCTTGACCGATGCCTACGTGCCCCAGTCCGCCGGTTATACAGGTGATCCACCTCCTGGGATAGGCATCCGGGGGAACCTCCTCGGGTGCAAACCCGACCAGGAGGTGTGCGGTGGAGTGGAGCCCGTCATTCGAGTGTCACGTCCGTCCCGACGGTGAACACGTCTACAGAATCGGCCACCAGCTGATCGACGAGTTCTTGGAGTTCGTCGTCGGGCGGGCCCGCCCGAACACGGTCCGGGCCTATGCCCATGACCTGAGCGTCTTCTTCTCGGTGGTGAAGACGGACCCGGTTGAGGTGAGGCCCAAGGACGTGATGGCCTTCGTCACCGCGCAGCGGCTTCCGAAGCCCGGGGCCGAGAACGTGGTGCGCATTGCGGATGGCTCAGCCGGTCTCTCGACGGCGACGATCAAGCGCCGGCTGGCGGCGGTCTCCAGCTTCTATGGCTACCTGATCACCCGCGACGACGTCTCGGTGACGGCCAACCCGGTGCCCCGGGGCATCGCCACCCGTCAGAGCCGATCGCGCAACGGTCGTGGCCTGCCACTGGTGCGCGGTGTGCGCCGGCTGCCCCGGATCCTCGAGGTCGAGGAAATCGATGCACTGATGGGAGCGCTGCGCACCGAGCGGGACCGAGCCATGACCCAGGCCATGGTGCTCGGGGGTCTGCGGCGCTGTGAGGTGCTCGGTCTTCGTCTCGGCGACCTGCGCCTCGGCGAGTGGCGGGTCCTGATCAGAGAAGGCAAGGGCGGACACGAGCGCCTGGTGCCGCTATCACCAACCTTCTTCGCCACCGTGGCGCGCTACATGGATCATGAGCGACCGCCTGAGACGACGAGCGACTCGCTCTTCGTCGCGCTCAAAGGAGCACGTCGCGGCCAGCCGCTCTCGGTGCCCGGCCTCGACCAGATCATCCGTGCCGCCCGGGTGCGGGCGGGTCTCAGCCACGGCACCTGCCACGAGCTGCGCCACACCTGCTTCACCCGGCTGCGCGAGGCGGGCATGGCCATCGAAGCCATCCAGGCCCAGGCCGGACACCGCTCCATCACCTCGACCCGGGTCTATCTCCACCTCAGCGTCGACTGGCTGGCCGACGAGTACCGCCGGGCCATAGAAGCCATCGAGGCCCAGGCACTCGTCGGGGTGGCCCAATGAACGCACTCGCACGAGAGCTGCCCTTTCAGCCGCGACGCCGGGGTGGTGGAACGCCCGAGGTGACGTGGGCCCAGATCGCTGCCCGGGCACCCGTCATGGTGGCCACCATGGCCTCGTACCTGGACCAACTCGAAGTCTCGGCCCGTCCGGGCACCGTGGCGGCCACCGAGCTGACGCTTCGGCTCTTCGCCCACCGGGTCACCGAGGCCGATCCGGGCTGCACGTCGGTGGCGCGCATCGGGCGTGCCCACATCGAGGACTTCAAGCGCTGGGTGGCGGCACGTCCAGGAAAGAGCGGCAAGGGGTTGGCCACCATGACGATCCGTCACCGACTCAGCACGGTGCGCACCTTCTTCGAGCGCATTATGGAGTGGGACTACGACGACGCACCGGCCCGTCTGTTCATCTACATGAGCGACTTCCCGGCCCTCGACGAGCCTCTGCCCAGGTTCTTGGACGACCCGACCGCAGCGAAGTTCATGGCCGCACTGGCACAAGACCCCAATCAGCGCCGTCGCCTCATGGTCGAATTGTTGGCCCGCACCGGCATGCGTGTCGGCGAGCTCGCCGGACTCGAAGACGACGCCATGGTGCGCAAGGGTGACGGCCATCGCCTTCGCATCCCGATCGGCAAGCTGCACAATGACCGCTACGTGCCCCTCTTGCCGTTGCTGGTCGACCTTATTGTTGACTACAAGGCCATGCGCGGGCGCTCACAATCGGGCCACCTCCTCGAGCGTGACGACGGCCGGCCCTTCGACCGGCGAACCATCTCGCGCTACGTGGCCAGCGTCGCCAAGCGAGCCGGGGTCGGTCACGTCCATCCCCACCAGCTGCGCCACACGCTGGCCACCCAATCCATCAACCGGGGCATGAGCCTCGAAGCGATCGCCGCCTTGCTCGGGCACCGCTCCATGGACATGACGCTGATCTATGCCCGCATCTCCGATGAGACGGTCGCCGATGCGTACTTCAAGGTAACCAAAGCCGTCGAGGCCCAGTACTACGGACTCTCCGGCACCGCCCCTGTTCGCGCTGCCGTTCTGAGCGCGCAGTCAGTGAGCGACCATCGAAGGCTGCTCGCCAACGGTCACTGCACGAGGCCGGCCCTCCTCGACTGCGCCTTCGAGAGCGTCTGCGAACGCTGCGGATTCTTCGAGACCGGACCCAAGTTCCTCACCATCTTGAAGCGCCAGCGCAACCACGCCGAAGACCGCCGTCAGAGCGACCGCCAACAGCTCTTCGACGGCCTCATCGAAGGAGTCGCCGATGCCTAGTGAGTGTGCTTCCATAGAAGACAGCCCAGGACCTACGGATCACCTGTATAACGCCGGGAGGGGGCGCAGCTGGAACGTGGAGGCGTGTCGAGAGCACTCGCCGAAGCTGACCCTAGGACTGGGCGTGTGGCAGTCCCAGGTCGTGACGAACTTCGGCAACG
>JARLGS010000931.1 GCA_031292695.1 Mycobacterium sp. | reverse complement strand
GTTTTTAAGGGGGTTTGTTTTTCGGCCCTTGTTATGCCCTGGACGCAAATTTGCTCACATGTATCAAGCCCGCCTAACAACCGCCGCGCGCGCGGCGCTGCCACCGCGCTGACCTCGCGGACATACGCGTCGCGGTCCTTATCGGTCAGGTTATGCAAGCAGCCGTTGTCGACGATCAACGTAAACCCGGTCCCCACGCCCCGGGCCGAGCTGAGGTGGGTGACATCGTCCTGAACGAAGTTGACGGAGACCTGGCGGGCTTGCGCCTTGGCGCGGGCCTTGGCCAGCGCCCTCGGCACGAAGTCCACGCCGGTGACCTGCCACCCGTGCTGCGCCAAATAGATGGACGTGTCGCCGGTACCGCACCCAATATCGAGTGCAGTGGCCGCCGGGAGGGCGGGCGAGTCGTTGCCTTCGACCAGGTCGTGCAGACTTTTCGGCTGCGGATGGCCATCCCACGGTGTGAAACCGACTCGGTACATCGCACGGAACAACATGTTTCGAGATGCCATCACTCCACGGTAGGCTTCACGACTTTCTTGGTGCCAGGGCCGGATACGTGCCGACGCCCAAACCACCCCGCGCCCGCGCCGAGGCCGCGAGCCAATCGCCGCCGCCGACGCTCCGCGACGAGCAACGCCCGACCGCCAAGCCCGCCGAGCAACCCGCGTCCGCATCGCCCCGCCGCCGCCGCCCGGTGCGCCGCTCGCAAAGTCTGGCGCGCTTGCGAGCGGCGAGAGAGTCCGTCGCCAAATCTCCCCCCGACCATCCGTCAATGGGATTGATCATCCGCGCAGCAAACCGCGTGGGAAAGTCCCCGGTCAGGGGTGGTCGGGGTTGTCCCACGCGACGACGGGACACGCGGGACGCTTCCCCGATTGCGTTTGCCGGGGTGGGAGGATGCCGCCATGACCAGCGATGACGAAGTGCACCGGCTGCGGCGCGAAGGTTTCTCGATCCGGGCGATTGCCGACCGGCTGGGGCTCTCCCGCATGAAGGTCCACCGGACGCTGACCGCCGATCTCCCCGAGGACGACGACGAGGACGAGCCCGCCCTGTTCGACCCCGAGCAGGTGCTGGCCGAGCCGTTCACGTTTTGCGGTGTCGAGACGATGCTGATTACCGACCGCCACGACGACCCGCGCGCGGCGACCGAGGAGCGGTGGCTGGACGGCAACGGGCGGTCATGCTCGGTGCTCGACATCTGGCGCTACTACACCCACCGGGCGGGCGATCACGACGACTACGAGACCGGCGAGCGGGTCTGCGCCGACATGGCACGCCAGCGCGCCGAGTGGGGCTGAGATCCCCGCAGACGAACGAACGGGCCTGCCTGGTGTCAGGACGGGATGTGCGCCACGGTGCAGATGACCGGCCAGTAGTGATCCGACCCGCGCTAACCTGCCGTACGCATAAGGTGCACGGGTATGACCAACAAGGCTTGGCTCGAAGGTCACCAGTTCGACCTCGAAGACCTGGCGGAACAACTCGCCGCCGGTGACGTGCGAGTCGTACGCGACGAGACGGAGAACGCCTACTACCTGACTTCGCCGGAGATCGACAACCCGCCGGAAGCTGGCCAGTTCGACAAACCGGCCAAAAGCCTGATCGTCCGAATCAACGGTTTGGGCCGCGCGAAAAGTGCCGACTTCCGCCCCGTGAAACTTAGCGGCAAGTACACCGATTCCAACGGCAATGCACACCTCTTCGTGAGTCCCGCACCGGCAGAACTCCGCATACGAGGGTCAGCGGCTGGCTTCGTCCTCGGGCCACACGGCCAACCTGAACCCGACCCTCCTTCACCGTGGCCCGCTCGTTTCGCTCTCGCCGGAACGAATTCAGATGTAGCCGAAGCGCTCGAATTCATGGGCGCTACCGAACCGCTCGGGTGGGTCGATCTCCGCAAGGTCTACGAGATCATCAACGATTCGATCCCGAGGAAGATCTACAAAATGGGTTGGACCACGAGGGCTAGATTGTCGGCGTTTACAGGTTCCGCCGATAGGCCGGATGTGAGTGGCAGAGAAGCGCGGCATGCGCGATTGCCGGGACTGCCTCCGAGGCACACAATGACGCTCGCCGAAGGCCGCTCGTATGTGAGCGATCTCGTTACCAAGTGGTTGGCCTGGCTCGCTGGAAACTGAGTCCACGTGTGCCCGTCGCAGACCGCACCAGTCGTTTCGGGTGTGACGAACGTCTCGAAAACGTCTTGCCTGAGAGCATGTGATCGATATAACCACAGGTCAGATGTGGTGCGCGATACTGGGATTGAACCAGTGCTTCAATGCCCCTCTGGGCACTCTGCTTGGGCTCGAATCCGTGGCTGGCGGCGATGGCGCTACTTCAACGGACTGTATCCAGTGCCGTAGTCCAATCGGTGGCGATGGCCTCCTGCGCCGCAGCCAGTGGCACTCTGCCTTCGCAGACAAGCTCATGCAGCCTAGATTCGACGCCGTCTTTCGGGTTTGGGGATGCACCGGGTTCGATCCACAGGTTGCGGGATGTCGCCACCCGTCTTCCGGCGCAGCTGACCAGTTTCGTGGGCCGCGACGCGCAGTTGACCCAGCTGCGGGAGCTGCTGGGGCAGAACCGGCTGGTGACGTTGACCGGTGCGGGCGGGGTGGGCAAAACCCGGCTGGCGATCCAGGTCGCGGCCCAGATGGCCGGCGAGTTCGGCGACGGGGTGTGGTATGTGGATCTGGCGCCGATCACCGACCCCGAGCTGGTGCCCGTGACAGTGGCGCGGGCACTCGGGCTGCCCGATCAACCGGGCCGCTCCACGATGGACAGCCTGCTGCGGTTTGTTCGCGACCGCCAGCTGCTGGTGGTGCTCGACATGCACCAAAGACACATGTTGAGAATCCAGGCTGGGCAGTTTCGGATCCTGCCGGGGGCACAGGCCTAAATGCCTGGTCAAAGGTGATTTCTGAGGCATGGCCGCGTATCGCTGTGCGATATTTATGCAATCCTTCACCAGCACTTGCCAGCGTCGATCAGCACGGCTTTCTAATGCTTCGCGGTCATCCTTTTCGGCTGCAACGGACACAGGATGCGATCCTGACGAACTCTTCGGCACCACTTCAACATCCCACCCACCTGACATGCGGGAGTTAGGGCGTACGTCGACCCAGCGACCGCGAGGCTGGACCTAGCGGTCAACGACGACCAGCGTGGCGCATGTTGGATCTACTGCTTCCGGCATTCCCACGAGCCGGTGTCGCTTGACTTGGTTTTTGAGCGTATGTTTCTCTGAGTCCGTATGGCGGTGCATGGAACCCGGTGAGAGTCCGGGACGGTTGCGCCACTGTGAGCCCGACTTTGGTTGATGGGTGAGTCAGATCTTTCGCCGCCATCGTGTCCATTCGGTTGGGTAGGGGCGCACAACCCCTGAAGGAGGTTCTGGTGGCAAGTATTCCCGTTTCCTCGCCCGGTGCCCGTGTTGGTGTCTCCCCTAAGGCGCTGTCGACGGGCCGGGTCGTGGTGCTGCTCGGCGTGACGGTATTGCTGGCGCTGTTGGCCTACTACTTTGTCGGTGTTGACGAGGGGATGGTCTCGGTGTTCGGCAAGACGATGGTGGTGCACGAGTGGGTGCATGATGCGCGACACTTCCTCGGCTTCCCCTGCCACTGATCGGGGGGCGACCTTATGGAGATCCGTGTCATTGGGCGCGGAGCCCTCGCCGGTCTGATCGCCGGGGTGTTGGGTTTAGTTTTCGCCCGGATTTGGGCTGAGCCTGTTATCGCTAAGTCGATCGACTACGAGTCGGGTCGCACCGCCGTCCTGGCCGCGTTGAACACGGCGGCAGGGCGACCGGTGGCTCCCGAAGGGCCGGAGATCTTCAGTCGGACCATGCAGTCCACGGTCGGTCTCACCACGGGCATCATCGTGTTCTCGGTGGCGATGGGTGCGCTCGTGGCGGTCGCCTATCTGGTGCTGCACGGGCGGTTCGCGGTGCGCCCGCAAACTTTGGCGTGGCTGATCTGCGGGTTCGGCTTCCTCGGTGTCTTTTTGCTGCCGTTCGTGAAGTACCCGGCCAACCCTCCGGCGATCGGGCACACGTTCACGATCGTGACTCGCGGGCAACTGTATTTGACGATGGTCGCCGCGTCGCTGATCCTGCTCGGGCTCGCGGTGTTTGTCGCACGGCAGATGTCGGCGCGGTTCGGGCTGTACAAGTCGGTGCTGATCGCCGCTGTGGGGTTTTTGATCCTGTATGGCGTACTGCTTGCGGTGTTGCCGTCACTGGGCGAGTTGTCGGCGAACGCCGCCCACGCTGATCAGTTCGGGTTCGCCCCGGCCGCCACGGAGACCCCGCAGCCGATCACCAACATCTTGTCCACGCCACTCGTGGTTGACGGCAAATCCATCGCGCCCGGGCAGATCGTGTACCCCGGCTTCGACGCGGATGTGCTCTGGAAGTTCCGCTGGTATTCGCTGCTCAATCAAGTGCTGGTGTGGACCACGATCGCTCTGGTCTTCGGTGCGCTGATCGACCGTTTGGTCGTCGGCCCCGCTAAGCCCAAACCCCCAGCGGCGGTGGGCGAAACCGCCTCAGTCGCGTAGGTAGTGACGCACAGGGGTCTGTCGGGTCACTGGGCGCTGTCCAGTGACCTGACGGCGTTGGGGCCGTTTTTCGCCGTCGAGACCCACATGCGTGGCGGGTCGATGCCACCGCCGTGGCAGTTGATGACCGCGCTCATGGGGGACAGCGGAGTGTTGGCGGCACGGGTCCACGCGGTTCGGACGGCCCTCGGGCACCAGGCGCGTAGGCAGCCCGATAACGTCGAAATCCGCGTGGCGGCCTCGGTCGCTCACCTCGGGCTGATTGCCCGACTCCTCGCGCCGCCCATCGGGGCGATCACGCTGGGCCACACACCGGTCTCGTTGTCACTTGATGATCTGTGGTGGCAGAACAAGCTTGGCGGGCCCTACCCGCTTTCGGTTACGCCAGGACCAGCAACTCAGACACCCGCACTGGGCCCTGCAGTAGAAGCTGTCACCGTCGCGATTGCGGAACGCTACAGGGTGAGCGAACACGTGCTTTGGGGCAATATCGGTTCAGCGGCCAACAGTGCCGCCCGTCTCATCTCCACCGCCCGACCCGACCTGACCATCACCGCCTACGCCGCAGCCGACGGCATTCTCACCGACCCCCGCATCGAAGACGGCGCTCTTAGGGCGGGACCACACTTTCGACGGCGCAGCTGCTGTCTGATCTACCGCATCGCCAACGAACGCACCGCAACCTGCGGCGACTGCATCCTCAGAAACTCCCCCCCACCAGGGTAAAGGGCAGTTAGGCGGCTCACGGGGCCCTGGCCTCCGAAAAGTGCCAGACGCGTAGCCGTTAGAAACGGTACGGACACTTCACCCTGTAGCTTCACTCCCGATTAATCTCGCTGCGCAGAGCAAACCAACGGTCGTGCAGCTCACGCACCTCTAATCTCCTTCTCATGGCGGCGCTCGATGATCTCCTGGGCCGGTTGAACCCTGACCCGTATCGGCGGGGCAAGCAGTTTGAGCGCATCTGTAAGTGGTTCCTCACCCACGACCCGGTCTATGCCCGCGAGCTTCACCGCGTGTGGCTCTGGGATGAGTGGCCGGGACGATGGGGCGCTGACGCGGGTATCGACTTGGTCGCCGAGGACCATCACGGGCACCTGTGGGCGATCCAGGCCAAGGCATACGACGAAGCCACCTGGATCACCAAGCGCGACGTGGACACCTTCCTGGCCGAGGCGGGGCGTTCGGTGTTCTCGTTCCGGCTGTTGATCGCGACGACCAACCTGATCGGACGCACCGCCAAACGCACCATCGAGGCCCAGGAGAAGCCAGCCAGCGTTCTTCTCCTCGGTGACCTCGACACCGCCGAGGTCGACTGGCCCCGTTCCCCATCCGAATTGCGTGCCCGGCGGCTGCCCCCGAAACGACCCCGGCGGCATCAGCGCCAAGCGATAAACGCGGTGGTGAAGGGATTTGAGCGGGCGCACCGGGGCCAGATGATCATGGCCTGCGGGACCGGCAAGACCCTCGCTGCACTGTTCATCACCGAGAAGCTCGCCGCCGAACGCACGCTGGTGCTGGTGCCGTCGCTGTCGCTGTTGTCCCAAACGCTGCGCGAATGGACGGCCAACACCAAATTGGGATTCGACTTCCTTCCCGTGTGTTCCGACGAGACAGTCGCCGAACCCGATGCCGTCGTCGCGAACACCAGTGATCTGGGCTACCCCGTCACGACCGACCCCGAGGAGATCGCGACGTTCCTGCGTCGGCGGTCCGGCCCGCGTGTGGTGTTCTCCACCTATCAATCGTCGCCGCAAATCGCCACGGCGTTCCGGCTGGGGCGGGTGCCCAGTTTCGACCTGGTCATCGCCGATGAGGCCCATCGCTGCGCGGGGCGAGTCTCATCTGACTTCGCCACCATCCTCAACTCAGAGGCCGTCAAGGCGCACCGCCGGTTGTTCATGACGGCCACCCCACGCTACTTCACCGGACGGGTCTTGCGGGAAGCGGCAGAGGCCGACTTTGAGGTCGCCTCGATGGACAACCAGGCAGTGTTCGGCCCGGTGTTCCACAAGCTCGGGTTCGCTGAGGCGATCGACCGCGACCTGCTCACCGACTACCAGGTCGTCGTCGTCGGCGTCGATAACGCCGAGTACCGCGACTGGGCACAACGGGGCCGGTTCGTCACCCTCGACGGCACCAAGGTCACCGACGCCCGCGCCCTGGCAGGACAAATCGGCCTGGCCAAAGCGATGCGCCGCTACGACCTCCGCCGCACCATCACCTTCCACTCCCGAGTCAAACGTGCCCGCGAGTTCGCCCACTCACTACCCGAGGTGATCGCGTGGATGCCTACACGCCAGCGGCCCAAGGGACACCTGTGGTCTGACTACGCATCCGGCGAGATGCCAGCCGGGCAGCGCCATGTACTCCT
>JARLGS010000930.1 GCA_031292695.1 Mycobacterium sp. | reverse complement strand
TGCCGGCCTGGAGTGCGACCCCGGCAGTCGAGCGGGCGGCGGCGCTGCACCGACTGGCTGAGGAGCTCGACGCCCGTGCTGCCGCGACCAACGAGTTGTGCACCCGCGAGAACGGCATGCCGATCCGGTTGTCCCGCGGAGCCAATGGTCGATTCCCGGCGGCGCTACTCCGGTACTACGCGGGATTGATCGGCGGGGCTACGGTCGAGGAGATTCGGCCGGCCGCGATCGGGCACACCATTGTGCGGCGGGAACCGGTCGGTGTGGTCGGCGCGATCGTGCCGTGGAACTACCCGCAGGCCTTGGCCGCATTCAAGCTGGCGCCGGCGTTGGCGGCCGGCTGCCCGGTGGTGCTCAAGGCTTCGCCGGAAACAGCTTTGGATGCACTGATTTTCGCTGAGGCTGCGGTGGCGGCCGGGCTGCCGGCCGGGGTGCTGAACGTCATCGCCGGTGGCCCCGATGCGGGTGCACATCTGGTATCGCACCCCGGTGTCGACAAGGTGTCGTTCACCGGCTCGACCGCGGTGGGCCGGCTCATCGCCGAGGCGTGCGGTCGGTTACTGCGGCCGGTCACTCTGGAATTGGGTGGAAAGTCCGCCGCGATCATCCTCGAGGACGCCGATCTGGACGTCACCATCAAGGGTTTGCAGTCGGCGTCGTTCGTCAACAATGGGCAGACGTGCCACTTGAGTTCGCGCATACTGGCGCCGAGATCGCGCTACGGCGAGGTGGTTGATGCGCTGGCTGCGCTGGCCTCTGGGTTGAAAGTCGGTGACCCACTGGATAAGTCGACCGAGGTGGGGCCGCTGGTCAGCGCCCGGCAGCGTGACCGTGTGCTGGGCTACATCGAGGCCGGTAAGGCCGGCGGCGCCAGACTTGTTGCGGGCGGAGGGATTCCGGCCGACCAACCCGACGGCTGGTTCGTGTCACCGACGGTGTTCGCTGACGTTGACAACGCCACCCGCATTGCGCAGGAAGAGATCTTCGGCCCGGTATTGGCGGTCATCCCTTACGAGACCGAACAACACGCCATCGAACTCGCCAACGACAGTGAGTACGGGCTGGGCGGCACCGTCTGGTCCGCTGATGCCGAGCGTGCCACCGATGTGGCGAGGGCGATTCGCAGCGGCACCGTCGGGGTCAACGACTATCAGCTGGATATGGCGGCCCCGTTCGGCGGAGTGAAGGCCAGCGGGCTGGGCCGTGAGCTCGGACCTGAGGGGCTGGCTGCCTACCAGCAACTGAAGTCCATCTACCGCGTCGGCCCGGCGAGCGCTGGGCTGGACTGACGCTGCGCTAGGCAGCCACCGCGGTCAGTGCGACCGACGGATCGGCCAGCGCCGAAGTATCGACCGGCCGGCGCGATCGGATGAGCCTCTTGATGTCGTCGAGGCCTGCCCCGATGTTGACGTTCATGCCGGCCAGGACCCGGTGTCCACCATCGAGCCAGAACACGGTGAATTCGCGTTTTTCGAGATCGCCGCGCGTGACAACGGCCTGATACCTGGGCGCGTGGCCCACGTACTCCATGCCGAGATCGAACTGATCGGTGAAGAAGTACGGCAGTTCGTCGTAACTGCTTGGGGCGCAACGTTTCCAACGCCTACTTGGCAGGCAGGGTGCCGGCATAGCCGACGCCCCGATCGATCCAGCTCTGCAGCGCTCGCTTGGTTTTCAGGCCGTTCGGCGTCACCCGCAGCCAGCCGCGCATCTCCCGGCCGCCCATCGTCATGAGCTCAACATGCTGGCGCCCCAACAACTTTTCGGTGTCACCGGGCGGCACCCGGACCATCAGGCCGCCATCGCGACTCACCGCCACCGACATGTTGCCGTGCACCAGAAAGGCCAGCCCACCGAACATCCGCTTCTCCTGGACACCGCCCACCGGGCCGAGCAGTTCACGGATCCGGTTGGCCAGGTCTTCGTCATAGGCCATGCCGCCAGTCTCGCACTCGATGGGTCGGGAGCGTCGGCTTTGGCTATCTGATTCCGGAAGGGGCGGCAAACACGTGAGATTCCCGGCTCGGCCCTGATCGCATTCACGAACTGATCAAACGCCCGGAACTCACGGTCGACGAAGCG
>JARLGS010000929.1 GCA_031292695.1 Mycobacterium sp. | reverse complement strand
TGCCATCAGTGGCGGGGGAAAGAGAGCTTCGCCGTGCGAACAGCAACGAACAGGCTGCTGTGCGACACCGCGATCGCACCCGATGGCTGCGTGGTAGTCATCGAAGATGTTGGCGCGAAAGGCATGTCGGGCACCTACGTGCACGCGGACATCGACCCCAATGCACAGACCGTGCAGGGGGCACTGTGGGTGCACACCATGAGCGCCCACGAGTGCGACATCGTTGGCCGGCAGGTTCGGGTCCGCGTGTTCTCCGGCTCGGATACCGACGGACTCGGCGCCCCAGCGTTTGACGGGCGCCTGAACATCTCCAGCGGAGTCCTGGCCATCGGCGATCGCCGCAACCCTGATCGCCAACTACTTATCGGCCCGCCGTCAGTGATTCGCGTCAGCGTGTTCGTAGGCAATGACATCGACGCCATCTGTTTCGACGACTCCGGCGTCAGCTACCCAACGTCAGGTCCCAGCGAGATCACCCTGCTGCTGCACGGAGATACTTGGCACACCTACACGATGCGCGACACGGCGACACGGCGGGGCCGAATCTAGTGTCAGCACTATCGCGGCACGCGGCACCGGATAATGTTGCAGAACAATGGGTTCCGCCGAACTGGGTCGCAGACGACACCGCACCGCACGAATCGCCCGCATCACCGGGGACGTGGCCTGGTGGGTGTTCGTCGTCGCTCAGTGCCCACTTCCTCAACGCAGACATCATGTCGGCTTGTGTAATCGGGGCACTGGCATTGTCGTGATCGCCGCAGCCACCGCCGTTGGCCGATGGCCCGCCGGCGTGGGCACGATCGCGGCCCCCGTGGTGTCCGGCCGAGACCGATGTTCGGGCACCACATCACGACGACCCGCAGCTGCAGTCGCCGACTGCGGCAGGCGGTATGCGGCTTCATTCATGATATTCGAACAGTATGTCCATAAATATCACGTGGACATGAACATTCGAGCTGCCGTTCAATAGGACGATGACCTCCGCAGCGGCCCGCAACGGCGCACTGATGACCGTCGCGTCCATGATGTCGGTGCAACTGGGCGCCGCGCTGGCGGTCGACCTGATGGACGGCGTCGGCCCCCTTGGGGTGGCCTGGGTGCGCCTGGCCTGGGCCGGCACACTGATGCTGCTGTTCGTCCGCCCGCGGCCGTCGTCGTTCACCCGGTCGGCCGTCCTGTCCTGCGTCATGCTCGGCGTGGCCACCGCCGGGTTCACCTTGCTGTTCATGGAGGCGGTGTCGCGCATCCCGCTGGGCACGGCTAGTGCGCTGGAATTCCTTGGCCCCCTTGCCATTGCGGTGGTGAAAGGCCGTGGACGGGGCCGTGCCCTCTTTCCGGCTATGGCAGCGATGGGCGTTGTGTTGCTGACCCAGCCGTGGGCCGCCGCCGTCGACCCCGTCGGGGTACTCGCCGCACTGGGTTCGGCACTGTGCCTCGGTGCCTACATCATGCTGACCCAACGCGTGGGTGACGAGGTCTCCGGTATCACTGGCCTGGCCGTGTCCATGCCGGTCGCCGGGTTGATCGTCACCGCCGTGGCCGCCCCGTCGGCGCTCGGCCATCTGACACCGGACCTCCTGTTGGCCGGCCTCGGCCTGGCGATCCTGCTGCCGGTGATCCCGTTCACCCTTGAGTTGCACGCGCTGCGCCGGCTCACCGCCGCCTCGTTCGGCACCTTGATGAGCCTGGAGCCCGCCTTCGCCATGCTTCTGGGATTACTCATCCTGCACCAGGTGCCCCAGGCCGCGGCCGTCGTCGGTATCGTACTGGTGATCCTCGCCGGCGTCGGCGCCGCTCGTTCCGGCGCGCGGCCCGAAGTCGAGGCTGCTCACCGCGACCGTGCCCTCATGGTCGAATAGGGGCATGACCCGACCGGCCACCGCGCTCAACGCCACACCGTTCACCGGCCGCACGCCTCGCCGCGCCGGGGACATGGCAGTGGAATCCCATGGCATCGCGCCGGTGCCGGCCGACCAGCGGTACGGCACCCCGGGCCGACTGTTCCCCCTCTGGTTCGCGCCACAGATCAACATGACCTGTGTGTTCACCGGCGCCCTGATCGGTGCACTGGGCCTGGGCTTCTGGCTCTCGATGCTCGCCATGATCATCGGGACGGTCATCGGGTCGTTGGTGGTCGGCTACCTGTCCACTTGGGGTCCGCGCACCGGCACTGCGCAATTACCCGGGGCGCGGATGGCTTTCGGCGGGCTGATCGCGGTTCCCGCTGCGCTGCAATGGCTCTCCGCGGTGGCCTGGGATGCCCTCGTGGGCCTGTTCGGCGGTGAAGCGCTCGCGGTTCTGCTTGATATTCCGTTCTGGGCCGCGGTGTTGATCGTGCTCGGTGTGCAGGGCGCGGTC
>JARLGS010000928.1 GCA_031292695.1 Mycobacterium sp. | reverse complement strand
TCACCTCGGCCCGGATGAATCCGGACATGCTGATGGTCGAAGCCGACCACGATCTGCGCAATTCCCGGGACATGCTGGTGCTGGATCGGATCGCCAAGAACATCTTCCGAGTGCCGGGCATCGCCCGGGTGCAGAGCATCACCCGGCCGTTGGGCCCGCCGATGGAACACGGATCGGTGCCATTTCAGATCAGCGCGCAGGCCGTGTCCATGAACGAGAACCTGCAATTCCTCAAAGCCCGGCTGAGTGACGTCCAGACCATGACCGACCACCTGACGTCGATGATCGGCATCATGCGGCACATGCACGACCTCAGCGTGCAACTGGCCGATGCCACCCACACCGCACAGGGCGCGGCACAGGACATGTCAGCCACCACCGCCGAATTGCGAGACCAGATCGCCGATTTCGACGACTTCTTCCGGCCGCTGCGGAACTACTTCTACTGGGAACCGCACTGCTACGACATTCCGGTCTGCCACGCCATGCGCTCGGCGTTCGACGCCACCGACGGCTTCGACCGGCTGGCGGACAACACCAAAGCGCTGTCCGATGCAATGGGCAAGCTCGACGCGGTGACTCCCCAGCTCGCCGCCCAGCTGCCGCCGATGATCAGCCTGGCCACCGATGTCCGCGACCTGACTCAGACCATGCACAGTACCTTCGACGGCATGGTCACTCAGATGGAGCGGATGACCGACACCGCGGCGGCCATGGGCCAGACCTTCGACGACGCCAAGAACGACGACATGTTCTACCTGCCGCCAGAAGCCTTCGGCAGTCCGGACTTTCAGCGCGGAATGCAGCTGATGCTCTCACCCGACGGCAAGGCCGCCCGCTTCATCGTCACGCACGACGTGGACCCGGCCACCCTGGAGGGCATTTCACATGTCGATGCCGAACTGCAGGCCGCCAAAGAGGCGGTCAAGGGCACCCCGCTGGCCAGCGCGAAGTTCTACCTGGGTGGTACCGCCGCGACGTACAAAGACATCCAGCAGGGCGCGCATTACGATCTGCTGATCGCGGCACTCGCAGCGATCATCCTGATCTTCGTGGTGATGCTGCTGATCACCCGGGCGCTCATCGCATCGATCGTCATCGTCGGGACGGTGGTGCTGTCCCTGGCCGCCTCGTTCGGCCTGTCCGTCCTGATCTGGCAGTACTTCCTGGGCATCGAACTGCAGTGGCTGGTGATCGCCATGTCGGTGATCGTGCTGCTGGCCGTCGGTTCGGACTACAACCTGCTGGTGGTGTCCCGGTTCAAGGAAGAGATCGGCGCCGGCCTGCGCACCGGCCTGATCCGTGCCACCGGCGCCACCGGCGGCGTCGTCACCGCGGCCGGCCTGGTGTTTGCGTTCACCATGATCTCGATGGTCGCCAGTGACCTGCTGTCCGTCGGCCAGATCGGCACCACGATCGGGCTCGGCCTGCTGTTCGATACCTTCGTGGTGCGGTCCCTGATCACACCGTCGATCGCCGCGTTGCTCGGACGTTGGTTCTGGTGGCCGTTGAAGGTCCGGACGCGGCCGGCTCGCACCTGGGAATCAACGACCGCCACATCGGAATTGGAGATGGTATGACGATGCACCCGTTTACCGACCTGACCACCGTCACCGACGTGGGTGACGGTGTCTTCACCGCCACCATCGATCCGATGTGGACCATCGGTCCAAAGGTCCACGGCGGCTGCATGATGGCGGTATGCGCGGCGGCGGCACAGCAGGCCATCGGCATGGCGTCGGAGCTCGCACCGGTCGCGTTGAGCGCCAACTACCTGAGCGCGCCCGACCCGGGCGAGGTTCAGCTCACCACCACCGTTCGCAAACGCGGCCGGCAGGTGTGTCTGGTCGATGTTCAACTGTCTCAACACGGGCGGACCGCAGTCAGCTGTGCCGTCACCCTCGGCCCGGTCGACGCCAAGCCGCCACGGCATCAGGAGTCGCACCCGGTGTCGTATCTGCCGGTCGAACCACCGGCGGACGCGGCGCGGGTGACCGCAGCTCATCCGCTCGGACAGATCGTGCACGTCGCCCAGGGCTGCGAACTGTTGCTGGACTCCTCGACACCCTTCCTCACGGGCGATCAGGGCGACCCGGTCAATCGGATGTGGTTGCGGCCCTTCGCAGCCGATGAAGCGAACCTGGACACCGCCATGTTGTTCGCGGTGATGGCCGGCGACATCACTCCCCCGGTCACCATGAACCGCGGATTCTTCGGCTGGACCCCCACCGTGCAGCTCACCACTTATCTGCGACGCAGGCCCGCACCCGGCTGGCTGCGCGTGCTGGCGAGCTCGACGGTGGTCGGCGACACCTGGTTCGAGGAGGACCACGTCATTGTCGACTCCACCGGTCAGGTGGTCGTGCAGAGCCGGCAGATGGCAATGCTGCCGTTGGGGTCGTGACCCCAACGGCAGCGTCGACGTGGTCAGAACGCGGTGACCATATTGTCTGCAGCCCAACGCTGTTCGGCCTCCGAGCCCATCGGCGGCGGGATCAGTCCGTTGATCATCCAGAGGTCCTCGCTGGTCTCATCCACGTGGAACTCCCAATGCAGGCCCTCGCGCCCCTGTAGGTACGGCGACAGCATCGACTTGATCCAGCGGGCGATGCCATTGCGACTCTCTTTGTCTGCCGCGTGCCGGGCGATGTGATCGATGACGATCCGCAAACCGACCGGAGTCGGCTCACCGCCGACATAGAGGTCGTCCGATCGCGTCTCGTTGAAGATGACGATCACATAGAACCGCGGCAACCCGGCCTTCTCGTAGTGATCGGTGATGTGGGACGCCAGATTTCGCTTGTCCTCAGCGGTGAAGAATCCCGGCGTATAGTGAATGGTCCACAGCGGCATGACAGTTCAACTCCTCAGTGCTCGATCGGATCAGTGGGTCAGCGCGAACGTCAGGTTCTCCACCGGGCCGGACAACGCCGCCTTGACACCGACCGTCACGTCATCGGCCAGCACCTCGATGGCGCCGGATTCCAGTCCGTCGACAATGCGTGTCGCGATGTCGGCCGCAGTGGCCTTGGGTCCTGGTAGACCGGCGACCATGTCGGTTTCGATCAGCCCGGCATGTACGCCGACCACCTGGGTACGTTGCGCTGCCAGTTCCGCGCGCAGCGAGTTGGTCGCCGACCACGCCGCCGCTTTGGAGGCGCCGTAGGCGCCACTGCCGGACATCCACGACAGCACCGAGTGCATGTTCACCAGTGCGCCGCCGCCGTTGGCCGCCAAGATCGGCGCGAATGCCCGCGCCACCCGCAGCGGCCCGAGCACGTTGATGTCGAAGGTTTCGGTGATGTCATCGAAACTCCCGGTCAGCAGCGAGCCCGGCAGCAGGATGCCGGCGTTGTTGAACACGATCTCGGCGTCTGATGCGAGGTCTGCGAACGCGGAAACCGACTCAAACGAACGGACTTCGAGCTCGTGGGTCACCACTGCCGCCCGGTCGTCGGTGAACGACGAACGGCCCGTGGAGTACACCTTGCGCGCCCCCTTGGCGAGTACCTCGTCGACCAGCGCAGCCCCAAGACCACGCCGCCCACCGGTAACCACGACCACTTTACCTGCCACTTCAACCACTTGAACCACTCTCCCTTGCTGGATAACGATGCCGTTAGTAAGATGGAAGCACGGATATCTGAGTAACACAAGCATTAGCCAAAGGGGAACTGATGGAGTTCGAAGAAAAGCTGAGCGATCGACAGCAGTGGTCGATCGGCGACGCCTGTTCCGTGGCCAAGCTGCTCGATCTGCTCAGCACCAAGACAGTGTTCCTCGCCGTCCGCGAAAGCCTGTTCGGCACAACCCGATTCGAAGATTTCATCGACCGGATCGGGACGTCGGCACCGGCCGTGTCCCGAGCCCTCAAGCAACTCGAGGCCGCGCAACTGCTGGTCCGGGTGCCCTATCAGGAGCCCGGCAAGCGCGCCCGGCACGAGTACCACCTCACCCCTGCGGGCGAAGACCTGCTACCGGTGTACCTGGCCATGAGCCAGTGGGGTGACAAACATCTACAGAACGGTCAGGGCCCGTTGACGTTCGTCGAACGGGACTCCGGGAACAAGGTGAGCGTCGTCGTGACCGCCGACCCCGACGCCTCCGGCATCGACCCTCACGGCATCGAAATCCGGCGAAATAAGCGATTTGTGCACGCCCGGTAACGCTGACCGTCACCAGACGTGCACAAATCACTCAGGCGGCGGAGGTCACCCGATACACGTCGTACACGCCCTCGACGTTGCGCACCACGTTCAGCACATGACCCAGATGCTTCGGGTCACCCATCTCAAAGGTGAAGCGGCTGATGGCCACCCGGTCGTTCGAGGTGGTCACCGACGCCGACAGGATGTTCACCTTCTCGTCGGCCAGCACCCGCGTGACATCGGACAGCAGCCGGTGCCGGTCCAGCGCCTCGACCTGGATGGCGACCAGAAACACCGACGATGGCGACGGCGCCCACTTCACCTCGATGATGCGCTCGGCCTGCTCCTGCAGTGACGCGGCGTTGGTGCAGTCGGTCCGGTGCACGCTGACCCCGCCACCGCGGGTGACGAACCCCATGATGTTGTCCCCGGGTACCGGCGTGCAGCACTTGGCCAGCTTGCAGAGCACCCCGGGCGCACCCGGAACCGCCACGCCCACATCATCGTTCGAACGGCGGCGCACCGGCATAGTGGCCGGCGTCGACCGTTCGGCGATCTCGTCGGCAGCTTCGTCGTCACCACCGAGCGTGGCCACCAGACGCTGCACCACGTGCCGGGCCGAGACGTGACCTTCACCGACGGCGGTGTACAGCGCCGAGACGTCGGCGTAACGCAGATCACGGGCCAGAGCCGTCATCGACTCGGCATTCATCAAGCGCTGCAACGGAAGCCCGCCGCGACGCACCTCACGGGCGATGGCGTCCTTGCCGGACTCCAGCGCCTCCTCGCGCCGTTCCTTGGCGAACCACTGCCGGATCTTGGCCTTGGCCCGCGGCGACACCACGAAGGTCTGCCAGTCCCGCGACGGGCCGGCGTTCTGCGCCTTGGACGTGAAGACCTCGACCACTTCGCCGTTTTCCAGCTTGCGTTCGAGTGCCACCAGCCGCCCGTTGACACGGGCGCCGATGCACCGGTGCCCGACCTCGGTGTGCACTGCGTAGGCGAAGTCCACGGGGGTAGAACCGGCCGGCAACGTGATCACATCCCCCTTGGGGGTGAACACGAAGATCTCCTGCACCGCAAGGTCGTAGCGCAGCGACTCCAGGAATTCGCCGGGGTCCGCGGCCTCTCGCTGCCAGTCGAGCAGTTGGCGCATCCAGGCCATGTCGTCGATCTCGGCGGCACCGCCGCCGGCCGGTAACCCGTTGCGGCCCTTGGCTTCCTTGTATCGCCAGTGCGCCGCAATGCCGTACTCCGCGGTGCGGTGCATGTCGGTGGTGCGGATCTGCACCTCCAGCGGCTTGCCCTCCGGCCCCACCACGGTGGTGTGCAACGACTGGTACACCCCGAACCGCGGCTGTGCGATGTAGTCCTTGAACCGCCCGGCCATCGGCTGCCACAGCGAGTGCACGACGCCGACCGCTGCGTAACAGTCCCGGATCTCGTCGCACAGGATGCGCACGCCGACCAGGTCATGGATGTCGTCGAAGTCGCGGCCCTTGACGATCATCTTCTGGTAGATCGACCAGTAGTGCTTGGGCCGGCCCTCGACCGTCGCGTTGATCTTCATGGCCAGCAGCGAACTGGCGATTTCGGCCCGCACCTTCGCCAGATAGGTGTCACGGGACGGCGCACGACCGGCGACCAACCGCACGATCTCCTCATACCGCTTTGGGTGCAGGATCGCGAAGGACAGGTCCTCGAGCTCCCATTTGACCGTGGCCATGCCGAGTCTATGGGCAAGCGGGGCAATGACTTCCAGGGTTTCGCGGGCCTTGCGCGCCTGCTTTTCCGGGGGCAGGAACCGCATCGTGCGCATGTTGTGCAGCCGGTCGGCGACCTTGATCACCAGCACCCGGGGGTCGCGGGCCATCGCGATGATCATCTTGCGAATCGTCTCGGCCTCGGCCGCCGAGCCGAGCACCACCTTGTCCAGCTTGGTGACGCCGTCGACCAGATGGCCGACCTCGGTCCCGAACTCGGCCGTGAGCGCCTCCAGCGTGTAACCGGTGTCCTCGACGGTGTCGTGCAGCAACGCCGCGACCAGAGTCGTGGTGTCCATGCCGAGTTCGGCCAGGATGTTGGCAACCGCCAGCGGATGGGTGATGTACGGGTCACCGGATTTGCGCAGCTGAGGCGCGTGCCGTTCCTCGGCGATCTCATAGGCGCGCTGCAGGATGGCCAGGTCTGCCTTCGGGTAGAAGTCCCGGTGCACGGCCACCAGCGGTTCGAGCACCGGATTCACCAGGCTGCGCTGCGCGGTCATCCGACGGGCCAGCCGGGCCCGCACTCGGCGGGACGCGCTGACGGTACCCTTGGCGGCCTCCAGCGGGACGCCTGTCGCGGGCTCCGACGGCGCGGGCTGCGCCTGCATCACCTTGTCGTCAGCCAACGCCGCACCACCTCCTGCACCTGGTTTGTCGAGGATAGTCCCTCAGACTACGTACAGGCTGGTGACCGGCAGCGGTTGCAGTACCTCGCGTCCACCCAGGCCAGTCAACTCCAGCACCACCGCGGCCGCAGAAACCGTTGCACCCGCGTCTTGCAGCAGTCGGACGGTGGCGGCCAGGGTACCGCCGGTGGCGAGTACGTCGTCAATCACCACAACGCGCCGGCCGGTGAGATCGATCCCGTCGGCCGGAATCTCCAGCGTCGCAGTGCCGTACTCCAGCGTGTAGCTCTGGCTGTAGACCGGCGGTGGCAGTTTCCCGCCCTTGCGCACCGCCAGGACGCCGGTGCCGAGCCTGGTCGCCACCGCGGCACCCAGCAGGAAGCCACGGGCGTCGATGCCGGCGATCAGGTCTACCCCCGCGGCGACCTCGGCCAGCGCCGCGGTCACGGCCGCGAGCCCCCGCGAGTCGGCCAGTAGCGGGGTCAGGTCCTTGAACTGGATGCCGGGCTCCGGGAAATCCGGTACCTCGCGCACCAGTTCGGAGAACAGAGAATTCATGTCAGACATAGCTTTATTTGCTCCCCCAACGGTCCATGTTCCAGCCGGCCCCCCACCGTGTGGGATTGGGCCGGACCAACGTCAAGTCCTTGTTCACCAGCAGTGTCCGCTGCTGCCGGTACAGCGGCAGGGTCGGCACGTCGCCCCACAGGATCGTGGCGCCCTCGCCGAGCAGGCGCGCCTGCTCCTTGGGATCGGTGGTCACCGCCAGGGTTCCGATCACGCCGTCGACGCGTTCATTGCTGTAACCCGACAGATTATTGCCGTTGCCACTGTGCAGGGCATACGCGTCCAGCACCGACGAACCGGTGGAACCGCTGCCGGCCGATCCACCGCCGGTCGCCAACAGTACGTCAATGTCATTGGCGCGCAAGCTTTGTGGGCCGACCTTCGGCGAAGTCACCTCCTGCACCGTGATGCCCGCCGCGGCGCACGACTTGGTGATGGCAGCCACCACAGCCGCCAGCCGGTTGTCCGGCCCCCAATACCCCAGCCGTACCGTCAGCGGCTGGCCGTTCACTGCCGCCCGCGCGCCGTCGATGTCCGCGGTGTCGTACTGCCCACTGGCACCGGCATTTTCGGCGACACTCAGCGAATCGTCCGATGCGGCGTTGAGCCGGGCGTTGCTGACCGGAACACCGACTGCGGCCGAGATCGCATCCCGCGGCGTGCACAACGCGACCGCGCGGCGCGCCGCCGGATCGGCCAGGGCCCCCTGGCCCGAGAAGATCAACTGCTGCACGTCGTCGGCCGGGGCGTCCGAACGCACATAACTGTCCGGCACATCGAGCTTGCCGACCGCCCCAGCAGCGATGTCGACGACCTCGGCCTTGCCGGACTTGATCCGGTCGGCCAGATCGGCACCCCGCGGCGACACCGAGATCTTGCCCAACACCGGCTTGGCGCCCCACCATTTGTCGTTGGCAGCCAAGGTGATCGAGCCGTCCTTGCCCACCGATGCCAGCTTGTAGGGTCCCGCCGACGGAAACCGCTTCAGATCCGCGTCGGGCTTCAGATCCCAGGTGGTGTTCCAGGCCTGGGCGATCTTGTCGATGGTGGGCCCGTCACCGCCCTGCAGGGCCTTGGTAACACCGCCGTCGCCCAGTCCGAGCACGTCGTCCAGCACGTGCGACGGCATCATCGACGTGGCAGCGAACAGTTGCCCGTAGTCGGTGACGGCGCGATCGCGGACGAACGTGACGTGAGCCAGCTTCTGACCCGGGGTGCAATCGACGGCGGCGACATCGACGTAGCCGGCGCGGCTGGCAGCATCGAACGCCGGGAACTGTCCCGACTGCGCGGCCCACGCGAGCACCATGTCGTCGCAGGTGACCGGCTTGCCGTCTGAGTAGACCGCATTGTCGCTGATCTTGTAGTCGAGCGTCAGCGGCGCGCGGCCAACCACCGTCACCGTGCCGAAGTCGCGGTCGGCGACCACCTGACCGCCGGGGCCGTGAAAGTCGAACCCTGTCTGCACCCGCGAAAACGCCTGCGGCGCACCGGAAGCCGCGCCGACCACAGAGGCGGTGTTGTACGTGACGAGGGCCCCGTCGACGATATAGTCAACAGCCTCCGCAGAGCTGTCACACCCGGACACACCGAGACCGGCCGCCAACATCACCGCACCGGCGAATGCGGTTCGGCGGAACCGGGCGGGCATCGCGGGCTACCGCCGGCTGTTTCGCTTACCCGATGGCCTGCCGGGACGGAGCGGTTTGGCTCCGGGCTCCGGCTTGTCCGGCGCGGCCACTGCCGCGACTGGAACGTCGGAATCCGGGTCAGTGTCCTGCCCGCCACGCTCGGCAGTTGCCTGACGTCGCTTGAGTACCCGCTTGGTGTGCGCCTTCACCACGTCCGTGCGCTCACGCAGGCTCACCAGCAGTGGTGTGGCGAAGAAGATCGACGAGTAATGACCGGTCAAAACGCCTACCAGCTGGATCAGCGCCAGGTCCTTGAGTGTCCCCACGCCGAGCATCCACACGGCGACCACAATCAGCGCGACGATCGGTAGCACCGCGATGAGAGCGGTGTTGATCGAGCGCATGAATGTCTGGTTGACCGCCAAGTTGGCCTGTTCTGCGTACGTTCGCCGGGTCGTGTGCTCGAAGCCGCGGGTGTTTTCTTCGACCTTGTCGAACACAACAACGGTGTCGTAAATCGAATAGGCCAGAATCGTCAGCAGACCGATCACAGTGCCCGGAGTGACTTCCCACCCAACAAGCGAATAGACCCCGGCGGTGCTGATCAGGGTGTAGAACATCGCGGTCAACGCTGCGAGCGCCATGTACGGCTCGTACCGCACGGCGATGTAGATCGCAGCAAGCGTGACGAACACCACCAGCGAGATCAATGCCTTCTGGGTGATCTGGCCGCCCCAGGTGCCCGACACCGCCGAGTCACTGATGGACTGTTTACTCGCCTGCCCGTCGGCTCCCTTGGGCTGGAACCGGTCGAACAGCGCGGTGCGCAGTTTTTCGGTCTCGGCGTCCGTGAGCGTCGCGGAGCTGATCTGGACGGTGGCCGAGGCGCCGCTGCCGACGATGACCAGGGATTCGGGGTCCTTACCCAGCGTCTGGTGGAACACGTCCTGTACCTGAGCGGTGGTGGCACCGCTGACCGGCATCGAGACCTTCGTGCCGCCCTCGAAATCGATGCCGAGGGTGAAGCCGCGGAGCAGGATGCTGGTGATCGCCACGGCGAGGATCAGCCCGCTGATGGCGAACCACAGCTTTCGTCGGCCGATGATGTCGAATGCCCCGGTGCCGGTGTAGAGCCGGCTGAGGAACCCGTGCTTCGGCAAGCTCGCCGACTCGATGACGGGCGCTTCGACGGCCTCGGTCACGTCAACGTCGCTGGAATGCTTAGCTGCCATCTGCTTCTCCCCGTCCCGTAATCGCAGGCGAGGCGGCTCGCCGTTCGCGCGCGATCTGCTGCACCGCGCCCAGCCCGTTGAACGCCGGTTTGGCGAATGTGGGCGATTTCGACGCCAGATACACCAGCGGCCACGTGACGAGGTACACCACGACAATGTTGAGGACCGTCATCAGACCCGTGGTGAACGCAAAGCCCTTCACCTGTCCGACGGCCAGGATGTAGAGCACCACAGCTGCCAGCAAGGTGACCGCGTTACCCGACAGAATCGTCTTGCTGGCCCGCGACCAGCCTCGTGGCACCGCAGACCGGAACGATCGTCCATCGCGTGTCTCGTCTTTGATGCGTTCGAAGAACACCACGAACGAGTCGGCGGTGGTACCGATGCCGATGATCAGACCGGCAATACCCGCCAGGTCCAGGGTGTAGTTGATATACCTGCCCAACAGCACCAGGAGCGCGAAAACCATTGCGCCGGACGCCACCAGGGATAACACCGTAAGCAGACCCAGCACGCGGTAGTAGAGCAATGAGTACAACAAGACGAGGCCCAGACCGATGGCGCCCGCGATCAACCCGGCCCGCAGCGAGGTCAGGCCCAGAGTGGCCGACACCGTTTCGGCCTCGGACGACTCGAACGACAGCGGCAGCGAGCCGTACTTCAGCACGTTGGCCAGGTCCTTCGACGTGGTGGCGTTGAAGTGACCGGTGATCTGGGTACGTCCGCCCGGGATGCCCTCCTGGATGGCCGGCGCACTGACCAACTGAGAGTCGAGCGTGAAGGCCGTCTGCGTACCGATATTGGCCGCGGTGAAGGTGGCCCAGGTATCGGCGGCCTTCTCTTTGAACGTCACGTCGACGACGTACTCGGCGCGTTGCTGATCCAGACCCGAGGTCGCGTCCTTGATCTCGTCACCACTGATGATCGACTTGTCCAGCAAGTAGACCTCTTTGTGGTCCGTGGAGCAGGTCACCAACGGCAGGTTCGGGTCGTCGTTGCCCGCCAGCACGTCCTGCTGGTCGCAGCGGGTGGCCTGGAACTGCAGCGCCAACAACTGGATCTGCGGCTGGGTGCTCTGCCGCAGAGCCTTCTCGTCGGCGATCCGCTGGGCCATCTCGGCCTTCGGTCCGTGCGCCGGCGGCGCGCCGGGCGCAGGAGC
>JARLGS010000927.1 GCA_031292695.1 Mycobacterium sp. | reverse complement strand
GTCCACGGTGGCGACGACGGGGATGCCGGGTTTCGCTACACCGGCCTCGACGCGACCCAGATGGACGAACAGGTCGACCAGCTTCTTCTGCGTGTCGGTTACGGTGATGACCAGGCCGTCCGGCCCCGTGATAACGCCGGTGTCGCCAACCTGACCGCCGCTTTCGCCATAGAACGGCGTCTGGTTCAGCACGACCGCGACTTCGGTGCCGGCAGGCGCCGAGTCCGCGGCGGCACCATTCACCACGAGGGCCAGAATTTCGCCCTCGGCGGCCTCGGTGGCATAACCCAGGAACTCCGACGCACCGGCTGTCTCCTTGATCTCGAACCACACCCGCTCGGTGGCCGCGTCACCGGAACCGGCCCAGGCGGCGCGGGCGCGGGCGCGCTGTTCCTGCATGGCGGTCTCGAACCCGGCCAGATCGACGCTGCGGCCCTGTTCCCGCAGCGCGTCCTGCGTCAGGTCGAGCGGGAAGCCATAGGTGTCGTACAGCCGGAAGGCGACTGGACCGGGCAGGGCTTCGCGGTCGCCAAGGCGGCTGGTTTCCTCGGCCAGCAGGTGCAGGCCGCGATCGAGCAGGTGCTTGAAGCGCGTCTCCTCCAGCAGCAGCGTTTCCTCGATGAGCGTCTCGGCGCGCACGAGTTCAGGATACGCGGTGCCCATCTGGCGGATCAGCGTCGGCACCAGGCGGTGCATGATCGGTTCTTTCGCGCCCATCATCGTCGCGTGGCGCATCGCGCGCCGCATGATGCGCCGAAGGACATAGCCGCGGCCCTCGTTCGACGGCAGCACGCCGTCGGCCATCAAAAACGAAGAACTGCGCAGGTGGTCGGCAATCACCCGGTGGCTGGTCTTGAACGGGCCGTCCGGGTCCTGGCCGGTCACCTCGGCGCTGGCCAGGATCAGGGCGCGGAAGATGTCGATGTCGTAGTTGTCGTGCTTGCCTTGCAGGATCGCGGCGATGCGTTCCAGCCCCATGCCAGTGTCGATGGACGGCCGAGGCAGCGGCACGCGGGTGCCGGGCGGGCCTTCCTCGTACTGCATGAAGACCAGGTTCCAGATTTCGATGAACCGGTCGCCGTCCTCATCCGGGCTGCCCGGCGGGCCGCCAGGGATGTGGTCGCCGTGGTCGTAGAATATCTCGG
>JARLGS010000926.1 GCA_031292695.1 Mycobacterium sp. | reverse complement strand
GCGGCCACCGCCAGCGCCGCCCCCTCCAGCGCCGCCCGCACCAGGCACGTCTCGTGCAATTCCTGCTTGCTCATCCGGGCGACCGCATAGCCGGAGTTGGGCCGGTGAGTGACCAGCCCCTCACCGATCAGCGTCTTGAGCGCCTCACGAACCGGAATGTGGCTGATGCCAAAGAGTTCCGCCACCTCGGCCAGCGGCACCGGAGTTCCCGGCGGCGCGTCGCCCCGCAGAATCACCCGGCGCAGTTCGGTCACCACGGTCCGCTGCGGCCTCCCATTCCGCACCACCACCAGCTTCTCCAACAGCGACGAAGGTGGGCGGTCTGCCATACAAACTCCCTATCAACGAACAGCTACTAGCCATAGAAACGAGTGACCCTGGTCCGCAGCCGGTCGACCGCTGCATCGAGCACCAGCTTGCGGGCCCGGCGCAGCAAAAATTCCGGAATGGGCGCGACCAGGTCCACGATGATGTCGAACCGAACCCGGGTCTGGTCGCCCTCACGGGTCAGTTTGTACTCGGCGTGTTGCCCGCGCTGCTGGAAGGTGTCGCTTGCGTCCCACACCATCCAGTCTTCACCCCAGTGATACTCCAGAAGCTCCTTATCGGTGATTCCCATGATCTTCACCGTTGCCTTTGCGTGGTGCGGGCGACCGTCGGGATACCGATCCAGTACGTGTATTTCCCGGTGCAGCGATGACCATTGAGACACCTCGTCCAAGTCGGCCAGCGCATCCATGATGGCTTCGGGCGAGGCGTCGATCACCAGCTCTCGGGACGCCATAACTGCCATAAGGGCAAATTTAGTCCTCTATACGGGCCTCGCATAGTAATTCCGCCAGCTAACTTTCTAACCGTTACCAACCGACCGCGTCGATCGCGGTGGTCTGCTGGGGCGGGGGGCCGACGGGACCGGAGGGAGTACGGGAGAACCGTGGTGCGGGCGCGGCCTGATCGACGCCGTCGACAGTGACGATGGTGGACCGGGCACGCAGGTGCTCGCCGACCGCGGCCTCGGTCCAGGTGAGGACGGGCGTGACGCAGGCGTCGGTGCCGGCGAACGTCTCGGTCCACTCGGCGCGGGTCCGGCTGGCGAAGCGCGCCGTGAAGATGTCCCGCATTTCGTCGTAGCGCGCCAGATCGAACTGATTGGGTACCTCACCTGGGTCCAGACCGAGCCCCCGCAACAACTGAGCAAAGAACTGCGGCTCGATCGAGCCGACCGCCATGTAGCCGCCGTCGGATGTCTCATTCACGCGGTTGTAAGGGGCGCCGCCGTCCAGCAGGAAGGACTCGCGCTCGTCCTTCATGGCCCCGGTGGCCTTCATGGTCCACATCATCTGCGCCAGCATGCTGACGCCGTCGACCATCGCCGCATCCACCACCTGGCCGCGGCCGGACCGTTCCCGCTCGTACAGCGCCGTCACGATGCCGATCAGCACCAGCATCGAACCGCCGCCGAAGTCCGCGACCAGGTTCATCGGCGCTACCGGCGGCCGGTCCCGGTAACCGATGGCCGACAGCGCGCCGGTCTGCGACAGGTAGTTGATGTCATGGCCGGCAGTGCTGGCCAGCGGCCCGTCCTGGCCCCAGCCGGTGATGCGCGCGAAGATCAGCCGCGGGTTCACGGCCTCGCAGTCGGCCGGCCCGATGCCCAGCCGCTCACAGGTGCCGGGACGGAAACAGTCAAGCAGCACATCGGCTTTCGCGGCGAGCGCCAGCAGAGCGCCGGGGTCGGACTTGACGTCCAGATCGACGATCCGCTTGCCCCGGTGCAGGAGGTCGACGTTCTCGGCCGGCATGGTCAGGCCGCCCGGCCGACGCACCCGCACCACGTCGGCGCCGAGGTCGGCCAACATCATGGCGGCGTGCGGCCCGGGGCCGATTCCGCCGAGTTCGATCACCTTGACTCCGGCCAGCGGCCCCGTGTTCGTCACGCTCGGCAGGTTAGCCCACGGACGACCGAAAGTTGGTCGGTATCAGCCCTTCTTGAGCTTCATGATGTGCTTGCGCAAGCCCTCGGTGGCCGTCTCGGCACCGCCGCTGACACTGCGCTTCAACAGGAAACCGGGGATCGGGATCACCGGGTCAACGGAGATCTCGAACTTGACCTTGGTCTTGTCGCCGGCCGGAGTCAGCGTGTAGCAGGCTTCCTGCTTACGCAGCTGGCCCGACCGGATCAACACCCAGCTGGCTTTGGTGTCGGTCCAGGTGTATTCGAGGATCTGGTCATCGGTGGTACCGGCCGCCTTGATCGTCATCTTGGCCCGCCGCGGCCGGCCGTCCTCGTAGGTATCGAGAATCTCGGCCTTGGTGTACTGCGGGGACCAGGTCGGTGTCTGCGTGAGATCCGCGATGACGTCGATGATTTCTTTGGGGGTCGCCTCGATGACCACTTCGTGTGACGCGCTGACTGCCATGGCGCGACCCTAGACCACAGCAGGCGCCGCGGGGATCAGGATGGGGCATCCAGTGAGACGGTGTTAGTGCATGCCCGCTTGGATTTTCCCGGCGATGTCCGCGGCAGCGGTCACCGGCGCCTTCGGCGTGCACGCCTCGACGTCGATGATGACGTTGGCTGCCAATTGCAGAACGTGCTGGCACCAACGGGTTTGGGCGTCAGTGCCGCGGGTGATCGGCATGGCCAGCTGGGTATCGGTGCGCTGCAGATCGCCGGACAGCCACTTGGGCAGCGGCTTGTCGTTCAGCCGGATGTTGACGTGGTGGTTGGTGCACTTGGCCCACCGCTCGGCCGACTGGTCGAAGAAGGCTTTGGCTTGATCGGCCGTCGGGTATAAGACGACCGACTGCGCGACAAGATAGTCCCACGCCTCCGCGTCGGGCGCCCGGAGCCTCTGCTGCCGCATGGACTTCCAGTCCTGGCCGCTCTTCATGTCCTTGCCATCCTTCGAGTAGATGGCAGCCTCGTCGATCTGCCAGACACCGAGGCAATTCAAGTTCGGCAGCAGGTTCCGGTGGTCGTCCATCTGCTCGGTCGGGCTCGTTGGCACCAGACCGGTGGTCCCCAGCGCCGAGTCCAGCACGTCCTTCTTCAGGAGCAGGCCGTCGAGGCTCGACTCTGCAACGGAGGTCGGCGTCGCGGGTTTCGGCGCGCCGGTGTTGCCGCCGCAGGCAACCAACGTCAGGCACAGCACAGCGCCGCCGAGGGCGTATCGCTTCACGGGTTCCTTAATATTGCGATATTGCGGCGTGTGTTCAGGCGTGAGTGCCGGCCGCGGCGCATCCGCGCTGGACCGCTTCGGCGTCGGTGTTGACCTCGGTCGCCGTGCTGTCGAGGCTCGTACCCCTCATCCCGATGCCCATCTTCACCAGCAGCTTGGCGGCGCCGACCGACCAGGCCCGCATCGGGTCGGCGATGTCTGGAGCCAGGCCCGGAGTGTTCGACGCGTCCATGGCGACCTTGGCGGCCGCTTCCAAGCTGGACCGGCCGGCCGCGTTGCTCTGTCCGACGTAGGGATCATTGTCGTCCAGGTCGTCGGCGAAGGCGCCATAGCCATCAGATGCGGTGTCGAGCGCGGAAGCGAACTGCGAACACGCCTGCATTGCGGCTGGATCAGCGTTCGCGGAGGTCACGCCCATGGACGTCACCTGGGCAGGAGCAGGGACATTCGCCGGGCCGGTGTCGTCAGCCGGGTCTGCCGCCGCAACGGGCAGCCAGGTCGCCCCGACACCGCCGGCGATCACCGACGCTGCTGCAAGCCGTACCCACGTACGTGAAGCCTTCACCGTTTCCTCCAAGTCTTTCGGCGCTCCGGCCAGTCGAGGCCACAACCGCAGGCAAAATTTACGCCAGTGACACCCGGCTACGACGAGCGCTCAGCGCTCGACCACCCAACGGTCAGACGTTCACATGGCCAGATAGTTAACGCAAGCCAAACTATCGATTGCCAATCCCCGTCAGTTGAATCGACCCACGGATCCAATGACTTAGATCACACTGGTGGCGGAATGCAGGATACAGCTGAGCGAGAACAGTCGCCACCACGGCGAAGTGCCGCCCGTGCCGTCGCTCATTCCCCAACTCCCCCACTGGTTGACAACGAACTCACAAGTATTTGCGGTCCGTTAACCATCTCGCAACCCGACCATTAGATGCTCCGCAACGACACATTTCAGCAACGAACAGCGGTCCGAAAGGAACGCTGTGAATCCCGATCACGAGAGGCGCGCTCATCACCATGTCGAACCGCTATGCCATGTTGGCAGCCCTTTGCGTGCTGCTTCCGGTCGGCACCGCGCCGCTGGCAATCGCCGACCCGGATGCCGGTCCCGCCATCCAGCCCGTCAATGCCCCGCTGCCGCCCGAGGGCGCTGTCCCGTCCGGCCCCGCCGGCGTCCTGGACACCCCGGACGGTTGGCACCTGCAGGTCACCGGTACCAACGAGACCCAGCTTCCGGTCGCCCCGCTCACCACCGCGATCACCTCGCGTGAGTACTGGGTCGCCGGCACCTTCACCGGCAGCGTCACCGGCGGTGGCAAGACCAAGCTGACCGGCGGCACGCTGGAAGCCGGCGAGCAGATCGGCTGCGGCATCATCAGCGACGAAGAAGAGATCAACCCCGGTGCCTCCTTCACGCCGGGTATCGGCTTGACCGGTCCGACCTGGCAGGCAGGCATCAGCTTGCAGGGCAAGGTCTACCTCAAGCCCGGCACCGTG
>JARLGS010000925.1 GCA_031292695.1 Mycobacterium sp. | reverse complement strand
GGCAGCGCTGGGCTCCGGCCTCGCCATGGGCGACACCAACTTTGGGTTCGATGGTGTTGGGCTGGTTGGTACTGGCGGCAGTACTGACGGTGTCCCTGCTGCGTAAGCGGGGGTTGGGTCCGGTCTGGCTGGCCGCGGTCGGATATGTGGTGGCGTGCCAGGTGCCGATCTATCTGATGCGGTCGTCTCAGTTCACCGTCCTCGAGTTGGCCCAGACGCTGCGTTATCTGTCGGACCTGGTGGTGGTGCTGGCCCTGCTGGCCGCCGTCGCGTTCTGCGCACCCAATCGGGCCGGGTCCGGCCGCCTCGATGATTCTGTTCAACGGCGCATCGCAGTCGCCTGTGTCGCAACGGCATTCACCGTCAGCAGCCTGTATTCGTGGGCGACCTTCCTGCCCAGTTGGCGCGACAACCCGACCCGGGCCTATCTGTTGAACGCCCAAGCCGCGCTGAGTGCAGCGCCGCGCGACGTGCCACTGCTCGACCAGGAGGTCGATCCTCTGGTGCTGCAACGGGTGGCCTGGCCGGAGAATCTGGCCAGCCACATGTTCGCACTGTGGCCGGATCGCCCCGAATTCGCCTCCAGCACAACCTCTTTGCAGATGTTCACCGCCGCCGGACGGCTGGTGCCGGCCAAGGTGACCTGGGTGCGCACCATGACCCCCGGGCCGGCGCCACACTGCGGCTACCTGGTCCAGACCGACGCCCCGGTCACCATGCCGCTGGATGGCCCCCTGCTGCCCGCCGACTGGACCGCCGAGATCAATTACCTGGCCAACAGCGATGGCTCGCTGACCATGTCGCTAGCTGAGGGCCAAGAGGCGCGGGTTCCGGTGCACCCCGGCCTGAACCGGGTGTTCGTTCGACTGCCCGGCGCCGGGGCCGCAATCAAGGTGAAGGCCAATACGTCGGCTCTGTCAGTGTGCGTCGCCTCGGGGCCCGTCGGGTTCCTGGCGCCGCGGTGAAGTGGCCGTCTCGCCGAGTGTGAGGGTTATGCACAGGATCCGGCCCGATTGCGTGCACAGGCCTCACAGTCGCGGCTTATCCGGGCACTGTTGATCGGCCCCGGAGAATCCCTTCGATCCGATCCATCAGCTCGCTCGGGTCGCTGTAGGCGCCTTCTTTCCACGCCACGAGTGCATTGGCAAGGTTGATCGGCTGAACGCTCAGATACGTACCCAGCATCACCGTCTTAGTGGTGCCATTGCTGACACCAACGGGGTAATATACAACCTCGACCTGCAACGACTCGGTACCCGCCGACGCGTTCGGTACGAGTTTGTCCTCGATCGATTTGACGTGCTCACGCGGGATATCGGTCAATTCACTCCCACGTTCAGCTAACCGCAAGGTCAACTCAGACGGGGTGAACCGGAGGAGGGATCGCCGCCAAATAAACACAGTGACGGCTATCAGTAAGGCCGAAATACAGAGCAGCACGATCCCGCCATACCACAGCCAAGCGGGCGGATGGCCGGGCGCTGACCCCGCCGCAATGCCGGCGATGCCCATCAGAGGAAGGAGAATGCCGAAAACATAGGCGTTTCCCTCGTACCAGGGAATGTAGCGGCAGACAATCTGGTCGCCGGTCCGGCTGACGCCCGCCCGAAAAGTCCTACGGCCGCTCCCGTAGATTAGGCCGACGCCCGCCACACCGATGATGAAGCTGATGTACCAGGCCGATCCGATCAGCACGTTGATACCCGCCAGTAGGCATGCGCCTGCGCCTAGTATGTACCGCAGCATCCGCCCCCAATTGCTTTTCGCCATCAGTGGTCGCCTCTCATTCCTGTGGCCGGAACCCCGCCTCGGCGGGGGCCGGAGGACACCGAATCTGACGCCGTACCCGGTCGCACCGTCAACCAGACACCCGCCCGGTTAACCGGTGAATTCTTCAATGCGGTCACCGTGACCTGAGCAATCATGGTCTCCTGCTCCGTCGTAATAATCCGCGCTCGCGACGAACTCTCGATTACACCCAGTTCATCGGCGATCTGCATAGCCAGTACCCCCACCACGCCAGGACCCTCGGTGGCCGCAATGAGTGCGCGGCTACGTTCGCGTGCTCCCAGCGCCGACTGCAATTGCTGTTCGGCCAGCATCGTGAATACGTCACCGGCATCCAGCGCGGCCTCGACACAGTGCATCGTCAACACAGCATTCGCGCAAAATACGTCTATTCGCGGGTCGGTGTGACAAGCCCACACCCGCAGACCTCTAGCGGAATCGAAAGGCTCCCAGCCCGGTGGCATGCCCACCTCCACCACGAGACCGGCGAACAGATCAACTGGGGCCACAACGACGCCGTACCTATGTGTGAATTTATCGAATCGCATCGAACATTCCCCTACCCGAAACTGAAGAACGACTCAACGCTATGTGCCGTGCTACTGACCGCATCAGTGACCGGGCCCCAGGCCGCTTCGATCCCCTTAGATGCTCCGTAGCTGACCAGTCCTCCGACGGCGGCACCGACGACTAGGCCGACTGCAGTCCCTGCGCCTGGGACGACAGAACCGATCGTTGCACCAAGCTCCGAACCAGCTATCGCACCTCCAGCCCAACCGCCGGCTGCGAGCCCGAGGGCGGCACCAGTGCCTTCACGTGTGGCGGCTTCGGCAAACGAGTTACCGGGTTTGCCAGGCTCGCTATGCATGTCGGAGGCAATGGCGGGGACCATGCCAACCAGAGCAGCTACCCCGCCTGTGCGGGAGAATCCTTCGATCTTTGAATCCTCCAGCCATCTCAGCAGGCCTGGTTCGGCCGCACCCGGCCCAGTGGTCGGGCCATCTTTGATCGCGTCGAGCACCGCCCCGCGAACCCCGTCTGCGGTAACCCCGGAAACGGCACCCGCCGACCCGATCAGTACATCCCCCTTTGTGGGGGCCAGGCTCGGGCCAGTCGAATCTGGCGTTGAGCCGGCCGGACCGATCAACGGCCCGTTGGGGTCAGGCTTGCCGGTGGGGGCCGGTCCGTTGATGCCCGGGCCGATCAACGGCGGTGTCGTGATGGTGTCCAATGACGGCTTCGCCGCTGCCATGGCGGCCACGTATCCGTCTCGCCCCTTCTGAACATCGCCCAACGTGCTCCGGACCGCCTGAACCGCCGCGTCATGCAGTTCCTTGGTGTCCTGGTTATTGGATTTGGCGGTACCGATCGCGTCGTCGATCTCGTGTAAATGGGTGTCCAGCGCCGCGATGTCAGCGTCGGAGGCAGTTTTCGCGGTGGCCAATACGGTAGCCACGTTTTCCAAATCCAGTGCGATCTTGGCAAGTTGAGGCTTCTGCAGGTGGAGTGTGTCGGTGATGCGGGTTACCTCGGCCGACTCATTGATTGGATTCTCAGACCCGTTGTGCCGCCAGCCTTTTTCGAAGCGTTGCTTAGCCGACTTGAAGTCGTCCTCAACCTCGGTAGCGGAACCCGCAGCAGTGTGAAATGCGTCCGCCTGGGCGTTGATCGAGCCGGGATCTCCGGTTTGAAGCTCGTCGTTCATCTTCCATGGGTCACCACCGGCAGCGGCGATCAAATCACCGGTGGACAAGTTGACCAATCCAAAAGGCGGTGGCATCAGCGCGCGTCGAAACCCGATCCGGCGGCCCGCACAGAGTCGGCAGACGAAGCATCTTGTGCTGTGAATTGGTCTGCGCCAGAACGACTCTTATCGCCGATGTCGGTCAGTGCGCGGTGATGGCCGTGCAACTGTTCAACGTGTCCCTGGTGCGCCGCCGTCAACGTCCCATGAAAATCGTGGGCTTCGTCGAAATCACCGAACATCCCTGCGGTCGGCTTCTTCTCGGCAAGCTTGCCGGCTGCGGCCAATGCCGTATCCGCTGCATCACCACACCGATCTGCCCCCGCGCGCAGATGAGCTGTGTCGATTTCCATACTTCGCTCGGCCACAGCCGCCCCTCCCCCATTAACCCGAATTCAAGCGTACCCACTACCAGCCTGTGAACTTGCAGAGAATTCAGACGAATGAAGCGTTGAGACTGCAGCCACGCAGAGAATGTGCGAGTGGTCGTGTGCGTAAACGCAAAGTCAACGAAAATAGAGAGCCGCCTGGGGGAATCGAACCCCCGACCTATTCATTACGAGTGAATCGCTCTACCGACTGAGCTAAGGCGGCGTGCCCCACGCAGGCGGGGCGGGACGAGTCTACGGGACAGGTCCGGAGCCACCAAAGTCAGTTCCGCTGTCCGCCGCGCAGGGCCTGCCCCATGGTCGCCACCATGGCGTCGACCGCGAACTTGGGCTTGACGTTGGTCGCCAACGCCTCGCGACACTGCAGCACCGCCTCGATACAGCGCAGCAGCCGGTCCGCGGGCACGTGGGCAGCCATCGCGGCCGCCTTATCGGCCATGTCCGGATGGTTGGCCGCGGCCACACCCGATGCGCCGGACGACACCAGCAGCGCATCGCGGAAATATGTGGCCAGGTCGATCAGCGCCCGGTCCAGCGCGTCCCGCGACGCCCGAGTCTGCCGCGACTTCTGCCGCTTCTCCAGGTCCTTCAGCGCGCCCGCAGCGCCCCGCAGCGCACCCGCAGCACCCTTTCCGGTGCCGCCGGCCCCCAGCGCCGTCCTGAGCTCCTCGGTCTCGGCCTCGTTGCGCCCGGCCGTCAGCGCGACCGCCTCCGTCTCGGCGGCGGCGACCAGTTCCTCGACCGCCCCGTACGCCCGCGTCGGGGTCGCCGCGTCCCGGGCCAAGCCAAGGGCCCGCTCTCGTCGCATCCGGGCCTGCTCGTCGGTGGCCAGCCGGCGAGCCCGACCCACATGACCACCGCTGACCGACGCCGCCCAGCGCGCATCGGCCTCGGACAGGCCGTCGGTGTCCATCAGCACCTGGGCGATGGCGTCGGCCCGGGGCGTGGTCAGCGCGACATGCCGGCACCGCGACCGCAGCGTCACCGCGATGTCCTCAGGATCCACCGACGGCGCACACAGCAGGAACACCGTCGACGGTGGCGGCTCCTCGACCACCTTGAGCAGCGCGTTGGCCGCCCCCTCGGTGAGCCGATCGGCATCCTCCACCACCACGATCTGCCAGCGCCCGGTCCCGGGCCGCCGGGACGCGGTCTGCACGATCGCCCGCATCTCGTCGACGCCGATGGACAACCCTTCAGGGATGACGCGCCG
>JARLGS010000924.1 GCA_031292695.1 Mycobacterium sp. | reverse complement strand
GCGACGTAGGTGAACAAGTCGGCTGTGTGGGCCGCACTCTTGCCTCCGGGTGTCTCCACGAAGACGTTGCGGAGGCCTGCTGACTCGGCCGGGGAATCGACGGTGATCTGGGTCGCAGAGACCACCTTGAGGTTCGTGCCGGCGACGGTCCCGAATAGCACCGTGGTGGCCCCTGTCAAGTTCGTGCCGGTGATGGTGATGGCGGTACCCCCCGAGGTTGGGCCCGAGCTGGGACTGACGGCCGAGACCGTGGGGGCCGCCGCGGTGAAGGACGCAGGGACAGTGTCGGTGGCGCCCTGGACGGTCACTTCGATCTGGTCCCCGGCGTTGATCGGCCCGTAGTTGGCGTACTCGTTGCCGAAGGTGAAGACGACCTTCGTGCTGCTCCACGAGGTCAGGAGCAACCCGATGCAGTCGCCTGATTCGCCGGCCCCCCAGCCCTCGGTCAGGTCTTGGATTTCGAGGCCGCCGAAGCCGTAGTCATTACCGGTGTCGCCGGCCTGGCACGTCTCGGGGGTGGCAGTGGGCGCCGCGGAGCCGAAGTTCGAACCGGTGACGGTCACCGTCGGGGCAGCGGGCGTGCCACTGAGCGTCACGCCCGAGATGCTTGGGGCGAAGGTGGATCCCGCGAGGAACGGTTGCTCCTCTGCCCACGTGAAGACGATGTTGGCCGGCGCCGTCGCGTTGGGGTTGACGACGAAGATGGCGTCGTAGTCGGTATTACCGCTGCTGTCGGTGCCGACGCCTGCGTCCATCTCCGTGGGGTAGCCGTACGTATTTGCGTCGGCGAGGATGTTGTCGCGGTGGCCCCAGCAGCCCGACATGTTTGTCCCCGTGCAGTCTGCATTTTCCCCGCCCGGGCCGTCGTCGTAGAGCCAGCCGTACATGGCGCCGAGCACCGTCGCATACGCGCCGGCCCAGATGGACCCGGAATTGCCGGGAAGATCGCTCAGGCTCGGATCCGCGTCGTTGATAAGGCCCGCCTGGACGGCGGCGTTGTAGGTGTTGACGAGGTTGGGGATCGCCACTTCGGCTCGGCTTGTGCGCTCAAGATCGGTCCAGACGAACATCTGCTCGGGACCGGTGAGCGTCGACCAGTTGGTCGGAAGCGACAGCGGGGGAAGCTGCTCCTGGGCGGCGCGGACGCCGTTCATGTCGTTCACGCAGGCGGCGTCGCCAGAGCATTGGCCGAAGATCCCGTTGGCTGACGGGTTGTTGGGGGGGTTGATGGGCGCGCCCGGGCCCGTGGGCGATGCCGTCGTGGAGAAAGTGCCCGGAGCGCTGTCGAAGATGGCGTCGTTGTCGTCCTCTGTTGCCTGCAACTCGTAGGTGTAGGAGGTGTTCGGCGTGAGCTGATCGACCGGGATCGACACGGCTTGCGGTGTTGTCACCCCTGCATTGAAAATTACAAGTCCGGCGGTCGGGCTGCTCGAAGTGATCGGGGTCCCGGACGGCTCGTAGACAACCTGGGCAAAACCAGCCTCCCCATCCGGTGTGACGGTCCCGTTCGCGACGAACCCTGTCGTGGTGGCGCCGCTCGGCGCGCCGAGCGTCACCGTCCAGGTGCCCTGCGCCGACGCGGGGGTCGCCAAAGGAAGCATGGCGATGGCAATCGCCGCGGAAACGACGATGACCGACCCTGTCACGCTCAGATGTCGTGCGGGACGTCGAACCCGTACGAGCATCGACCGGATCCGCCTACCCCTGTGTCCGGCATGCTTCCCCAGATTCCCCCCAATGGATCCCGCCATGGCCGGCCTCCTTGTGCGCGCCGTCTGCCGTGTCCCGTAGCTCAGCGCTGTTTGGTTGGTTTAGCAACTATCATTTCTCATTTGAAATGGGCCGCATATCAGCTCCATGCCCAGTCCCGTTCCACCCCGTCACGGCGCCTAAGGTGAGTTTTGTCCGGTTGACGCCGTACGCCAATGGGGACAGCCTCCCCCGGCGCCTTCGTGGTAACAGGGCGTCAACCTCTAGTTGACCTTCACTGGTTAGGGTCCGTAGCGTCGCACACTTAGTGGTACGTGAAGTGGTCTCCAGCGGTGCCGGCGCTGGTGCCCCCCGTCGTCACGAAGAGGCTGAACGTTCCCGCCTTGGCCCACCACCGGTGGTGGCGGTGAACTCGGTCGGGGAGACCACGGTGACGTTGGTGGCGGACCGTCGTCGGCCCCTGCTCGGCCAGTGTTACTCATGAGCGGGGGGACGATCTTCGTCTCGGCAGCCCACTCGGCCGGCCGGGGGCCGGAGTGCATCTCACCCCGCAGGCAACGTCATTAGCGCGCGTTCCAGATCATGCAGCAGATCGTCAATCGTCTCGAGTCCCACACTGAGTCTCACCAGGTCACCGGGCACCTCGTTGCTGGTGCCGGAGGTGCTGGCATGGGTCATCCGCGCCGGATGCTCAATGAGGCTCTCCACGGCGCCGAGGCTCTCGGCCAACGTGAAGATGCGAGTCCGAGAGCAGAGCTCGACGGCCGCGTGTTCCCCACCGTGCACGGTGAAACTGACCATGCCGCCGAAGGCCCGCATCTGCGTCTGGGCGACTTGGTGACCGGGGTGGTCGGGAAGCGACGGATGATGCACCTGTTTGACTGCCGCATGGCCGCGTAGGAACTCGACTATTGCCAGAGCATTGGCGCAGTGCCGCTCCATCCGTATGCCCAACGTCTTGACCCCACGCTGCACGAGGAAGCAGTCGAAGGGCCCCGGAACGGCGCCGGTCGCATTCTGAAGGAACCCCAGTCGAGCCGCGATGTCCTCGTCGCATGTCGCGGCAAAGCCTCCGATGACGTCGGAGTGGCCCCCGAGGTACTTGGTCGTCGAGTGCACGACGATGTCGGCTCCCAGGCTGAGAGGTTGTTGTATCCACGGTGTGGCAAAGGTGTTGTCCACGACGACGAGGGCTCCCCGACTGTGCGCGGCGGCGGATATGTCGGCGATGTCGATGACGTGGAGCAACGGATTCGTCGGTGATTCGAGCCATACCATGCGCGTCGCCGGTCGCCACACTTCTTCCATGTCGGAGAGTTCAACGGTGTCGACAACTAGCCCGGCTGGGCGGTGGATCGCAGTGGCCAATCGGAACGTTCCTCCGTAGCTGTCAGTCTGCATGACAAGATGGTCGCCTGGGCTCAAGAGGCGCATCACCGCGTCCTCGGCCGCCAGCCCGCTGGCGAAGGCGAATCCGAAGTCCGCCCCTTCGAGCAGCGCCAGGTGCCGCTCGAGGCTAGCGCGGGACGGGTTGCCAGACCTGGCGTACTCGAATCCACGGTGCTGGCCTACGGCGTCCTGTTGGAAGGTCGAGGAAAGGTAGACAGGGGTGTTGACCGCGCCGGTGGCCGCGTCAACAGAATCGCGACCGTGCACCGCGTTCGTCTCGAACCCGAGTCCCTCGAGATCAGGCTGACCCGTCACCGTGATCTCACCGAGCCCCAGTCGCCAGAATCGCCAGCACGTCGGAGCGGGTGATGACTCCAACCGGGTGACCGCGATCGAGAACGAGCAGGGCCGGTGCCCCCTCCAACCTCCCCACGGCCACCTGGACCTGCTCTCCGGCCCCGATGGTGGGTAGCGGGCTGCCCATGACGTCACTCACGAGGCGATCCAGCATGGACGAGTCGGCGAATGCAGAATCCATGAGCTCGCGCTCCGTCACACCTCCGACAACCTCGGCCAGGACCACCGGCGGTTCATGTTTGATCACGGGCATCTGGCTCACGCCGTACTCGCGGAGGATGGCGATGGCCTCTCGGACGGTCTCGTCTGGGTGGGTGTGGACAAGCGTCGGAAGTGATGCATCGCGGGCCGCCAATATGTCGTCCACCGTCGGCCCGGCGTCATGCATGAACCCGTAGTCGGTCATCCACGCGTCGTTGTAGATCTTCGAGAGATAGCCGCGCCCGGAATCGGGGATATGGACCACCATGACCGCATCCACCGGCAGGTCACGTCCGGCGATGAGCGCGGCCGCGATTGCCGTTCCCCCGGATCCGCCGATCAGGAGCCCTTCCTCTCGCGTGACCCGCCTGGCGGTGGCAAAGCTCTGGGCGTC
>JARLGS010000923.1 GCA_031292695.1 Mycobacterium sp. | reverse complement strand
CGACCGCGCCGGGCGCGCCCACTGCCCGACACGGGATCGACCGTCCCCGACACCGTTGTCACGGTCGACCCACCCCCTCAGAGATATGAGCCGTCGGCCCGCAATCAGCGTAGGCGGCGATCTCGTCTGTCAGCGCTGGGCGCGGAATCGATCAGCCATGGCCGACATGACCGACAGAGCAAATGTCGGTGTCTCGTGAACCAGGAAGAGGAAGCGGTGCTTGTCGATCACGGCCAGCACGGTGTCGACCGTCGCCACCGCTGTAGCCATACGCGGGGAGGAGTCGACGAGCGCCATCTCACCGAACACGTCGTCCGCCCCGAGAAGAGCGATAATCCGGTTGTTGGTCTGAAGTTGGATTTGACCTTCGACAATGCCGAACATCTCATTGCCGGGGTCACCTTCTTGAAAGACGACGCGTCCGGCCGGAACCTGCAGCGTCTGTTGCGCGTTGCGAAACAGCCCGGTGACCCTGTGGACCGGCGGGCTCGGTGGAGGCAGGGGCACATACTCCGGATGTTGCTCTGGCGAATACCATTTGCCGTCTGACGCCAACCACCAACCGGGTCCCTGAGACACGTCACTCATGGCGAACCCCTTCCGCTGCACCCATCACCCGCCGATCTTAGAGAAGCCGTGATTCACCCCACCAAACCGTGGTTGCGTCATGACTCTCGACCGCACGCGGCGGATGGCACCGGCCAACCCGAGATGTCGGGCCCGGGAGGCCCGGCACTACGATCAGCGCCGTGTCGGACATGCTTCGTCTCTCGGCGCACCTCCCTGAAGTGGAATACGGCCCCGGGGAAGCCGTGGTGCAAGAGGGCGGTGCCAGCGGTGGAATCTGGGTTCTGGTGTCGGGAGCTCTCCTCGTCCGCAAAGGTGACGAAACGGTGAACACCATCACCCACCCGGGGGCCCTCGTGGGCGAGATGTCGGTCCTGCTCGGGACCGATCACGGCGCGACTGTCGAAGCCACCGCACCGAGCCGACTCCGGTACGCGGACGACGGCCACGCCCTGTTGATGAGCGATCCTGCCATCACCGAGCTCGTCGCCATCGGCTTGGCGGAGCGGCTGAATTTCGTCACCAGCTACCTGGCCGACCTGAAGCAGCAATACGGCGATGCTCCGGGCTTGTCGATGGTGTCCAAGGTCCTGGCCCGTCT
>JARLGS010000922.1 GCA_031292695.1 Mycobacterium sp. | reverse complement strand
GAAATCGTTGGTGAAGAACCGGTCACTCTTGAGCCGGCTGGATGCCATCAGGCTGAAGATCCGGAAAGCGGTGACCGAGAACCCGATGAAGATCCGATGCACCATCCCGCTGCGCGGCGAGATCGCAGATGGTTGTCCCGCACCGGTTTTCGCGAACGCGGAGACGCACTTGTGGGACGGTTCCCAGGTCTACGGCAGCGGCAAGGAACGACAGTCCGAAATCCGCACGTTCGTGAACGGCAAGGTGAAGGTGGACGAGAACGGTCGCCTGCCGCATAGCGACATTCCGGGTATCGACCTGACCGGCATGAAAGAGAATTACTGGGTCGGTACGGGTCTGCTGCACACCATGTTCGCGCGCGAGCACAATGCGGTGTGCGATGCACTCAAGAAGGCGTACCCGAGCCTTGATGATCAACGCCTGTTCGAAATCGGTGTGCTCGTCGTCTCGGCGCTGATCGCCAAGATCCACACCGTGGAGTGGACCCCCTGCGTGCTGCGCCACCCGGCGCTGCAGATCGGCATGAACGCGAACTGGTATGGCGCGCTGGGTGAAACGTTCCGCGACAAGATCGGCCGGATCGGCGACAATGAGGCCTTGTCCGGTGTGGTCGGGTCGTCGACCGACCACCATTCGACGCCGTTCTCGCTGACCGAGGAATTCGTCTCGGTCTACCGCATGCACCCACTGATCCCCGACGACTGGAACTTCTTCTCGCTGGAGTCCGGTGAGCACCTGGTCAAGGCGGACTTCACCCAGCTGCAGGGCAGCTACACACGTGACTTCATGGATCGCATCCAGATGGGGGACATCTGGTACTCGTTCGGGCTCGCCAGCGCCGGTGCGGTGTGTCTGCACAACTACCCGAACGCGCTACGCAACCTGACCCGCGTCGACGGGCAGGTCACCGACCTCGCCACCCTGGATATCGTGCGCGACCGCGAGCGAGGTGTGCCGCGCTACAACGACTTCCGGGAGGCACTGCGGATGCCGCGGCGGAAGACCATCGACGACATCACCCCGAACAAGCAGTGGGCCAGGGAGATCAACGAGGTCTACAACGGCGACGTGGACGCCGTCGATCTACAGATCGGTATGCAGGCCGAACAGCCGCCGAAGGGTTTCGGGTTCTCGGACACCGCTTTCCGCATCTTCATCCTGATGGCATCCCGCCGGCTCAAGAGTGACCGGTTCTTCACCAACGATTTCAAGCCGGAGACGTACACCCAGGTCGGGTTCGACTGGGTGAACAATAACACCATGAAAGACGTTATGCTGCGCCATTATCCGGAGTTGGAACCGGTGATCGGCGATGTCGAGCGGGTGTTCGCGCCGTGGCCGAAGCTCGGTGCGCCGGTGCCGGGCAAGAAGAACCCGGTGGTGCAGTTGGCCGACTCGGTCCGTGCCTACCTGCCGTGGGGCTGAAGATCATGGCCGAGGATTTCCCGCACGCATCAATCGTCGAAGGTGTTCGGTTCACCGCCCAGATCGGGGTGCCGAACGTCCTTCTGGGACTGTTCAACAAGCGAGAGTTGCCCAGTCGCATCGCATCCGGTCTCAGCTCGGACTACCTGGGATATCAGCTCGTCGAAGGCATGGTGCGTAGTTACGGCCCGGGCCCCTTCTACGTCCGGGTCGTCGCCGACGAAGCCCTGCTGCTGCATCACCCCGATGACCTGGAGTTCGTGCTGGGCGGTTCGCCTGACCCCTTTGCCTCGGACCCGAAGCCAAAACGTGAGGGAATGGCGGCTTTTCAGCCGGATGCGCTGACCGTCAGCCGGGGTAAGCCGTGGGAGGAGCGGCGCCGGTTCGCCGAAGCGGTACTGGATACCGGCCATCCGGTACACCGGCTGGCCCAGTCGTTCGCGGAGAAGGTCGCGCAGACCGTCGAGGGTCTCGGTTCCGGGGCGCTGCAATGGTCGGCCTGGAATGCGGCATTCCAGCGTTTGACCCGTTCGGTGGTCTTTGGTGACAAGGCCGCGGACGACATCCGACTGACCTCACAGCTCACTGAGCTGATGTCGGCGGGCAACGGGATGCCCGGTAAGCCTGCGCCCGGTTATCAGGAATTCCTCTCGCACATCGAGTCGTATCTGAATGAGCCGGCGCCGGGAAGTCTGGCCACGCTTATCGCGGAAACCGCCCCTCCGGCGGATACGAATCCCGCTACCCAGGTGATTCACTGGCTGTTCGCGATGGGGGACACCCTGGCGGCCAATGCTTTCCGGACGTTGGCGGTGCTGTCAACGCACCCCGAGAACTTGGCTGAGGTGCGTGCGGAGATGGCCGCCGCCGATATCGCGTCCGGGCAGGGGGTCGCGTCGCTGAAATATCTTGGTGGATGTCTGCTCGACACGATGCGACTGTGGCCGACTACCGGGTTGTTCGGCCGGGTCTCGACCCGGGACATCGAATTCCCCAGTGGCGCCGTGCTACCCGAAGGCAAGCAGGTACTCATCTACAACGTGTTCAACCACCGAAACCGCGACCGGATCCCGTACGCCGATCGCTTCTCCCCGGGCGAGTGGGTCAGCGGGGACGCCGGCAGCGATTGGTCGTACAACTTCTTCAGCCACGGCCCGCAGGGCTGCCCGGGCGCCGGCTTGTCGATATTCCTCGGCCAGGCCGTCCTCGCACACGTGCTGAATGAGGCCAATCCGGTGCTTCGCGGGGCAAGTCTCAACCCGAAGAAATCTCTGCCACATAGCATCGACCTGTACGGCATCAGCATCGAACGCTAGTTGGATCATCGGTCGGCACCTGCGACCGTGCGACGGAGGGGACGCTTGTGACGACAACCGCCGAACATCTGCGCTACTACCTCGATGGACGTTGGCGTGAGGTGAAAGACCGTATGCGGAACGAACTTTCCGCAGAGTTGTTCCGGCCGCACTACACCCCGAGCACCGCGATTGCCCGGGCCAAGGTCACCGAACAGATGAAATACGTGGCCGCGCGGGGTGCCGCCGAGGACGCCTTTGCGAAAGGCCATGGTGGCAACGGGGACGCTGGTGCCACCATCTCCCGGATCGAGATGCTCGCCATGAGCGATCTGTCGCTCATGGTCAAGGCCGGGGTGCAGTGGGGTCTGTTCGGCGGCGCCATCGACAATCTCGGCACGGAACGGCATCACGAGGCGTACGTGCGCAAGATCATCGACCTTGACCTGGTCGGCTGCTTCGGGATGACCGAAACCGGGCACGGCAGTGACGTGCAGTCTTTGGAGACGACGGCCACCTACGATTCGGCGACCCAGGAATTCGTCATCGATTCGCCGACCCGCACGGCGCGCAAGGACTACATCGGCGGCGCGGCCGAATCAGCGCAGGTGTCAGCAGTTTTCGCGCAACTGATCACCAATGGCGAAAACCACGGGGTGCACTGTTTCGTGGTGCCGCTGCGGGATGAAGACGGCAACGACCTGCCCGGTGTCCGAACATCGGACTGCCACTACAAGGGCGGGTTGCCGGGTGTCGACAACGGCCGCATCCAGTTCGACCATGTCCGGATCCCGCGGGAGAACCTGCTCAACCGATACGGCGATGTCTCCGAGGACGGGACGTACTCGTCACCCATCGAGAACAAGAACCGGCGATTCTTCACCATGTTGGGCACCCTGATTCGCGGCCGGGTCACCGTGGGTGGCAGTGCCGCGGCCGCGGCCCGGGTTGCATTGGACATCGCCGTCCGATATGCGTTGCAGCGCAGGCAGTTCGAGGCTCCGAAATCGAACGAAGAAGTGCTGATCATGGACTACCTGGTGCACCAGCGCCGACTGTTGCCGTTGATCGCCACGTCCTATGCGCTGCAGTTTGCCCAGAACCAGTTGGTTTCCGACCTGCATGATCTGCAGGCGGTCGCCGAGCCCGACGGCGAAGTCCAGCGGGAACTGGAGGCCAGGGCGGCCGGGTTGAAGGCGGCCGCCACCTGGCACGCCACGCGGGCCATCCAGGAGACCCGCGAAGCCTGCGGCGGTGCTGGGTATCTGGCCGAGAACCGGTTGATTGCGCTCAAGGCTGACACCGATGTCTTCACCACCTTCGAAGGCGACAACCATGTGCTGACGCAGTTGGTGGCCAAACAACTCCTGACCGACTACGCCGACGACATCAAGGGCATGAGCCCCTTCGAGTGGGTCAAATTCGCCACCAACACGGCCCGGCAGACGGTGCGCAAACGCACGGGCGCCGAGGCCATCATGCAGACCATCCTCGACAGCCGCCAGGACAACGAAGAAGAGGGCAGCCTCTTCAACCGGGGCACGCAGGCGAAGATGTTCGACGACCGGGCCGACTATCTGCTCTCCACAGTGGCTCGGCGCCTGCAGGCCAACTCCAAGGAGATGAGCCCGTTCGAGGCATTCAACTCTGTGCAAGACCATGTGTTGCACGCGGCTACCGCTCATATCGACCGCATCATCTTCGAGGCGTTCGTCAACGGCATCGACGCATGCCAAGACCCTGAGGCCCGCAAGATTTTCGGCCTCGTCTGCGACTTGTACGCGCTGACGGTGATCGAGGCGGACAAGGCCTGGTACATCGAGCACCGCTACCTGTCCACCGATCGCGCGAAGGCAGTCACGGCAGCGATCAATGATCGCTGCCGCAAGCTGCGTCCGTACGCCGAAGTTCTGGTCGACGGGTTCGGCATTCCTGAACAATTGCGCTACGCGGAAATGCTGCACCCCGAACGCATCCCCGACATCTAATCGGTAGGTGGGAGGGCGGCGCTCTTCGTGGCGGCCGGCGTCGCAGCCGGGCTCGGCGTCGCACCTATCGCATCCGCCGACACCTGCGACCCGGTGGCGACCATCTGCCAGGGCAGCGACATCGACGACGACAGCGCTCCGCTGGTCGCCTCGCCGTCGGTCGTGGCGAACGACCAGCAGTACCCGTTCGGAGAAGACTGGTACTTCGACCCTGCGGGCGGCGGAACGATGCTGAACCCCGTGGAACCGGTGCATCCAGGGGGCGGTGGGCACCGCTAGCCACGCCGGCCCCCGGTTACCCAGTTGCTGAGACTTTGGTGGCCAAGGCCGCAAGCTTCTCATCTAGGACGAGCGCCGCGGCTCGTAGCGCTGCGTTGTCGTCGATCACCATGAGCGACGACGGCTTGACGTAGGTCAGGCT
>JARLGS010000921.1 GCA_031292695.1 Mycobacterium sp. | reverse complement strand
GACCCGGATGTTCTGCGATGCAAGCAGATTCGCGTACACCCGCATCAGGCCGACCATGCCGTGCTTGGCGGCGGCGTAGCCCACCGACCCGGCGGCCGGCGAGGCCAGGCCGACCAGTCCGGCCACTGAGCTGATCAGCACTATCGACCCGCCGTTGCCGGCCTTGATCATCGGCCGCATCGCCACGTCGAGGGTGTGGTAGACGCCGGTCAGGTTGACGTCGATGACGTCCTGCCAGGCGTCCTCGCCCGCCATCGGCGCGATGCCCGCATTGGCGACGACGATGTCCAACCGCCCGCCGAGCTCTTCGACGCCGGTCTTCAGCGCGGACTTGAGGGACTCCCGGTTCCGCACGTCGGCCTGACTGGCGACGATCCGGGCACCGTTCTCCTCGACCAACTTGACCGTCGCCGCCAGGTCGTCGGCGTCGGCCAGCGGATAGGGGACCGAGGTGATCGGTTCGCACAGGTCGACGGCGATGATGTCGGCGCCCATCGATGACAGTTTCACCGCGTGCGCGCGGCCCTGTCCGCGGGCCGCACCGGTGATGAAGGCGACCTTGCCGCTGAGCTCACCCATCGTCACTAGCCCCGCAGCTGGCCCTTGGCCGGGTCACCGGCGACCACCGGAGCCAGCATCTTGATGTCGGGCGCGCCGTCGAGGTGCTGGCCGACGGCGCCGAACAGCTTGCCGATGGCCGGGGCTGTGCTGTGCGTTTTCAGCGCGTCGGCGTCGGCCCACTGCTCGACGAAGACGAAGGTGCCGTCGGCCTCGTGCAACGAGTAGAGCTGACAACCCGGTTCATTGTGTACCGCCTCGATTGCTTCGGTGCAGGCGCTGCGGACCACATCCACGGACTCCGGCTTGGCTTTCATGGTGGCGACGACAACGACTGGCATGAAACGAGCTCCTCGATGAATCAGCGGATGAATCTGAGTTGATCGGACAGGTGTCCACCCTAGTCCCGGGTGCCGGGATGGTGTGACCTGGCTCCCATTGGGTGCTGACCAGCGGCGATGGGCGTTATGTCGTGACCTAAGTGTGACCTGTGTGGTAGATGGTGCGGATGGGGTGATTGCGACTAGGCTTGCACCCATGGCTAGTAAGACCGCAACGAGCTCAGCTAACCGGGCGAAGGCCGGGTCGGCGAATCGTGGCGCAGCCGGTTCGGGGGCGCGTTCATCCAGGTCGGGGAGTGGAAGCTCGGGCCGACCGGCGCGTCCGCCAGCCCCCAAGTCGCCCGCGCGCAAGCCGGCTCGCAAACCGGCGCCGCACCCGTCGCCAGTGGCTACCGCAGGCGCAGCGGTCGGCCGAGGTGCCCGTGCCGGCTGGTTGATGCTGGCCAAGGGGGCAGGCACCACCGCCCGAAGCGTCGGACGTGCGCGGGAACTCGAGCCCGGCCACCGCCGTGACGGCATCGCTCTGGCGCTGCTCGGCTTCGCCTTTCTGATCGGTGCGAGCTCGTGGTTCAACGCTGCCAGGCCCGTCGGTGCCTGGATCGACTACGGCATCCGAACCGTCATCGGTTCAGCAGTCCTGGTCCTGCCGGTACTGCTGTTCGCGCTGGCCGTCACTCTGATGCGGACCCACCCGAATCCCGACGCCCGGCCGCGACTGATCCTCGGCGCCGCGATGATCGGCTTGCCGGTGCTGGGCCTGGGGCACGTGTGGGCGGGTGCGCCGCAGGAGCCGGCCGAGCGGCGTGGAGCCGCCGGCTTCGCCGGATACGTCATCGGTGGTCCGCTGTCCGACGGTTTGACCGTCTGGATGGCCACGCCACTGCTGGTGATGGGTGTGCTGTTCGGTCTGCTGCTGGTCACCGGCACCACGATCCGGGAATTGCCGGACACGTTGCGCTACCTGGTGTCCGGGCACTTCTGGGGTGCCGAGCACGCCGACTACGACGAGTACGACGACGCCCTGCCGGCCGGTGGTTTCGACGACGACTTTTCGGATGGCTACTACGACGACCCGTCCTACCTGCGCGACGAGCCCGAGGCCTGGCCCGGCTCGGACCAGACCACCACGGCCATGACTCGGCCCCTCGGCAGGACGCCGATGGACAACTACCCGGTCGAGCCGCCCGCGGATGAAGCCCCGACCGCACCCGAACCGGCTCCCCTTCCGGCACGCCGTAAAAAGGCCCAGAACGTCGCGGACCCGGTGCCCACCAAGGCCAAGGCCAAAGCCGAGGACGACGGGTTGAAGCTCGACCGCGTCATCGAAGGTGACTACACCTTGCCGCCGCTGGACCTGCTGGCCGACGGCGACCCGCCCAAGCGCGTCGGCCGCGACAACGACCGCATCATGTCGGCCATCACCGAGGTGATGCAGCAGTTCAAGATCGACGCGACAGTCGTCGGTTTCCAGCGCGGACCGACCGTCACCCGGTACGAGATCGAGCTCGGACCCGGCGTCCGTGTCGAGCGGTTCACCCAGTTGCAGCGCAACCTCGCCTACGCGGTGGCCAACGAGCACATCCGCCTGCTGGCACCGATCCCCGGCAAGTCCGCGGTCGGCGTCGAGGTGCCGAACAGCGACCGCGAGATGGTGCGGCTCAAGGATGTGTTGAGCGCGCCCAGCACCCGCAAAGACCACCACCCCATGGTGTTCGGCATCGGCAAGGACGTCGAAGGCCACTTCATCAGCTACAACCTGGCCAAGATGCCGCACCTGCTGGTCGCCGGCTCCACCGGTTCGGGTAAGTCGAGCTTCATCAACTCGATGCTGGTGTCCGTGCTGCAGCGGGCCACCCCGGACGAGGTCCGGATGATCCTGATTGACCCGAAGATGGTGGAATTCCCGCCCTACCAAGGGATTCCGCACCTGATCACGCCGGTCATCATCGACCCCAAGAAGGCCGCGGCGGCGCTGGCCTGGCTGGTCGAAGAGATGGAGCAGCGCTACCAGGACATGAGCGCCAGTGGCGTCCGGCACATCGACGACTTCAACACCAAGGTGCGTTCGGGGCAGGTCACCGCCCCGTTGGGCAGCGAGCGGGTCTACAAGACCTACCCGTACATCCTGTGCGTCGTCGACGAGCTGGCGGACCTGATGATGCAGGCCCCGCGCGACGTCGAGGACGCGATCGTGCGCATCACCCAGAAGGCCCGCGCCGCGGGCATCCACCTGGTGCTGGCCACCCAGCAGCCGGTGGTGTCGGTGGTCACCGGTCTGATCAAGGCGAACGTGCCGTCCCGCATGGCGTTCGGCGTCACCAACGCCACCAACTCGCGCGTCATCCTCGACCAGATCGGCGCCGAAAAGCTCACGGGTAAGGGTGACGCGCTGTTCCAGCCGTCCGAAGCGCCCAAGCCGATCCGCGTGCAGGGCGCCTTCGTCAGCGACGACGAAATCCAGGCCGTGGTGGCATTCACCAAAGAGCAGGCCCAGCCCGAGTTCGTCGACGGCGTTACGGTCAAGACCGTCGAGAAGCGGGACATCGACAGCGACATCGGCGACGACATGGACGTCTTCCTGCAGGCGGTCGAGCTGGTGGTGTCGTCGCAGTTCGGGTCGACGTCGATGCTGCAGCGCAAGCTGCGGGTCGGGTTCGCCAAGGCAGGCCGGCTGATGGACCTGATGGAAACCCGCGGCATCGTCGGACCGTCCGAGGGTTCCAAGGCCCGAGAGGTGCTGGTGAAGCCCGACGAGCTGGCCGGCACGCTGATGCTGATCCAGGGCGGTTCGGACGCCAACGGCTCGGTGGGCGGCGACGAACCGGGTTTCTGAGCCGGGTGATGCGCTAGCGGTGTGGAGCCGGCGATCGGGTATCGCCGGAGCGACCGATTCGGCCTTCTGTGGGACGCTGGTCCGGAGAAGGGAGGCCTTGTCGTGGTTGACATTTCGCTTGAAGACGAGATCGAGCCCGGGTTCGATGCCGGCGGACGGAGCTGGCCTGCGCTGACGGCTTTCACCGACTTCGGGTTCCGGACGGCCACTGCGCAGCGGCTGGTTCCGCTGCTGTACGGGCTCGTCATTGCCGGCGCACTGAGTTCGTACGTGTTCGTCGCGGTCGTGGTGTTCGGGTTCTCCGTGCTGCTCGGCCTGTTCTGGCTGATCGTTGCCGGCCCTATTGCGTGCGTCGCGGTCGTGCTGGTCGCACGGCTGGTACTCGAGGCGCTGCTCTCGGTCCTGGCGATGAGCAGGCAAGTTGACGAGGCGAATGAGCTCGTTCTCGAGATCGCCGAGCTCGTGATCGGGATTTCCGACAAGATCGAAGTGATCCCGACGCTTCCGTTCGGCCGCGGCGGGCGGTCCCGGCGCCGGGCCGCGATCATGGACATTCGCGATCGCGTCGTCGCCCGCAGGAACGCAGAGGCCGCTGACTGACCGTTACAAAGTGACCAGCATCCGGCTATTGCCCAGGGTGTTCGGCTTGACGTACGACAGGTCCAGGAACTCCGCCACACCGGTGTCGTAGGAACGGCACATCTCCTCGTACACCTCGGGGGTGACCGGAGTGCCCTCGATCTCCTCGAAGCCGTGCCGGGTGAAGAAGTCGATCTCGAAGGTCAGCACGAACACGCGCTGCAGTTCCAGCTCGCGGGCCACGTCGAGGAGCTGGGCCACCACGGCATGTCCGACACCCTTGCCACGGACCTTCGGATGCGCGGCGACGGTACGCACCTCGCCCAGGTCTGCCCACAGCACGTGCAGCGCCCCACAACCGACGATCTCACCGTCCAGCTCAGCAACCCAGAATTCCTGGACCGCCTCGTAGAGGGTCACCAGATTCTTCTCCAGCAGGATTTTTCCGGCGTAGATGTCGACGAGGGCCTTGATCCCCGGGACATCGGAAGTCCGGGCGCGGCGAACCGCCAGGGTGTCGCGTTTCGGTGCGTCGCTCACGAGTGGAGGGTATCGGCTGCGTATCGCCCGGTAGGTGACCGGATATCCTGTTGCGGTGCCAGGCCAGTCAGATACCGATCCGCGCGCCAAACGTGCCGGGGTGGCGAACATCGCCAATCTGCTCACCGGTGTGCGCATCGCGCTGGTTCCGGTCTTCCTGGCGGCGCTGTTCGCCGGCGACGGTCACGAAACACGTTGGCGGATCGCGGCTTTTGTCGTCTTTGTGGCTGCTGTCATCACCGACCGGTTCGACGGCGAGATCGCCCGCAATTTCGACATGGTCACCGAGTTCGGCAAGCTGGCCGATCCGATCGCCGACAAAGCCCTGATCGGGGCCGCGCTGATCGGGCTGTCGGTGCTGGGCGACCTGCCGTGGTGGATCACCGCGGTGATCCTGGCCCGTGAGCTTGCCGTGACGTTGCTGCGGTTCGCGGTGCTGCGGCGCGGCGTCATCCCGGCCAGCCGCGGCGGCAAGCTCAAGACATTGGTGCAGGCGGTCGCGATCGGCCTGTTCATCCTGCCGCTGCACGCCTGGCCTGCGCCGTGGCTGACGTCGGCCTGGGTTCTCATGTGGGCCGCAGTCGTCCTGACCGTCCTGACCGGCATCGATTACGTCGTCTCGGCTTTTCGCCGGCCCTGAACCGTCCTACCGGGAACCAAAGCGGTGCGCCGCCGCGTTAGTGCATACAAGACCGTGTAGAACGGGTTGTTCGTCCCGGCTGTGAGGCTGGCTTTCAGGGCAAAGGGGATTACGCGATGACGACATTGCTGCGTGAGGTCATCGGTGACGTGCTGCGTCAGGCCCGGACCGGGCAGGGACGCACGCTGCGTGAGGTGTCCGACGGTGCGCGGGTGAGCCTCGGCTATCTGTCGGAGGTCGAGCGTGGCCGCAAGGAGCCGTCGAGCGAACTGCTCGGTGCCATTTGCGGTGCCCTGGACGTTCCGCTGTCGCAGGTTCTCACGGATGCTGCCCTCCAGATGCTGCACACCGAACGCGCGGAGGCTGACCGCACCCTGACGAACATCGACGTCACCACCAGGGTCGTCATTCCGCAAAATCTCGTGATGGCCGTGGCCTGATCTCAGGCAACTCACCGGATTGCAATGCATATCTGGGCTGTGTCCGGCTGTGCACACCCACTAGGTTGGCTGTAGACGCGCTGGCACCTGCGCGGCCGGCAACCTGACAACCGATCCCGACGAACGACACGAAGGCGGACCGATCTCATGGCCAACCCGTTCACCAAGGCGTGGAAGTACCTGATGGCGCTGTTCAGCTCCAAGGTTGACGAATACGCCGACCCCAAGGTGCAGATTCAGCAGGCGATCGAGGAAGCCCAGCGTCAGCACCAGGCCCTGACCCAGCAGGCGGCATCGGTGATCGGCAACCAGCGCCAGCTGGAGATGCGGCTGAACCGTCAGCTCGCCGACATCGAGAAGCTGCAGGCCAACGTCCGGCAGGCGCTGACCCTGGCCGACCAGGCCACCGCGTCGGGGGACGTCGCCAAGGCCACCGAGTACAACAATGCCGCCGAGGCCTTCGCCGCCCAGCTGGTGACCGCCGAGCAGAGCGTCGAGGACCTCAAGGGCCTGCACGACCAGTCCTTGCAGGCCGCCACTCAGGCCAAGAAGGCTGTCGAGCAGAACGCGATGGTGCTGCAGCAGAAGATCGCCGAGCGCACCAAGCTGCTGTCCCAGCTGGAGCAGGCCAAGATGCAGGAGCAGGTCAGCGCCTCGCTGCGATCGATGAGCGAGATCGCCGCGCCCGGCAACACGCCCAGCCTCGATGAGGTGCGCGACAAGATCGAGCGCCGCTACGCCAACGCAATGGGCTCCGCGGAGCTGGCCCAGAACTCCGTCCAGGGCCGGATGCTCGAGGTGCAGCAGGCCAGCGTCGAGATGGCCGGGCATTCGCGCCTGGAGCAGATCCGGGCGTCGATGCAGGGCAATTCCCTGCCCGCCGGTGGCGCCGGTGCGCCGGCTGCTCCCGCAGCTCCGGCGGCCAACCCGGCGGCTCCGGAAAACCCGTTGTCGCAGTAACTTTCAGATGAGGGGGCAGTGGTGAACGCCCAGCCGGCCGGCCGACCGGGGGACACCCGGGGCTGGCAGGCGGCACTGCAACGCGGTGTCGACACTGCCGCCGAACTGTCCGACCTGCTGGCCCAACGGCTGGGTGCGGCAGCTGATCCGCGGGCCAGGCTGCTGCGCAAGCGGCGCTGGGCGCTGCGCCTGGGCTGGTTCTTTGCCGCTGCCAGCGGCTTCTGGATCGGTCTGACGGCCCTGCTCGCGGTCTGGAGCACCCCGTTCTGGGTCCTGATCATCACCGGCCCGATCGCGGGCGGGGCCGCGTTCCTGGCCACCCTGTGCTTCATGCGGTATCGGTGGCTGCGCGGCGAGCCGCTGCCGCCCGCGCGGACGTCCGGGCTGCTGCCGCCGCGGGGTTCGGCGGCCCGCCGGCCGATGGAGACCCTGGCGTCGGCGGAACGTGGTCTGTTCTCGTTGCTCAGCGTCATCCAGCGGGGCCAGTTGCTGCCTGCTGCGGAGGTCGCCGAAGTGACCGCCGCGGCCAACGTCTCGGCGGCAGCGCTGGCCGGCACGGCCGGGGAAGTGGTCGCGATGGAGCGGGCAGCCAGTTCGGTGCCGCAGTCCCGCGCGCACTTGGCGCCCACGATCCGGGCCTATACCGCCCAGCTCGATGCCGGTGTCCAGCAGTACGCCGACATCGTCACGGCGGCAGCACAATTGGTATCAGCAGCGAACAATGGCGCGGGTTCTGCGCGGGCGATGTCCGAGCAGCGTTACCGCAGCGAACTGGTCGCCGCGACTGACCGCCTCAGCGCCTGGGCACAGGCTTTCGACGAACTGGGACGCCTGCGCCAGGCCTGACGGTCAGATCGTGGTGGAGCTGCCCGTGCCGTCCGAATCGGGTCGCCTGCCGTACCGCTCCTCATAGGCCGCATGGATGCGGGCGTTCTTCCGACGCAGCACGTCGTCGAGGCATTTCGGGTCGATGCCGTGCTTGACCAGCATGTGACGGCGCCAGATCTTGTTCAGCGCGTGGGAGAAGTACACCACCGGAATCAAGATGGGCACCGTCGCGCTGAGGCGGATGACGAGATCCGACGACCCGTGGACGCCGAGAAGCTCGGGCAGGAACCAGATCGGTATCAGGATCAGGAACGCCGGAACGAACATCCGCACGACGACCCGCAGCGTCGCGCGCTCGCCGGTGAGGTCCTCGGTTACCCAACCGCGCATCGTGTCGGGCAGCTGACCGCCGTAGCTGTACTTGATGTACTGCCAGACGTTGGGCTTAGGGCGGTTGGGGTTGGCCATAGTGGCCGATTTTACTGCTGGCTACATGGTGGGCCGCAGGGCCGGGATGGCGACGCCGATCAGCCCGCGCACGGTGGCTTTGAGCATGTCGAACATGTCGAAGTAGTCCCGCCACAGGGTGATGCGGCCATTGTGGACCTCGAACACCCCGCACACCCAGAACTGCAGGCGCAGCGGTCCGATGACGATGGCATCGGTCCGCTCGGTGAGCACCGCGCTGCCCTCGGCGGCCACCCGGTGGAACTTGACCTCGAAGCCGCCCCGGCCCTCCATGGCGCGGAACAGCTTGATGGCGCGGGCCCGGCCATGGATCGTCGGCAGACCCACGTTCTCGTACACCAGATCGTCGTCCAGCAGCGAGTCGGCGGTCTCGAGGTCCACCGCCTGCAGGGCGTAGAGGAACGACTCGACGATCTGTGCGTTGGTCTGTGCAGCCGAACCGTTCGGCGTCGGCTGGTGCTGCGCTGGTGTGCTCTGCGTCATAGGCCCCACCCTAGACGCGCGACGATCAGGCGGCGAGGTACGAGCCGCGGTGCGGAGCGCGGCCATCAGGCTTAGTGCGACTCCTGCCCGACGGGGCGCCGGTGCCGGTGTGACAGGGTGACCCGATGCGCGTCGCTGTGGTCGCCGGTCCCGATCCCGGCCATGCCTTTCCGGCGATCGCGTTGTGCCTTCGATTCCTGGCGGGCGGCGATGAGCCGGTGCTGCTGACCGGACGACAGTGGCTGCAGACGGCCCGCGACGTCGGTGTCGATGCGCGGGAACTGGCCGGCCTCGACCCCGAGGACGGCGACGACGATGCCGACTCAGGGGCCAAGATCCACGAGCGTGCCGCGCGGATGGCGGTGCTCAACCGCCCGGCACTGCGGGAATTGGCTCCCGATCTGGTGGTCTCGGACGTCATCACGGTGTGCGGTGGCATGGCCGCCGAATTGCTCGGCCTGCCGTGGGTTGAATTGAGTCCGCACCCGCTGTATCTGCCGTCGAAGGGACTGCCGCCGCTCGGCAGCGGGCTGGCACCCGGGGTGGGAATCCGCGGCCGGCTGCGGGACTCGGTGATGCGTTTTCTGACCGCCCGCTCGGTGCGTCAGGGAGACCGGCAGCGAGCCGCCGCGCGTGCCGGAATCGGTTTGTCCGCAACCGATCCCGGGCCGGCGCGGCGGCTGATTGCCACCCTGCCCGGGTTGGAGGTGCCGCGTCCGGATTGGCCGGCTGAGGCCGTGGTGGTGAGCCCGTTGCACTTCGAGCCGACCTCGGCCGTGCTGGAGGTGCCGCCGGGTGACGGGCCGGTGGTGGTGATCGCGCCGTCGACGGCCACGACGGGCATGCAGGGCCTCGACGACCTGGCCCTGCGGGTGCTGATCCCGGGGCAGACGCTGCCGGATGGTGCCCGCGTGGTGGTGTCGCGGCTGCGTGGGGCCGACGTGCCCGTACCGCCCTGGGCCGTGGTCGGGCTGGGCCGCCAGGATGAACTGCTGAAGCAGGCCGATGTGATGATCTGCGGCAGCGGGCACGGCATCGTGTCCAAGACGCTGCTGGCCGGAGTGCCGCTGGTGGCGGTGCCCGGTGGTGGCGACCAGTGGGAGATCGCCAATAGGGTTGTGCGGCAAGGCAGTGCAGAGTTGATCCGGCCGTTGACCGGTGCGGCCCTCGCTTCGGCCGTCGACCGGGTGCTGGCGACGCCGCGATACCGGGATGCGGCCCGGCGTGCCGGTGCCAGTGTGGCGGACGTCGCCGATCCGGTGGCTGTGTGCCGTGCGGTGCTGAATGCCGGTACTGGGTAGGTTGGTGCGGTGCGACTGACCGAATTCTCCTTGCTGGTCGAGGACCAGTTCGGCGCGGCACGCGGCGCCTCGCTGGTGGTCGACCACGTGCTGGCGACCCTGGGTGGGCGCACTCCGGCCGAGGCCATCGAGGCCGGCGTCGAACCCCGCGATGTGTGGCGGGCGCTGTGCGCGGACTTCGATGTCCCGCGCGATCAGTGGTGACACGCCGACCGGCGCGCCTTGCTTGCCATCGAACATCTGTTCGTTAGTCTGATCCTCAGTTCAACCGCCGAACTTGTCGGTGGCCTCATCTAGCGTCACGGCCAACCGATCGGAAACCCGGTCAACGAACACCCACGAGGACGGAGATCACCCATGGCAGCACAGGCCCCGGATCGCGAGAAGGCGCTCGAGCTGGCCCTCGCGCAGATTGACAAGAGCTTCGGCAAGGGCTCGGTGATGCGGCTCGGAGAAGAGACCCGCCAACCGATTTCGGTCATCCCGACCGGCTCCATCGCCCTTGACGTGGCGCTCGGCATCGGCGGTTTGCCCCGTGGCCGGGTCGTCGAGATCTACGGCCCGGAATCTTCGGGTAAGACCACCGTGGCCCTGCATGCGGTGGCCAACGCCCAGGCAGCCTGCGGCATTGCGGCGTTTATCGACGCCGAGCACGCGCTGGATCCCGACTACGCCAAGAAGCTCGGTGTCGATACCGACGCCCTGCTGGTGTCCCAGCCCGACACCGGTGAGCAGGCGCTGGAGATCGCCGACATGCTGGTGCGTTCCGGTGCCATCGACATCCTGGTCATCGACTCGGTGGCCGCGCTGGTGCCCCGCGCCGAAATCGAGGGCGAGATGGGCGACAGCCACGTTGGTCTGCAGGCCCGTCTGATGAGCCAGGCGCTGCGCAAGATGACCGGTGCACTGAGCAACTCGAACACCACCGCCATCTTCATCAACCAGCTGCGCGAGAAGATCGGCGTGATGTTCGGTTCGCCCGAAACCACCACCGGCGGTAAGGCTTTGAAGTTCTACGCCTCGGTGCGTATGGACGTGCGCCGGATCGAGACGCTCAAGGACGGTACCGATGCGGTCGGTAACCGTACCCGGGTCAAGGTCGTCAAGAACAAGGTCGCGCCGCCGTTCAAGCAGGCCGAGTTCGACATCCTCTACGGCCACGGCATCAGTCGCGAGGGCTCGCTCATCGACATGGGTGTCGAGCACGGCTTCATCCGTAAGTCGGGTTCCTGGTTCACCTACGACGGCGAGCAGCTGGGCCAGGGCAAGGAGAACGCCCGCAACTACCTGCTGCAGAATGCCGATGCCGCCAACGAGATCGAGAAGAAGATCAAGGAGAAGCTGGGCATCGGTGCTGTCGTGACCGGTGGTGTGGTCGATGACGTCCTTCCCGCCCCGGTTGACTTCTGAGGCCGAACCGGCTGAGCCGCCGCGACGTGACGAGCAGGCGCGGGACGTGTGCCTGCGTCTGCTCACCACGCGGGCGCGCAGCCGGTCCGAACTCG